>CAXTCO010000018.1:0-18635 GCA_964242255.1 uncultured Caulobacteraceae bacterium | reverse complement strand
GAACCAGCGACCCCCTCGATGTCAACGAGGTGCTCTCCCGCTGAGCTACGCGTCCACGCTCGGGAAGGGGCGGGTGATAGCGGCGGAGCGCTCCGCCCGCAAGGCGGCCGTCCGGCGGCCGCTCAGGCGGCGACCATGCGCTCCACCTCGGCCACGATCTCGCGCAGGTGCACGGGCTTGGCCAGCACCTTGGCTCCCGCCGGCGCGCGAGAGCCGGCGGCCAGGGCCACGGCGGCGAAGCCGGTGATGAACATGATGCGCAGCTGCGGGTCCTTGTCGGCGGCGACCCGCGCCACCTCGATGCCGTCCACCCCCGGCATGACGATGTCGGTGAGCAGGAGGTCGAAGCGGTCGCCGCGCTCCAGCGCCTCCAGCGCCGCCTCGCCGTCGGGGCAGGAGACCACGCGGTGGCCGGCGCGCTCCAGCGCGCGCGACAGGAAGGCGCGCAGCGAGTCGTCGTCTTCGGCCAGGAGGATGCGCGTCATGCGGTCGGCGGCGGGGGAGGCGTCCATCGGCGACACATACTGGGGCCGGAGGGTGAAGGCCGGTTTAAACCGCCCGTGGCCGGCGCGTCCCGCCCGGCCGCGTTGACCGGGCCGGGCGCCGTCCGCATGGTGCCCGCCGATGACGGCGCGTTCCCTCCTCCGCGCAGCGCCCCCGCGCGGGACTTCGGACCCGCGCGCCTTCGCGTCCACGCCCGCAGAACCGGCGCTGTTCCCTGCGGACGCCGACCGTGGCGCCGCCTTCGAGCTGAGGGCGCCGGCCGCGGTCGCCACGCCCCTGGTCTGCTCCTCGCCCCATTCCGGCCGGCTCTACCCCGCCGAGATGATGGCGCGCTCCGCCCTGGACCGGCGCGAGATCCGCCGCTCGGAAGACGCCTATGTCGATCTCTTGATCGACACCGCGCCCGCGCACGGGGCGCCGTTGCTGCTGGCCCGCCACGCCCGCGCCTACGTCGACCTGAACCGCGCCCCCTACGAGCTCGACCCACAGATGTTCGCCGGCCCCGCCGGGCGGGCCTGCACGCGCACGGCGCGGGCGGCGGCGGGCCTGGGCTCGGTGGCGCGCGTGGTGGGCGAGGGCTGCGAGATCTACCGCGAGCCCCCGGCCTTCGCCGAGGTCGAGGCGCGGCTCGAGCGCGTGCACGCCCCGTTCCACGGCGAGCTCTCCCGCCTGATGGACGCGGCGGCGGCGCGCTTCGGCTGCGCCGTGCTGCTCGATTGGCACTCGATGCCCGCCGCGGCTGTGGCGGCGGCCGGCGGGACGGGCGACGGGCCGCAGGTGGTGCTGGGAGACCGCCACGGCGCGGCCGCGTCGCCCCGCGTGACCGCCTGGATCGAAGCGGCGTTCGCCCAGGCGGGCTTCACCCTGGCGCGCAACCGCCCCTACGCCGGCGGCCACGTGGTGGAGCGCCACGGACGCCCTTGCGAGCGCCGGCACGCCGTGCAGCTCGAGGTGCGCCGCGACCTCTACCTGGACGAGGCGCATCAGGCGCCGCACGCCGGTTTCGCTCGGTTGCGCGCGGCGCTTGACGCCGTGCTGGCCCGCCTGGCCGCGACGGATTGGACCGCCCTGGCCTGACCTCCCGTCCACCCTTGCGGGACGGAGGCGGGCGCCATAGAAGCCGCGCCTTCACCCGCCGCCTCGCGCTCACGCCGGGGCTCGACCTCTGCGGAGAGGTGGCTGAGTGGTCGAAAGCACCGCACTCGAAATGCGGCGTGCCCGCAAGGGCACCGTGGGTTCGAATCCCACCCTCTCCGCCACGGTCGCAGCAACCGCTTAGCAGCTCTCAATCCGTGATCACTGCTGGGCTTCTCCGCTCACGGCTGCTGCAAATGCTGCTACAGGATGAGGCTGGCGGCGAGGCGCAAGCGCGTTGCAACGGGTTGCACACCACCGCTTTCTCTACGATCGCGGGGGCTCGTTCTACTTCCGTTGCGCCGTCCTGGAAGATGCGCGGGAAGCGTTTGGGAAGCGGGAGGTCATCGCCTCCCTCGGCACCCGCAACCCCTTCAAAGCTCGACGACGCATGGCGGGCGAGCTGGATCGCTACGAGCGTGCCTTGCGTCTGGCGAGGGGGCTAGGGTGTGGACTCAATGAGGTAGCCTGCTCGCAGGGCGGTGAGCTGGACGGCGGCGAGGTAGTTTCGAGCGAGCTTGTCGTATCGGGTGGCGAAGCGTCGCCAGTCCTTGAGCCTGCACAAGGCGCGTTCGACGACGTTGCGGGCCTTGTAGAGCTTGGAGTCGAACGGCGCGGGGTGCTTGCGGTCGGCTTGGCTCGGGATGTTGGCCGAGGCTCCCCTCGCCTCGGCGGCGGAGCGCACGGCGCGGCTGTCATAGGCCTTGTCGCCCAGGAGCACGGAGCCGGGCCGCAGGTCGACCAGCAGCGGGTGCGGGCTCTGGCCGTCGTGCAGCTGGCCGGCGGTGATCAGGACGCGCCGGAGCCGGCCTTGGCTGTCGACAAGGGCGTGGACCTTGGTCGAGCGGCCGCCGCGGGAGCGCCCGACCGCCTGGGCGCGCTCCCCCCTTTTACGCCGGCCGCCGCGCGGTCGGCCTTGATGATGGGGGAGTCCACCGCGTGCAGGGCGCCCGGCATCTCCCGGGTCAA
Source organism: uncultured Caulobacteraceae bacterium (assembly GCA_964242255.1). Taxonomy (GTDB): domain Bacteria; phylum Pseudomonadota; class Alphaproteobacteria; order Caulobacterales; family Caulobacteraceae; genus JASLDZ01. The sequence continues at coordinate 16,028 of CAXTCO010000018.1, read as the reverse complement.
CGCCTCGAACACCTCGCCCCAAACGCTCTTGCGGCTCCAGCGGTTGAAGCGGTTGTAGGCCGTCGTGTACGGGCCGTAGCGCGCCGGCAGGTCACGCCACGGCGCGCCTGTGCGCAGGATGTAGAAGATCGCGTCCAGCACGCGCCGGTCGTCCACCCGCGCCTTGCCCAGCCCGTGCGGCGGCAGGAGCGGCGCGATCACCCGCCACTCGGCGTCCGTCAGGTCGAAGCGCATCGCCCAAGCCCCCCGTTCAGGAGCTTGAATCACCTCAGACACGCAGCCTCAAGCCAGTTGGGTCCACACCCTAGCCGCGGCCGTCGCGGCTGCTGTCGCCGCCCGAGCCGGTGGAGGTGGTGGCGGCCTTGCCGGACCAGCCCCCGCCGTATTCGCCTGGCGCGGCCAGCGGCGGCGCGTGAAGCGGGCGGACGGGCCCGAGCGGATCTTCGGCGAGTGGTGGAAGCGCGACGCCGAGATGGAGAGCGTGCGCGACTACTTCGCCGTCGAGGACGAAGCCGGCGAGCGCTTCTGGCTGTTCCGCCGCGGTGACGGCGAGATCGCCGCGACGGGCGATCTGCAATGGTTCATCCACGGGGTGTTCGCGTGAGCAGCTCGATCGCTTGCGAGGCTGGTGAGGTCGAGGCGACAGTCCTCGCGGCGAACAACCAGGAGGGGGGCCGATGAACCCACGCGTGAATGGCGAACCTCGCTACGGCAAAGAGGCCTTCGAAGACCCCCCGAAGATGTGCGATCTCGTGATGAAGGGCGGCGTTACCTCCGGGGTGGTCTATCCCTACGCCGTTCTGCAGCTCGCGACGCAGTACAGGTTCCGCTCGATCGGCGGCACGTCGGCTGTCGCCATCGCCGCCGCGTTTGCGGCTGCGGCCGAGTTCGGGCGCCAGTCCGGGGATGCGGGCGCCTTCACGCGCTTCGAGACCAGGTGCCTAGAGATACCCGCCATCCTCGAGTCGCTGTTTCAGCCCACCCCGGCGCTTCGGCCGCTCATGCGGGCGCTGCAGGCGATCTCGAAGGCTCCTGGGCTCCGCGGGTGGCTGTCGGCCTACCTGGAATTCCTTGTCCCCGCGGCCATCGGAGCGGGCGTGGGCGCGGGAGCGATGGCGCTGAGCGCCCTTGTCCTCGCTCAAGCCCTCACACCGGAGGCGGCGCCGGGTGTAGCGCTGGGCGTGCGGGCGTGCTGCTTGGCGCCGCCCTCGGACCATTTCTCGCAATCCTGCGCCTTGCGACGCGCGTGTTGCCGCGACATGGCTTCGGCCTCTGCAGCGGGATGCCGACGCGCACGGACGCACCGGCCCTGACCAATTGGCTCCACCGATCGATCCAGTTCATCGCCTTCGGGCAAGAAGAGCACGCGACGCCGCTCACCTTTGGGCAGCTTGCCCAAGCAGGCGTCTCTCCCGACGACGCCAGCGGGGGGAGCGGTCGATCGAGCTTCGAATGATCACGACCAATCTCTCGATGCGTCGCCCCCACGCCCTTCCGGCCATCGGAGGCACGTTCCTGTTCAAGCTCGACGAGTGGTCGCGTATCTTTCCCGAGGCCGTCATGACTTACTTGAAGGGGAGCTCGCCCCTGACCGGCGGAGCCGTGTCACCGGACAGCGAACTCTACAGCGGCTATCAGAAGGCGCCGGATCCGGACGATCTCCCCGTCGTGGTCGCCATGCGGATGAGCTTGAGCTTCCCCGTGCTGATCGAGGCGGTGCCCATGGCGACGACCGATCTGGCTCCCGTCGCTCCGGACACGCCGATCGAAGACGGCAGCCGCCCGAGAATGAAGCTGGAGAAGGTCTGGTTCTCGGACGGAGGCATCAGCAGCAACTTTCCGATCCACTTCTTCGACGCGGTCCTTCCAACTCGTCCCACCTTCGCCCTCAGCCTCGATGCGCTTCAGCCGTCGGACGACCCGGCCGACCGGGTCAGCCTGCCGCTCACAGCGGCGGCTGGATCGTTCACGACGATTTCGCCTGTCCGCTCGCTCGCGCAGTTTGGGGGCGCGATCCTGGATTCCGCCAAGGACTGGCAGGACCAGATGTTGAGCGTCATGCCGGGTCAGCGAGAGCGCATCGTCCACATCCGTTTGGACAGGAGCGAGGGAGGTCTGAACCTGGCCATGTCCCCGGCGAAGTCGCTGACGCTCATGGGCTATGGCGATCTGGCGGGCGAGATGCTTCGAACGAAGTTCAACTTCGACGAGCACCGCTGGCGACGCTCGCTCATCGCCTATGAACAGCTTCAGGGGACGACCGTCCGATTGCATCAAGTATGGCCTGACTACTCAACTTGGATCGACGGCTATACTCCGCAAAGCTATAAACGGGTGACGACCACAGACCGCGCCGCTATCTCGCTTCGTTTCAAAACCGTAGCAGACACTGCGCCTGTATTCGCGCCGCCTATCAAGGGATCGGGCAAGTTCCCGCGGCCCGCCGGCCGTCTGCGCATCGTGCCTGACGTTTAAGATGTCGAAGTCTGATGAGAGCTGCGATCCAGCCTCGTCAAAGCGCCCCATAGCGGCTGACCCGCCGCTTCGGAAGAGGCGCGCCTCCTGCTGCAGGCGGAGCTTCCGCTTCCGCGCAGCGTGCGCCTGCTGGGCGTCACGCTCTCCGGCCTGGGTGAACCGGCCGGCGCGCCCGTGGGTTTGCTCTAGCCCACGACGCGGTCAGAGCATTTCCAGGCGCGTGCGGCGGACCGGCGGCGGGAACTCTCCGTCGATCGCGGCCAGGTCGTCGGGCGTCAGCTGCAGGTCGGCCGCCCCCCGGTTCTCACGTACGTGAGCCGCGTCGGCCGCCTTCGGGATGGCGATCACGCCGGGCCGTCGCAGCACCCAAGCCAGCGCCACCTGGTAAGGCGTCGCGCTGTGGCGTTCGGCGACGGCCTTGAGCGCGCCGCCCGTGCGCAGCCGCCCCTGATCGACGGGGCTGTACGCCATCGCCGACACGTGGCGGTCGGCGAGGGCGGGCAGGAGGTCGAACTCAGGGCCGCGGCGGCTGACGCTATAGAGGATCTGATCGGTCGCGCAGGCCCGCCCATCGGCCGCGGCCAGCTCATCCATGTCGTCGAGGTCGAAATTGCTGACGCCCCAAGCCACGATCTTGCCTGCGGCGCGCAGCGCCTCCATGCCCTCGACGGTCTCGGCCAGCGGCACCGAGCCTCGCCAGTGCAGAAGGTAGAGATCGAGCCGGTCGGTGCGCAGCCGCTTGAGGCTCGCCTCGCAGGCCCGCTCCAGGCGTCCGCGGCCGGCGTTCTGCGGGTAGGCTTTGCTCACGAGGAACACGCCGTCTCGCACACCGGCGAGAGCCTCCCCGACCAAGCTCTCGGTCGCGCCCCCGCCGTACATCTCGGCGGTGTCGATCAGCGTCAGGCCGAGGTCGACGCCGAGCCGTAGCGAGGCGATCTCCGAAGCCCGCCGATCCGGCCGTTCTCCCATGCGCCAGGTGCCCTGTCCAAGCGCGGTGACCCGCGTTCCGTGCGGCAGCTGTACGTCACGCATATCCTTCTCCTCGCGCGGAGTGGGCTTTCGGATCAACCGCGAGAGGGTCGTCGCAGGTCAGCACAGCAGGGCCTCCTGTCTCATCTCGCGAGCCGAGGCGGACTTAGAGGTCACGCCGACGCAGGCCGTCACCTCGAGCCTGTGACGACCATCAGCGGATCACCGGTCGTTCCGTTCGCCAGCACCTGCGCCTCCACGGTTCGGAAGCCGGAGCGCTCAAGGTAGAGCGCCACCAGCCTCGCTTGGCCGGCGGGGTCGAGCGCGCGCCAGATCGCCACCGCCTTGGTGGGAAAGCATCGGTTGGAGAAGCTGACCGCGAAGGGCGCGCCGGGCTTCAGCGCGCGGCCGACCTCGCTGAAGACCGCGATCGGCGTCTGCAGGTATTGGATGCCGACGCAGCAGAGAGCCGCGTCCAGGCTGGCGTCCGCGAGCGGCAGCCGAGCGTCCCGGTTGAGGTCCTGCACGAAGCGGCGGGTCAGCCTTGGATTGGCGGCGAGCTCATCGGCGTTCATGCCGTGGCCGATCACTTCGCTGAGCTCCACCTCAGGCGGCAGGTGGCTGACCCAGCTCGACATGAGGTCGAGCACGGCGCCACGAGCGGGAAGGATCTCGCGGTAGTAGGCGGTCAGGGCGGCGACGGCGCCCTCGTCGATATGGGTGGCCAGGCGGGGGGGCGCGTAGAAGTCGAGGTCGTCGCCGGTGTCCAGCTTCTCGAAGGCGCCGGCCGGCAGCTCCGGCAGTCCGTCAGCCATTGGGAGACCGGCTCGCGCGGTCCGTTCCCCACACGGCCGCCGCCAATCCCGCCGCCATGCCCGCGTAGCCGACCGCCATGCCGCGGTTGGTGAGCACGAACTCCCAACCCGGCGTGAACCGCTTCGGCGTCGCCAGGTAGTCGACCGCGGCCGCCACAGCGGACATGGCCGCCGCCTCCGCCATAAGGCGGCCGGCCGGCCGGGGACGGCGGGATTCGATCCAGGCCTCGAACAGGGCGGCCCAGAAGAAGGTCGCGGCCGCGTGCGTGGCGAACCCCACCCCAGTGTGCCTGGGGTCGGCCGCCTCGCACTCGCCCGCGACGTCTCCGTTCAGCCAGTGGCTGGTCGCGTTCAACGGCTGCACGGCGTTGCGGCCCTCAAGCCGAGCCACAGCGGCGAGCGTCGTCGCCGAGGTGTTACCGGAAAGCGGGGGGGGGGGGTATGGATTGAGCGCTCGCGCGATCTTCGACGCTCGACTCTGGCGGCAGGTGGTGAGAACAAGACGGGAACAACGTTCCCGGGGTCAGGGTGACGGGCTACGCCGAGCTGCAGGTCACCAGCCACTTCTCGTTCCTGCGCGCGGCGAGCAGCTGCGAGGACCTGTTCACCCAAGCGGCGCTCTGCGGGATCGAGGCCCTGGCGGTCTGCGACGGAAGCTCGTTGGCTGGCGCCGTGCGCGCGCACGAGGCGGCGAAGGTCACCGGGGTGCGCGCGCCGTCGTGGGCTGCCGGCTGGACCTGACGGACGGGACGTCGCTCCTCGTCTATCCCCCAGATCGCGCCGCCTACGGCCGGCTCTGCCGGCTGCTGTCGCTGGGGAAGGGAAGGGCGGGGAAGGGGGCCTGCGAGCTCGCCTGGTCTGACCTGGTCGATTAGAGCGAGGGGCGCTCGCGACGCTGGTGGCGGGCGCGGCCGACGCCGACTGCGTGGCGAGGCTTCGCCGATTGGCGGGCGCCTTCGGCGACCGCGCCTACTGCGCTCTGACGCTGCAGCGCCGCCCCGGCGACGCCGTGCGGCTGCAGGCGCTGACCAACCTGGCCGCGGCCGCCCGGGTGCGCACGGTCGTGACGAACGACGTGCTGTTCCACGCCCCCTCGCGGCGTCTGCTGCAGGACGTGGTGAGCTGCATCGGCGAGGGTTGCACGATCGACGCCGCCGGGTTCCGCCGCGAGCGGCTGCGCCGCGCTCCTGAACGCCCAGCCCATGGGCTTCTACGCGCCGGCGCAGATCGTGCGCGACCCCCAGCAGCACGGGGTCGAGGTGCGGCCTGTGTGCGTCAACGCGTCGCGTTGGAACTGCACGCTGGAGCCGACCGACGACGAGGATCGGTTGGCCGTGCGGCTGGGGCTGCGCATGACCAAGGGGCTGCGCGAGGCGGAAGCGGCCAAGATCGCATGGCGCGCGCCGACCAGCCCTACGCCAGCCCGGAGGAGGTGCTGCGGCGCGCCGGCGCACCAGTCTCATCTCTGGAGCGGCTGGCCGAGGCCGACGCCTTCCGCGCCTCCCTTGGGCTTGGCCGGCGCGAGGCGTCGTGGGCCCTCAAGGCGCTCCGCGACCACGCCCTGCCGCTGTTCGCGGCCGCGGACGAGAGGGAAGGGGGGCTCGCCCCGGAGATCGTCGAGGCTACGGTTCCGCTCCGGCCGATGACGCAGGGCCGAGAGGTGGGGAGGACTACGGGCACGTCGGGCTGACGCTCCGGGCGCACCCGATCAGCGTCCTACGCGAGGAGCTGACGCGGCGGCGGATGGTCACCTGCGCCGAGGCGGGCGCGGCGCGGGACGGTCGCCGCTGCACGGTCGCGGGCCTCGTGCTGATGCGGCAGAAGCCGGGGTCGGCGAAGGGGGTCATGTTCATCATCCTGGAGGACGAGACCGGCGTGGCGAACCTGGTGGTTTGGCCGCAGCTTTTCGAGAAGCAGCGGCGCTTAGTTCTGTCGGCCAGCTTGATGGGAGTCGAGGGGCGCGTGCAGCGCGAGGGCGAGGTGGTGCATGTGATCGCCTACCGCCTCCTGAACCTCTCCGAGGACCTGCGCGAGGTGGGGAAGACGGCCGGCGCCTTCAGCCTGACGCGCGGCTGCGGTGAGGGCGCTACACACGGGGGAGGGCCGGATGCACGAGATCAGCTCGCGCCCACGGGCGGGCGAAGCCGCGGGACATCTACATTCCCGATCTGGCGCTCGGGTCGGGGATCAAGGCGCCGACGCGGGATTTCAGATGAAGGGGATGCCAACAGCTCACGTTGGCTTCGCTCCGGAGAGACGACCTTCGCAGCCGATGCCGGCGTCGAGGTATTCAGCGAGTCAAGCTGCATGCTGATCAGGCGAGTTCTTCGATCGCTTTCTGCGGGCGAGCACGCGCAAGCACTACCCCTTCGAGCGCAAGAGCGAAGCCGACGAGCTGCACCCAGACCAGCCGCTCGCCGAATAGCAGCCACGCCTCAACGGCGGCGAGTTGTCCCAGCGGTAATCGCCTAGCGAGAGCGTCGCGACCAGGGCGATCGCCGCGCCGCATTCTGGACGGCGCAGGAGGCGCAGACCCCGTCCTGCGCGATTGAGCCGCGCTGGATCATGACGCCGGCGGCCATGGCGAGGATGGCCAGCATGGCGCTCACGACTACGTAGGCTGGCACATGCAGGCGCAGGCCGCGCCCAAGCAGCGGCATGAGCACCAACATCACGCCGCCAAGGCCGATGGCGAGACCTGCCCAGCCGCGCTCCGGCAGGCGCTCATGCAGGAACAGGAAGGAGCCGACCGCGACCACCAGGGGCTGCAGAGCGCCGAGCAGCGCCATCACGCCCGCGGGCAGTCCACGGCTGATCACCCACCACCTGCTGCAAAGATGACCGCCGTTCAGCTGCGCGCCGGCGGCGAGATGCAGGCTCAGGCGCTTCCCGCTTGGCATGCGCTCGCGAAGACATAGGGCAATAGCGCACATGAGCGCCGCAGTGAGCCCCATGCGCACCAGAAGAACGAGCTCAGGCGCCGCGTGTGGCGCGGCGCCCCTGGCGACGACGAAGCCGCTCGACCAGATCAGTACGAAGAGGATGGGGGCGGCGCGCGCGCGAGCATTGTCACGGCGCATGCCGGCCCGCCACGGAGAAGTCGAGACACGGCTTGCCTTGCTGCGCGGCCACTGCCTCTGCCGGCGAAAAAGGGGCAGCCGCCGTCCGTGTCTCCGACGCCATGCAAGAACTCAGTTCGGGCCGCCACGCGCCAGCAGCGGACTCTCGCGTCGCTCCAGGAACACGACATCCCGCGAGGACCCGCAGACGTTCGGAGTCCGGCCTCGAGCCGATGGCCGCCGCCGACCCATAGGCGACAGTGGCGAGGTCCGTTAGACGACAGCTAAGCCGGTCGGGAGCGCCGCGATGTGGAAGCTGTCCAAGCGAAAGTGGATCGCCGCGCGTGTCGGCAAGGTCCGAGATGCCCGGCGTCGACAAGGTCACGAACTATCACATCTTCAAGAAGGCATCGTTGAGGCGATCGCCGCTTGCGATCCCAATCACGAACCAGCATGTCGGAAAGAACTTGAGACGATCAGCGCGGCCTTGCGCGAACAGGGGTCGGTGGTTAATTCAGGAGGAATGGAGAGTTTCAACTTGGCTCGACACTCGGATCGTCTCGGCCATCCGCAATAGTCACCAGGTCTACGAGGTAACCGTGGAGTGCGACGGTCAGAGGCTGTCATGCGCCTGCCCGACTATCGACGGCGCCTATGCCTATGCGCGGCTCTATCGAGCAGTGATTGTGGATCAGTTTTACTCGGCTGGGCCGCCCTGGGCGCATACAGGGATTTACAAATCCTAAGGTTCGATTTCCACCCCTGACCGACTCTGGCGAGGTCCGCTTGTCACCAGTCGGGCTGAGCGGTGGCCAGAGGTCGGCTCTTTAGAGCCGGGCGCACTGCCGCTCTGCACGAGAATCGACGTCGGCCAGGGCCGCTTACGAGCGGGAAATCCAAGGCTGGTGAAGTCGCGACGTGGCTTCACCCCCGGCACAATGGATCGCCTCAGCTCGGCGCGCGACGCTCCGGCTGCGCGCCACCACCCTCGGCGCGCCCGGTGCGACACACCACGTCTATGTCGCGCTCCTTGAGGACCCCCGTCGGTCCTGCCGATGGGGCCTCTATGTCGGCGAGACCTCCCGAGATCCCGATCTCCGCTTCGATCAGCATAAGCGGGGCTACAAGGCCAGCCGGCATGTCGACCGCTTCGGCGTGCGGCTCCTGCCGGACTTGGTGACGCACTTGAACCCGCTTCGGCGCTGGGAAGCCCTGGAGCTTGAGACGGCGCTCGCAGAAGAACTCACCCGGGCGGGGATCGTCTGGGTCGCGGGAGGCCACTGACCCGGATGCGCCAGGAGCGGACGTCGGCGCGGTTCCAGACACATGACGTTCGCTGACGGGCCGTAATGTCGAGGCGCCAACCTGCCTTCGGCGGTCATCAACGGCCGCTCACCTAAGGGCTCCTCTCATCGCGGAGAGCCGTTGAGCCGAAACTTCGTCAGGCAGACGTGCTTCGCCAGCTTAGCGGCCGGGATGAGCACAGCCGGCTCAGTGCTGTAGGGTGCCCCTGTCTCCTGATCTTCCGGGTCTTTGAACGCGCCTCGCCGGTAGGTGAAGGTGCAGTTGTCGAACTTGTTGCAGACCTCGAGCTTGGTGCAGATCGGCGCTCCTGCTCGCTGGTATATATAGTACGTCGCTCCTGAGTAGGGCGGTCGGGGATAGTTCTCTGTGCGCACGGTGACCGCGCCCACGGCCTTCGGCGCGTGTGACACCGGGGTTGGCCCCAGCAGCAGCATAGCGACGAGCAGCATACGTGGTCACCATGGACATGGTCAGGCGGACCGGTAGGTCAGCCGTCTAGGCGGCGACAGAACCACCGTCTACTCGGCAATCAACCTTCTGCGCAACCGCGCCCACCTCACACACGTGGTCGCTGGTTAAGTCCCCTGGCGGGTTGATAGCCCGGCAGCCTGGTTGCGGCCGCTCCGCGCCAGAAGCAGTCTTTGGTGCTCGCGCGTTAAGCGGACGTTCGCCGCCGCGAGGTGACGTCTGGCGCGCCTTTCTCAAGGTCCGGACCCTGGACTGGAACGCACCAGGGCGAGCTGAAGGCGTCGTTCTCCAACCTAGCAGCACAGCGACTCAGCGGGTCGCCGAAAATACTTGAGGCCCCGACAAGCCTGACCATCCGGTCTGTGAAGGGTCGGGGGTGAATTGCTGCAGTGCAGCATCCATATGCAATCGGCTGGGCGTGCCGGCGGGAGAGCGGCCGTGCCCAGTCTAGGAAGCATCGTCGCCGAGCTCGTCGCCAAAGCGAAAGCGTCGGCGTCCCACGCGGGCGCGTCGCTCACGCCGGTGGCCGAGTTCGGCGCCAACCCCGGCGCGCTTCACATGTGGGTGCACCTGCCGGTAGACCAGCCGCCTAACGCGGCCCTGGTGGTCGTCCTGCACGGCTGTGGGCAGACGGCGGCCGGCTACGCCGCAGGCGCAGGGTGGGTCGAGCTCGCGGACCGGCACGGCTTCGCGCTGCTCTGCCCCGAGCAGGCGAGAGGCAACAACGCCAACCTCTGCTTCAATTGGTTCGAGGATGGAGATGTTCGGCGCGGAGCGGGCGAGGCTGGGTCGATCGCCGCGATGATCAGGCACGCCCTGCATACGCACGACCTCGATCCCGACCGCGTATTCGTGACGGGGCTGTCGGCGGGAGGCGCCATGGCCGCGGTGATGCTCGCCGCGTACCCGGAGCTGTTCAGCGGTGGTGCCGTGATCGCCGGGCTTCCGTACGGGGCCGCGTCGGGGGTCGACCAGGCCCTGGCGGCCATGCGTCGCCCACCCACCCGGACCGGCGTTGAGTGGGGCGACAAGGTGCGGCGGGCGGCGCCCCGGCCCGCGCGCTGGCCCCACGTCTCCATCTGGCATGGCGGGGCGGACACCACCGTCGCGCCCGCGGCGGCCGATGCGCTCGCTCTGCAGTGGTGCGACGTCCACGGCGCGGACCGGCAGTCCCACGGCGGCTCGCTCGCCGCGGGGCACGCGCACACCGTGTGGCGCGGGCGGGACGGGGAGATCGCCGTGGAGCTCCACCGCATGGCCGGTCTGGGTCACGGCACGCCCATCGCGGCGGGCGGGTCCGACGGCTGCGGCGCCGCCGCGCCCTGGATCCTCGAAGCCGGGCTGTCCTCGTCGGGCGAGATCGCGCGCGCCTGGGGACTTACCGCCGTCCGGCGCCCCCCCGTGAGCCCGCCAAGACCGCCGCCGCCCACGGCCGGGGCTATGGGATCGCGGCCGGGCAGGCTCCCGGGAGGCGAGGTGGGCGAGGTGATCACCCGCGCCCTGCGCGACGCAGGCCTGATGCGCTAGCCGGAGCGGAACGAAGGGCAGGTGCGCGGGCTTACCCAGACCCGTGCCGGGGGCGAGGCTCCCCCAAATGTTCATGCGCGTCGATCAGCTCCAGGCCGAGCTGCCCAAGCCGAAGAAGGCCGATCCGAACGCGGCCTCCGCGCTGCAGGAGCTGCTGGGCGGCAAATTCGGCGAGATGTCGACGCTGAACAACTACATGTTCCAGAGCTTCAACTTTCGCAATAAAGACAAGCTCAGGCCCTTCTACAGCCTGGTCGCCTGCATCACCGCCGAAGAGCTGGGCCACGTCGAGCTGGTGACCAACGGCGTGAACCTCCTGGCCAGCGGCCCCGATCCGGAGCGCGACACGGACGTCTCGAAGGCGCCGTTCGAGGACATGAAGGACATGCGCTCGGCGGCCGCCTTCCTGCACGCGGGCGGCGCGGCGACGGTGACGGACAGCAACTTCCGTCCGTGGACGGGCGACAACGTCTTCTCCACCGGCAACCTGGTGCTCGACACGCTTCACAACTTCTTCCTGGAATGCGGCGCGAGGATGCACAAGCTGCGGGTGTACGAGACGCTGTCGGACCCGACGGGGCGCGAGGTGTGCGGCTATCTCCTGGTGCGCGGTTCGGTGCACGCCCACGCCTACGCGCTGGCGCTCGAGAAGCTGACGGGGGTGGACGTCAAGAAGATGCTCCCCACGCCCAACATCGACCTCAGCAAGATCCCCGAGAGCCAAAAGTACTTGGACGAAGGCAGCCACCGCCGCCTCTACCGCTTCGGTTCCAAGGACTACGCCGAGATGGCGGCGATCTGGGGCGGGGGCGAGATGGCCCTGCCGGACGATCCGCCCGGCGAGCTCGAGATCGTCGACGGCATGCCCGATCCCGGCAAGATCCCGGACCTGGAGGGCGCCTCGGCGGCCTTCACGCCCGACTACGCGCCGGAGGAGATCTTTGAGATCGCCTCCAAGCTCACCAAGAAGCTCTGACCCGTCGGGCCGGGCCAAGCGGCTCGGCCCTCCCCCAACCTCGCGAAGCCTCCGGCGCGGCCGGCGGTGGAGGCCTGCATGCCCGTCGTCCTGTTCCCGAGGCTGCTGCTGCAGCTCGTCTCCCTGGCCGTTCTCGCCGCGGCGGCTTGGCTGCTGTGGAGCTGGTGGGACGGCTACGACCTCGTGAGCGCGCGCGGCGTCGCCTACCACGCGCACGGACCCGCCTGGCGGCTGTGGACGGGGATCGGCCTCCTGGCCTGGAGCGTGGGCGTCGGCCGCCTCGTCGTGCTGGCGCTCCTGCGAGGCGGGCATACGCCGATGCACAGCCGCACGGCGGGCGTGGAGGTGGCGGCGCCCGACGGGGCCAGGCTGCACGTCGAGACCTCGGGCCTGTCCACGGGGCCGGCGGTGATCCTGACCCACGGCTGGGGGCTGAACTCCACCGCCTGGGGCGACTTCAAGCAGGCGCTCGGCGCGCGCTACCGCGTGGTCGCGTGGGACCTGCCCGGCCTCGGCCGCTCCGGCCGCATGCGCGATCCCTACAGCCTGGACGGGTTCGCCCGCGCCCTGGCGGCGGTGGTGGAGCACGCGGGGCCGGGGCCCGTCCTGCTGGTCGGCCACAGCATCGGCGGCATGACCACCCAGACCTTCTTCCGCGACGCGCCTGAGGCGCTCAGGCGACGCGTCGCCGGCGTGGTGCTGATCGACACGACGCACCAGGATCCCACGGCGACCATGTGGCTCGGCGGCCTGTGGCGGGCGCTGAAGGCGCCGCTGATCCGGCCGCTGATGCACCTATCGATCTGGCTCAGCCCGCTGGTGTGGCTGTCGAGCTGGCAAGGTTATCTTAGCGGCTCCAATCACATCGTCATGCGCCTTACGGGCTTCGGGCGGTTCGCCACGCGCGGGCAGGTGGAGCTCACCGCCCGCTTGGCGGCGAAGGGGTCGCCGGCGGTGCAGGCCCTCGGCAACCTGGCCATGCTGCGCTGGCGCATGACCGACGACCTCGCCGCCATCGCCGCGCCCACGCTCGTGCTGACGGGGACGCGGGACATCGTCACCTTGCCGATCGCCAGCCGCCAGATCGCAGGCGGCGTCCCCGGCGCGATCCTCAAGGAGGTGAAGGGCTGCGGGCACATGGGCTTCATGGAGGGCCATGACCGCTACGTCGCAGAGACCCTGGCCTTCGCGGAGCAGGTGCTGCCGACGGCTAGCGCCCTGGCGGCCTGAGGCGCGCTGTGACTGCGCAGGCGTGCCGGGCGAAGGCCGAGGAGCTGGAGCGTTCCGCCGCCTCCAGGATCACCGGCGCGTGCGCCTCGATGCGGCGCGAGCGCGTGTCGCCGCCTTGCGGCCCGGGCCGAACCGACCCAGCCGCCGCGCCCGAGACGTCCATCGGATCGCGCTGGAGACGCTCACCCCGAACCGCTCGGCCGCCTTGTGGCGGCTCATCCCGCCGTCCACCGCCGCCACAACCCGCTCCCGCAGGTCCATCGACATCGGCTTGCCCATCGCCCGCCGGCCTCCTCACCAGCAGGAACGGTGAACCAAACCCGCAACGCACCGTGAACCCACTCGCGAGTCACACCGGTCGGCATCTGTTCTAGCTGCGCTTTCTTGCGGGCGGGCCTCCTCGCCCTTGCGCTTACCCTAGCGCTGGCCACCCTCTTCCCTCGCCCAGGGCGAGGCGTCCGGTGCTGTTCCGGATGCACGCGGCCGACCAATCGACGCGGTCGGCGACCTCCAAACGCTCCACCCACGACCGCAAAGTGGTGAACTGCTTCTACTTCGCGCACTGATAGGCCGGGTGCGGGAACAGCGCCCGGCTCCGTGACGCCGGGCGTCTTGGCTGGGAACGGGCTGAGAACCGGCTGAGCGGCTCCGCGGCCCTGCGGCGCCCCCGCCGCGCGCTCCTCCAGTCCGCGGCCTAGCGCCTTGACCCCCGTCTGAAGGGGGCGCGGCCCAGGCCCGTGGCCTCGACCTCGGCCCGGGCGGGGCCTACGACGCGGACTCCGGTCCGGCGGTCGAGAAAGCGACGGTTCACGTCAGCCGAGGTCCACCGCCGGGACCCGGCGGACGAGGGGCGCGGTGGATCGCCTCTCGAGCTCCCGACGGCGAGGGGGCGGTCCCGGCTCCCGCCGCTGTCTCGTGGCGTCGGTCGCCTGCCGGACCTCTCAAGACTGCATGCCCGCGGGGGGGGCTCCGCACCGGTCAGCCGGACGAGGGTGGATAGGCGATCAGGCCGACGGGAACGCCGCGCTCCTTAAGGAAGGGGTTCATCCAGGCCACAATGGAGTGCTGGGCGGGCGCATCCTCCGGCACGTCCTTCCATCCCACCCCTCCCAGAGCCCCGTGCGAGCCGCGGAACCGGCTCATCTTGAAGTCCACCTCCTTAGGCGCCTCCAAGGCGACATGTCCAAACCAAGGCCGCATCTTGTTGGTCCGGACGGGATCCGGCACGGATTTCATGCCGATGGGAAAGTCCTTGACGATGTAGGTTTCATATTTGCTGACAAGGTCTGCATCGTCGGAACGAACCGCATGGCGACAGAACTTTACTGACGGAACTATCTTTGTGTCGTCATTCATGATCTGCCGCGAGACGGCGTCGAACAGGAACATGGAATCCACCGGCGTGTTCTCCTTGTGAAGCTTGGCGGCCACGGCCAGGATGGTGGCCGCGCCGCGGCTGTAGCCGGCCAGCATGACACGGGTGGAGGCGTCGGCCTTCAGGCGATCCTCGATCCACGTCGACACCTTATGCTTGTACACCAGGTCCTCCAGACCGAGCGCCCAGGGACCGCGCTGGTAGAAGGTGGCGAACGCGCCCTGAGGAGAGTCCAGCTGCTTGCAGAAGCCGTGCTCCATGCTGTGTGCATAGGCGAGGTCGCCCCAATCGCCGGTGCCGTCGATGATCGCCAGACTTATGCTCGGCATGCGCCTCGCCTCCTCACGTGGGTCGAGCTCATCACGGACAAGGCGAGCATTCTAGCCGTCGCGGAGTGCGACGGCGCCGCCGTCCGGGCGTCAACTCCTATCCGCCGCGAGCCGCCGCCGCCGGGCCTCGGGAAAGGCGGTTTGCCCGTTCAGCAACAGCCCGCCTGGGGGCGCCTCGCCGCTCAGGGCGCGGTTGCTGGGCGACACGATCCCTGGCTTCCCGCACACCCCGCGCTGAGCTCCTTTTGTCACGGTGTGAGCCGCCGCTCCGGGCTCCGCTTGAGACGGTGTCGGCAGGCCTCGCCCGTCGAAAGGCTCGCCGCCGACGGTCTCGTCAGCGCGACGGGGTTTCGGCGTCCGGCGAGGCCGTTATACATGCGCGATGAGCGGAGATCGCGCACACCGGCGTTCTGCAAGCTTGAGGGGCTTGGCCTGTGCAGGCCTCGTGGTCCTGGCCGCATGCGCGAGCAAGCCGACGCTGTCGCCGCCCGTTGCGCCACCCGCCGCCGCCGCCGCCGTTCCGTCGCCGCCCCCGACGCCTCCCACGCCCGGCCTTGAGCCGCGCGAGCGCCTGCGCAAGGTGCTGGAGTTGCTGGACGCGGGCAGAAGGGATCAGGCGCGCGCCGAGGCGCAGGAACTAGTCAAGCAACAGCCCGACGATCCTCGGTCCAAGTCGCTGCTGAAGCAGATCGACACCGATCCCAAGCAGCTGCTCGGTGAACAGAACTTCCCGTACACGATCAAGGCGGGAGAAACGTTATCGATGCTGGCGGAGCGGTTCCTTGGTGACAAGTTCCTGTTCTACGCGCTCGCGCGATACAACGGCATAGACGCGCCCCGCTCGGCTGAGGTGGGGCGCACGATCATGGTGCCGGGTGTGGCTCGGGAGGTGGTGACCCCACAGCCCGTGCGCCGCAAGGCGCCGGAGGCGGCTCCGCTCCGCCGGCCGTTGTCCCCTGCGGCCCCGCCCCCCCCGGCGCCCGTCCACGACGTCGCCCACGCCAACGCCCTGCGCAGCCAGGCGCTGGTGCTGATGAATCGGGGGCAGATCGACGGAGCGGTCGGGCTGCTGCGTCAGGCGGCTGCGCTCGATCCCGGCAATCTCGCGATCTCACGCGATCTCACGCGCGCAGTGCGGCTGCAGGCCGACGCCAAGCGCTGAGCTCAGCGCTTGGGGCGGGCGTGATGCGTCGAGGGCGGCGCCTTGCGCTTGGATTTGACCGGCCCCGAGCCGGCCAGGCGCTCGACGTCGAGCGTGACCTGTGCGGCCAGAACCTCCCGCATGTAGGCCCGCGCGGCTGGACGCCGGGAGTCGAGCTCGAGCACGCGGGCGTAGGCCGCCTGCGCCTCCGCCCTGTGGCCTGCCGAGGCTGCACGTGCGCCCTCGGCGTCGGCCGCATCGGCCGCGGCCGACCAACGGGCTTGGCCGGCGGCGGCCTGAAGGGCGGCGGCGGCCCGGTCCGTCGCCACGGCTTCGGCCAGGCGGCGACGCCACAGCGC
>CAXTCO010000017.1:0-18930 GCA_964242255.1 uncultured Caulobacteraceae bacterium | reverse complement strand
TTCACTCATTCAAGGATAAACGCGTGGAACTCAGCGATCGACCGGCGCCCCGTCCGGCGGCGTCCCGCAGGCGCCCTCCCCTGCGGCGCCCGCGTCGCCCGGACCGACGGCGGCGACGGGGGTGGAGGAGGTGGTGGTCACCGCCCGGCGCACCTCGGAGAACCTGCAGCGCGTGCCGGGCGCGGTCTCGGCCTTCTCCGGCGCGCAGCTCGACAGGATCGGCGCCACCGACGGGACGTCCATCCAGGGCCTCGTGCCCAACCTGAACATCGTTCAGGGCCGCGGCAGCGCCGACTCGGCCAACATCTTCATCCGCGGCCTGGGCCAGCCCGACGCCCTGCAGACCTTCGACCCCGCCGTCGGCGTCTACCTGGACGACGTCTACCTGAGCCGCATCCGCGGGGTGTTGTTCAACCTGTTCGACCTCGACCGCATCGAGGTGCTGCGCGGGCCGCAGGGCACGCTGTACGGGCGCAACACGATCGGCGGCGCCATCCGGTACATCACCCGCAAGCCGGGGCAGGACCCGTACCTGGACGTGTCGGCCGCCGCCGGGAACCACGGGCAGTACGAGTTCAAGGTCTCCGGCGGCGGGCCGATCACCTCCACCCTGGCGGCGGGCGCCTCGTTCTACGCCCAAGGCCACGACGGCTTCGTGCACGACCAGAGCAACGGGCGCACCTACAACAACCAGGACAACCTCGCCGGCCGCCTGCAGCTGGCGTGGACGCCCGCCACGAACTTCCGCGTCGACCTCTCCGCCGACTACACGCACGAGTCGCCGCACATGACGGTGGGGCAGCAGACGGCCGACGTCTTCCGCACCAACATCCTGCCGCCGAAGGGCTCGGGCCTGGGCGCGACCACCGTGCTCTATCCCGGCGCGCAGAACGGGCCGGGGGACTGGGCCTACACGGCCCCGATCTCGCCGGGCCTCGCCAACCGCGAGCCTCTGAACCACGCCGGCTTCTCCGCGACGGAGACCTGGCGGGTCAGCGACGACTGGACGCTGAAGGCGATCAGCGCCTACCGCCACCTCGGCTACGACGACTCGATCGACATCGACGCCACGCCCTTCCAGCTCGGCGACGTGGTCGTGGGCGTGACCCAGCGCCAGCTGAGCCAGGAGCTGCAGGCCAACTACCAGCATGGCCCGATCACCGCGGTGGCCGGCTTCTATTTCGAGCGGGAGAAGGTCGACTCGACCCAGCTCGCCTTCGGGAACGACCTCTTCACGCTGCTGGGCGGCCCCTTCCCCGCCAAGCGCTTCATCCAGGACGACCTGCGCACCAACAGCTACGCGGGCTACCTGAACGTCACCTACGCCTTCACGCCCGACCTGCGGCTGACCGGCGGCCTGCGCTACACCGACGAGCAGAAGACCTACTACCGCACCACCAACGTCAACGGAGGCGCGCCCTTCACGTTCAACGCTCAGGACAGCTGGAGCGACGTGACGCCCTCGGCGTCACTAGACTATCAGCTGCGCCCGAACGTCCTGACCTACGCCAAGTTCTCGGAGGGCTTCCAGTCCGGCGGCTTCAACGGCCGCGCCAACAGCCCCGGACAGCAGGCCCCCTACAACCCGGAAACCGTCTACACCTACGAGATCGGGACCAAGACGCAGTGGCTGGAACGGCGGCTCACGGCCAACCTGGCCTTGTTCTACAACGACCACCACGACTTCCAGGCCAGCGTGACGCGCGCCTTCCCCGACCCGAACCCGGCCAACCCGCCCGACTTCGTGCAGTCTGTCGTCAACGCGGGACGGCTGCACACCTACGGCGCGGAGCTGGAGACGGTCTACCGGCCGATCCGGCCGCTCTCCATCGACGCGCAGTTCGGCTACCTCGAGGCGCGCTACGACCGCTTCATCGACCTCAGCTACGTGACGGCCGCCAACCCGACGGGCGACCGCTCGCACCAGGTTCCCGCCTTCTCGCCCAAGTACACGGCCCGGGTGGGCGCAGCCTACGAGTGGGCGCTGGCCGACTACGGCCTGCCGGCCTGGGCGGGCTATCTCACGCTGGGCGGCGGGGCCTCGTTCCGCTCGCGCATGTCGCTGGCGGTGGACGACGTGTCGCCGACCGGGCAGGTCTACGGAAATCTGTTCCAAGGCGACTACACCCTGTACGACGCGCGCCTGGTCTGGGAGGATCCCTCGCGCAGATACACGGCCGGCTTCTACGGCAAGAACATCGGCGGCCGCATCTACAAGACCGACGGGCAGAACTTCACCGCCGTGGCCGGCATCCAGACCGTCTACTACGGCGATCCGGCGACCTTCCTGTTCCGCGTCTCCGCCAAGTTCTTCTGAGGGTGGGCTCGGTCGAGCGGAGCCGGACGTCCGGAGACGGCCTGCGCCTCCCCGCGCGCGACCAGGGTCCGTGCGGGCGGGCCGCCCCGTTCACACGCCCGCGCAGGCCCGGTCGCGGTAGGCGGCGGGCGTCAGACCCGTCCAGCTCTTGAAGGCGCGCCGGAAGGCGCGGCGGTCGGAGAAGCCCAGGACCTCGGCGAGGTCGTCCAGGTCCGCCGTGCGGCCGAGCCGCGCGCAGGCCTCCGCCCGCAGGGCCTCCTGGTGCAGGCTGCGGAAGCCGGTCCCCTCCGCCGCCAGCCGCCGCCGCAGGCTGGCCGTCGACAGGCCGAGCCGGGCCGCCACCGCCGTCTGGTCGCGCGAGGGCGCCTCGCCCAGGAGGCGCCGCACCGCCGCGCTCGCCGAGGCCCCGCTGTCGTGCGGCGCCTCGACCAGCTTCAGCAGGCGCTCGTGCACGGCCAGCGTCTGGTCGCGGCGGCGGAAGGCGTCGTCGACCGGCAGCCCCGCGACCGCCTCGTCGTAGGCGAGGGCGTAGGCGTCGCGGCCGACCCCCACGGTGACGGGCCACGCGCCGAGCACCGCCGCACCCGGGCCGCCCCGCGCGGGCCGGCGGCTCGTCACGGCGCGCAGCCGCGGGGAAAGGTCGCTGCCCGCCAGCTCGCAAGCGGCGGCGTGCACGGCCAGGAGGTTGCATTCGAGCACGAAGGGCAGGCGCGGATCGGTCGGGTCCGTGTAGGGGAAGCCGCTGTCGCAGACGACGAAGCTCAACCGGCCGTCGGCCTGGACGACACGGTTGTAGGCGCCCCCGTGGAGCAGGTTGTAGGTCTCGGCCAGCGCCCGCAGACCGCCGCCGACCGTCTCGGCCGTGGCGGCGCGGGCGTAGGCCAGGGCCTTGCCGCCGCACAGGATCGGCCGCGCCGACAGGGCGAAGGTCTCGCGCCCGGCGACCGGCGCCATCCATCGCACCAGGCGGAAGTAGTCGCCGACGCCGATCTCGGCCCCGTCGTCGGTGAGCCCGGTGAACTCGGCCGCGCGGGCGGCCGTGCGGAAGCTGTCCCGGTCGGGCAGGCCGACCAACGCGGCGACGTCGTCGCTGGACAGCCTCCCCGCCGCACCCGAAAGCATGGGAGGAGCCTAACACCGGGCTCCAGCCTCCGGAAGCTGACCGCCGCACCCCCGCCGGGCCGGCGCGGGCCGCCCGACGCGCCCGCGCCTCTCGGGCGAAGACGGCGATCGACCCTTCCGGTCGGTGGAGCGCCGGCCTAGGAGGCGGCGCATGGGCGCGATCGCGAGCCGGCCGTGCAAAGGCCCAGGACGGAGACGGTGAAGCTCGCCTGGGCCTCCGCGGCCGCCGCCCTGCTCATGGCTCCTGCGGCCCTCGCGCCGTCGGCCACGCCGCCGCCGCCTCCCGCCGCCTCGCAGCCCGCTCTCCAGACTGCGCAGGCCCGGACGGGCCCCTCCTCGGTCCCGCCGCCGGCGGCTCCGGCCGATCCGGAGGCCGACCAGCTCTCGCAGGTCGCGCGCAGCGCCGACGACCTGGACGTGCAGGCGCGCAGGGCGAAGTCCGACGCCGCCCTGGTCGGGCTGCGCCAGACGGCGGCGACGACGCAGGCGAAGGCGGAGGCGCTGGCGGCGCGGCGCGCCCGCGAACTGGCGCGCCTCGCTCGGCGCCTGAAGAGCCTCTCGACCGCCAGGGGCGCCGAGCGGCCGGGCCTGACGCCGGGGGAGCACGAGGAGCGGCTGCGGCTCCTGGCGCGCAGCCGGGCGCTGGAGGGCGAGCGGCGCACGGCGGCGCACGCCGCCACCGCCGCCAGCGCCACCTACACCGCCATCTCCGACCAGCGGCGCCAGGACCTCGACGCCCGGTGGCTGGCGCGCACCTCGTCACCGCTGGAGCGAGACTTCTGGACCGGACTGTCCGACGCGGTCGAGCCCGACACCGCCCGGGCCCAGGGCGCCGCCGAGGACGCCTGGCGCGCGGCGTCGGCCGCGCCGGAGCCGGAGGGCCTGCTCGCCCTGCTCGCCGGCGTGGTCGGCGCCGTCCTCCTCGTGTGGCCCGCCCGGCGGCTCATGCTGCACCTGGCGCGACGCCGCACGCGGGAGGCGGGCTCCGCCGCCGACGCCTTCAGGCGCTTCGCGCACGCGCTGGCCGTGGTGCTGATCGACACGGCCCTGCCCGCCGCCGCGGCCGTGTGCCTGCGGCTGGCCCTCGCCTGGGGCCGGCTGCTCTCCCCCAAGGCCGACGCGATGTCGCAGGCGGCGGTGATCGCCGTGGTCTGGGGCGCCGCGGTGGTCGCCCTCGCCCGCCAGCTGGTGGGCGAGGGCGACCACGCCGACGGGCTGGTCGCCGCGCCGCGTCGGCTGGCGCGGCGCATGCGGACGCTGCCCTGGCTCGTGGCCGTGATCACCGGCGCGGGCTTCCTGCTGAGCCGCCTCAACAACGTGGTGGGCGCGAGCCTGGCGGCGACCATCGCGGCGAACTGCGTCGTGTCGCTGGCCTACGCCGGGGCGGCCAGCCTGGTGCTCGCCGCCCTGGGAGCGGACGGGCGGCGGGAAGCCCACGACGCGCCGCCGCCGGCGGCCGGGCGGGCGCTGCTGTCGATCCTGCTCAGCGTGACGGTGGCGTTGACCGTCGGTGCGGTGTTCACGGGCTACACCACCTTCGCCGCGGTGGTCTCCAGCCAGCTGTTCTGGGTCAGCGTTCTGGGCGCCGCCGCCTGGCTGCTGCTGCGCTTCACGGACGAGCTGTGCGGCGTGCTGTTCGATCCCCGCGGCTGGATGGGGCGGCTGCTCACCGGCCTCGTCAACCTGCCCGGGCGCACGTCGCAGCAGCTCGGGGCGCTGACCTCGGCCGCGGTGCAGGTGCTCATCGTGCTGGGCGCGCTCAGCCTCGCCCTGACGCCGTTCGGACGCAACGGCGACGTGCTGACCACGCACCTGGGCGGGGTCGGCGCCTCGCTCCAGGTGGGGTCGCTGGTGGTCTCGCCGCGGGCGCTCGGGCTGGGCGTCGCGGTCCTGGGGGTGGGCCTGGTGCTGGCGCGCGTCGTCCAGCGCTGGGTCGACCGCCGCTTCCTGCCGCTGACGGACTGGGACGTCGGGGTCCGCGCCTCCATCAGCACGGGCGTCCGCTACCTCACGATCTCCGCGGCCCTGGTCTGGTCGCTGGCGGGCATGGGCCTGGGCTTCCGGCAGATCGCGATCGTGGCCGGCGCGCTCTCCGTCGGCATCGGCTTCGGCCTGCAGCAGATCGTGCAGAACTTCATCTCCGGCCTGATCCTGCTGGTGGAGCGGCCGGTGAAGGTGGGCGACTGGATCAGCCTGGCCGGCGTCGAGGGCGACGTGCGCCGCATCCGCGTGCGCGCCACGGAGATCCGGCTGTTCGACCAGTCCACCCTGATCGTGCCGAACTCCGACCTGATCACCAAGCAGGTGGAGAACAAGACGCTCGACGCCGACCGCGCGCGCCTGAAGCTGCAGGTCGTCATCAACGCGGCGGCGGACGCCCCCAAGGCGCTCAAGCTGATCGCCCAGGTCTTGGAGCGGTCGGAGGACACCTTGGACGACCCGCGGCCGGGCGTGTTCATCGACGCCCTGACGCCCGCCGGGAACGTCACGATCAACGCCTTCGCCTACGTCGGCTCGCCTCGCGACGCCTACGGCGTGCGCAGCCGGCTCTACCTGGAGGTCATCGAGGAGCTGGGGCGCGCGGACGTCGCCTTCGCCGGCGCCGCCGGCCAGCGCGTGGTGCTGCAGCCCAGCGACGCGCTGCTGCGGATGCTCGGCCCGACGCCGCCGGCCGCGGAGGCCCCGCCCGCGATCACACGCGGACCGGATCCCACCGGCGCGGACCCGCCTGCCTGAACAACGGGCGGCGCGGCGGGTCGGCCCGTGCGGGCGACCGTCGGTTTACGTCGCGGTGACCACGCCGGTCTAACGCTGGCGACGACACACGCGCCGGAGCCGACGCCGTCCTTGAGACCGAGTCATCGACATCTTGCGGCCGTCCTGCTGCAGTTGCTCAGCCTGGCGGTGCTCGGCGGCTGGCTTTTCCACGTCGGCGTCCTCAAGACCGTCCTTCCCGGGCTCACGACCATGAAGGCCAACACGGCCGTGGCGCTGGGCGCGACGGGCGTCGCGCTGGGCGCGCTGTCCGCGCCGGAGCGGCGCCGAAGCGCCCTGGCCCTGACCCTCGCCGCCTCGGCGCTGGTCGCCCTGATCGGGGCCGCGACGCTGCTGGAGTACGCCGCGCACCTCGACCTCGGCCTCGACGAGCTGCTGTTCGCCGACCCCGACACGACCTCGCGCCCCTTCAGCGGGCGCATGTCCCCCGCCACCGCCGCCAGCTTCGTCGCCGTCGGGCTCAGCCTGGGCCTCCTGGCCGCGGGCCGGTCCAGGGCGGCGGTCGCGGCGGGACACGCCCTGGCCGTCGTGCCCGCGTGGATCGGGCTGCTCTCGCTCGCCGCCTACGCCTACGGCGTCTCGCAGCTGCACGCGTTCGGGCCGTACCTCGCCGTCGCCCTGCACACGGCGGCGGGGCTCGTGACGGCGGCGGCGGGGCTGCTGGCCCTGCGGTCGCGGGAGGGGTGGGCCGCCGCCTTCGGAGGCCGTCCGATCGCGCGCGCCGCCCTGCTGCAGCTGGCGGCGACGGCGGTGGCCGCACCCCTGCTGACGGGCGCGCTGGTCGTCGCGGGGGTGAGGGCCGGCTGGTACCATCCCCTCTTCGCCCCGGCCGTCTTCGCCGCCCTGTCGGCCGCGACCTTCACGGCGCTGGCCTTCCGCTCGGCCGCCGTTCTGGCGCGCGCGGAGGCCGGGCTGAGCCGCGCGCGGGCCGAGGCGCTGGCGGCCGACGGCGAGCTCGCCGCCAGCCTGGAGCGGCACCGGGCGCTCGTGGAGGGCCTGCCGCAGCTCGTCTGGACCTGCCTGCCGGACGGAGCCTGCAACTATCTCAGCCCGCAGTGGGTCGCCTACACGGGCGCGCCGGAGGCCGAGCAGCTCGGCTTCGGCTGGCTGCGGCGGATCCACCCGGACGACGCCGACCGCAGCCGCGCCCACTGGCTGGGCGCGGTGGCCGGCGAGCATCCGTACGACATCGAGTACCGGATCCGCGGCGCGGACGGCGGACACCGCTGGTTCAAGGCCCGCGGCACGCCGATCCGCGACGCCGAGGGCCGCATCACCTACTGGTTCGGCTCCTGCACCGACGTGCAGGAGATCGTCGAAGCCCGCGAGGTGCTCGCCCGCTCGGGCGAAGCGCTGCAGGCCGAGGCCGTGAAGAGCGAGGGCCGCTACCGCCTGCTGGCGGATACGGCGCTGGACGTGATCGGCCGCTACGCGCTCGACGGCCGGCTGCTGTACATCAGCCCGGCCTGCCAGGACGTGCTGGGCTACACGCCCGAGGAGCTCGTCGGCCGGCGCACCACCGACCTGATCCACCCCGACGACCGCGACCGGGTGCGCGCCCAGTTCGCCCGCCACCTCGCCGCGCCCGGCGCGGCCCACCCGATCCATACGGAGCACCGCGCCCTGCGCAAGGACGGGCGGGTGATCTGGCTGGAGGGACGTCCGCGCCTGGTGCGCGACGCGCAGGGCGCCCCCGTCGAGTTCCAGGACGTCATGCGCGACGTCACCGCGCGCAAGGCCATGGAGGGCGAGCTGGAGGAGGCCCGGGTGGCCGCCGAGGCCGCCTCCCAGGCCAAGAGCGACTTCCTCGCCAACATGAGCCACGAGCTGCGCACGCCCCTCACCGCCATCCTGGGCTACGCCGACGTGCTGGAGGGCGACGCGCGCCTGTTCGCGGACGGCCGCGTCTACGCCCGCCGGGTCCGCGACGCGGGCTCCAGCCTGCTGGCGCTGGTCGACGACGTGCTGGACCTCGCCAAGATCGAGGCGACCGGCCTGCAGCTCCACCCCCGCCCCGTGGAGGTCGGCCGCCTGCTTCGGTCGGCCCTCGACCTCGTCCGGCCGCTCGCGCAGGCCAAGGCCCTGGCGCTCGACCTGGACTGGGACGTCGCGAGCCTGACCGTGGAGGCCGACCCCGACCGCCTGCGGCAGGTGCTGGTGAACCTCCTCGGCAACGCGGTGAAGTTCACGCCCGCGGGCGGCGTGCGGCTGCGGGCGCGATGCGCACGCGAGGGCGCGGCCGCCGCCCTGGAGCTGGCGGTCAGCGACACGGGCGTGGGCATCCCCGCCGAGCGCCTCGCCGGCATCTTCGACCGCTTCGAGCAGGCGGACGCCTCCACGTCGCGGCGGTTCGGGGGCACGGGCCTGGGCCTGACCATCTCGCAGGCGATCGCGCAGGCGATGGGGGGGCGCATCGACGTCGCCAGCCGCCCCGGCGAGGGAACGACCTTCACCGTCCACCTCACGCTTGCGCGGGCCGAAGACGCCCGCGAGCCGGGCCGCCTGCAAG
This sequence comes from uncultured Caulobacteraceae bacterium, assembly GCA_964242255.1. Taxonomy (GTDB): domain Bacteria; phylum Pseudomonadota; class Alphaproteobacteria; order Caulobacterales; family Caulobacteraceae; genus JASLDZ01. Next base: position 10,207 of record CAXTCO010000017.1, on the reverse strand, counting down.
CCCCGGACGGAACGACGGGGCTGAGCGGCCTGCGCGTCCTCGTGGCGGAGGACGTGGAGGTGAACCGCGACCTGATCGCCCTCCTCCTCAAGCCGCTGGGCGTCGAGCTGGAGATGGCCTGCGACGGAGCGGAGGCGGTGGCCGCGGCGGCGCGCACCGCCTTCGACCTCATCCTCATGGACATGCAGATGCCGGTGCTGGACGGCGTGGAGGCGGTGCGACGCATCCGGGCGGGCGGCGGCGCGTCGGCGGGCGCCCGCATCCTGGCGCTCACCGCCAACGTGCTCGGACCGGAGGTCGAGAGCTGCCTCGCGGCGGGCATGGACGGCCACATCGGCAAGCCGTTCTCCGTCGCCCAGCTCGTCTCGGCTCTCGGCCGCCCGCACGCGGACCGGAGCGAGGCCGGCGTCTGCGCAGGCTCGGCCCTCCAGCCGCCTGCTCTCTCTTGGAACGCGGCGCGCAGGACGCTCGGCCCCGTCCGAAGCTGAGGAAGGGCCCTCCCGCGAGCAGGCGGCGGGTCCGGGTCTCGCGCCGCCGCCATGAACGACGCCGGCCTTTCGGCGTTCCGCCAGGGTCCGGCGTGGGTTCAGGCCGCTGACGACGAACGGGAGGCTGAAGCATGGCAGCGATCGGACACGCCGCCGCGCCCGCAGGGGCCGACGGCGTTGAGCGGAGCGGGCTTTCCCGCCGCGGAACGCTTCAGGCCGCCGCGGCCCTCGCGGCCCTGCCGATCACCGCGGAGGCCGAGGCCGCCGCGGCGCCGGGCCGCCCGGTGGTCGGGCCCGCCCCGCCCGGGGCGGCGCTGCCCCTGCGCACCACCGTCAACGGCCACGCGGTGGCGCTGGAGATCGACCCGCGCACCTCGCTCCTCGACCTGCTGCGCGAGCGCTTGGCGCTGACCGGGGCCAAGAAGGGCTGCGACCACGGACAGTGCGGCGCCTGCACGGTGCACGTCGACGGCCGGCGCGTGGCCTCGTGCCTGACGCTGGCCGCCAAGGTCGACGGCCGCGAGGTCACGACCATCGAAGGGCTGTCGGACGGCCGAAGCCTCCACCCCATGCAGCAGGCCTTCATCGACCACGACGCCCTGCAGTGCGGCTACTGCACGCCGGGCCAGATCATGGCCGCCGTGGCCTGCGTGCACGAGGGCAACGCCACCAGCCGCGAGCGCATCCGCGAGTACATGAGCGGCAACATCTGCCGCTGCGGCGCCTACGTCGGCATCGTCGCCGCCGTCGAGGACGCGGCCGGCAAGATGGAGCGCCAGGCGTGAAGCCCTTCAGCTACGCCCGCCCGTCCAGCCCGCGCGAGGCGGTGGACGCCTGGGTCGCCGCGGGCGCGGGCGCCCGCTACATCGCCGGCGGCACGACGCTCTACGACCTGATGAAGCTGGACATCGAGCGGCCGGCGCACCTGATAGACGTCACCGCGGTCCACGGGCTGGACGGGATCGACACGGCCGGCGACAGCCTGCGGTTCGGGGCGCTGGTCCCCATGAGCGCGGCCGCCGCCGACCCGACGGTGCTGCAGGACTATCCCGTGCTGGCCCAGTCGCTCTGGCGCGCCGCGTCGCAGCAGCTGCGCAACATGGCGACCGTCGGCGGAAACCTGCTGCAGCGCACCCGCTGCCTCTACTTCCGCAACGGCAGCGGCAACCCGTCCTCCACGGGCGTCTACCCCTGCAACAAGCGCGAGCCGGGCGCGGGCTGCGCGGCGATCGGGGGGCTGGACCGCGGGCAGGCCGTGCTGGGCCAAAGCGCGTCGTGCACCGCGGTCTCGCCCGGCGACTGGCCGGTGGCGCTGACGGCGATGGACGCCTCGGTGGAGCTCGTCGGCCCGTCCGGCGCGCGCACGGTCGCGGTGGCCGACCTCTACCGGCCGCCCGGCGACACGCCGCACCTGGAGTTCACGCTGCGGCCCGGCGAGATGATCACCGCCGTCACCGTGCCCAAGACGCCGGCCGGGCGGCGCTCGACCTATCACAAGATCCGCGACCGGGAGAGCTACGCCTTCGCCCTCACCTCCGCCGCCGTGGCGCTCGAGATGGACGGCGAGCGCGTGCGGCGCGCACACGTGGCCCTAGGCGGCGTCGCCACCACGCCGTGGCGCGCCCCGGAGGCGGAGCGGCTGCTGGCGGGGGAGCGGATCACGCCGGAGACCACCCTGGCCGCCGGCCGCGCCGCTTTCGCAGGCGCCAGGGCCGGCCGCCATAACGGGTTCAAGATCGAGCTGGGCGCTCGCACCGTCGCCGACGCCCTCACCCTCGCCGCCGCCGGGAGCCAGGCCTGATGTCCGCCGCACCCTTCCCCGAGCGCCCCCGATTCGACGCGCGCGACAAGGTGCTGGGCGCCACCGCCTACGCGGCCGACGTCCCCCTGCCCGGCCTGCTCTTCGCCATGACCGTGCCGGCGACGATCGCCAAAGGGACGCTCCCGCCCCCCGACACGGCCGCCGCCCTGCGGGTGCCGGGCGTGGTTCGGGTGCTGACGGCGGCCGACTTCCCGCCGCCGCCGCCGCCCGCCAAGGGCGAGGAGCCGCCGCCGCCCATGATCACCTCCGAGATCGCCTACCGCGGCCAGCCGGTGGCGCTGGTCGTCGCCGAGTCCCTGGAGGCGGCGACCGAAGGCGCGGAGGCGGTCCGCCAAGCTGCGACGCCGGCGCCTTTCGTCCCCCTGATCGACAGCCCCGGCGCGGTGAGCGAACCGACCCCGCCGACCCGCGCCGGCGACGCCGCACGCGCCCTGGCCGAGGCGAAGACGACGGTGGACCAGCACTACGTCTCCCCCGCGCAGCACCACAACCCCATCGAGATGCTGTCCACCACCGCCTGGTGGAAGGATGGCAAGCTGACGATCCACGAGGCGACTCAGTCGGCGGGGCCGACGCAGGCGGCGGTGGCGAAGAACCTGCGGCTCGACCTGTCGCAGGTGGAGGTCAGGAGCGCTTATGTGGGCGGCGCCTTCGGCCAGAAGGGAACCGTGCAGCGCCAAGCCTCCATCGTGGCGCACGCGGCCATGCTGACCGGACGCCCCGTCAAGCTGGTGATGCCGCGAGGCCAGATCTTCCACGTCGCGACCTTCCGGCCGAAGAGCCGGCACCGTTTCACCCTCGGCGCAGGCGCTGACGGGCGGATGAACGGCATCCGCTACGAGGCGGACCACCAGCAGTCGCTGAAAGGCCAGTTCCCGCCCAAGTACAGCGAATCCCCGCCGCAGATGTACGGCGTGGCCGACTACGAGGGCGTGCACGCCAACGTCCGGATCGACACGCAGGATCCGGGCTTCATGCGCGCGCCGCATCCGCATCCTTCACAGTTCGCCATGGAGAGCGCGATCGACGAGCTCGCCTGCAAGCTCGGCCAGGATCCCGTCGCCTTCCGCCTCGCCCACCACGCCACGACCGACCCGATCAGCGGACATCCGCTCTCGTCCTGCTTCCTCAACGACTGCCTGGTCGAGGGCGCACGCCGCTTCGGATGGGAGCGGCGGACCCCCGCGCCCGGCTCCATGACGCTGCCGGACGGAACGCTGGTCGGCTGGGGCGTGGCCGCGGGCGCGTACCCGTCCAACACCACGGCGACCCTCGCCAAGCTCAGGGTCGCGGCGGACGGCTCCAGCCGCTTCGCCGTTTCGGCCCACGAGTTCGGCCAGGGCATCCGCACCGTCATCGCCCAGCTGCTGGTGCGGGAGGTCGGCGTCGATCCCGACCGGCTGGAGATCGTCATCGGCGACACGGCCGCCGCGCCGCAGCACACTACGGCCGGATCGTGGGGTACGGCCAGCGTCGTGCGCGCGGTGGACGCGGCGTCCGCCGCCATGAAGGCGCAGCTGGCCGCGCTGCTCGACGGCCGTGCGCCCAACGGGACCATCCACCAGCAGCTCGCCGCCGTCCGCCGCCCGTTCCTGGAGGTGGAGGTCGACGGCCTCGCCCCGGGCCAGGGGCCGGACGCGCTGGACAAGCTCCGCCAGGGCGGCCGGGCCATCGCCGGCCCCGAGTACCCGGAGTTCACCAGCTACAGCTACATCGCCCACTTCGTGGAGGTGCGCGTGGAGCCGCGCACCCGGCGCGTGCGTGCGCCGCGCGTGGTCAGCGTCGTCGACTGCGGCCGTGTGGTGTCCCCGCGCACGGGGGCGAGCCAGGTGCGGGGCGGGGTGGTGATGGGGCTCGGCTCGGCCCTGCGCGAGGAGACGGAGGTGGATCCCCGCTACGGCGGCTGGCTGAACAACGACTTGGCCGACTACGTGGTCTCGGTGAACGCCGACGTCGGCGACATCGAGGTGGCCTTCATCGACCGGCCGGACCCCCTGTTCAACTCGGTGGGGGCCAAGGGCCTGGGCGAGGTCTCCATCGTCGGCCTCGCGGGCGCGGTGGCCAACGCCGTCCACCACGCCACGGGCGTGCGCGTGCGCAAGATGCCGATCCGGATCGAGGACCTGCTCTCCGCCTGACCTTCGCCGGCGGAGACCCGCCGGAGCTCGCGCGTGCGGTGGAGCTGCGACGGCCGTCCCTGACGGCGGCGGCCATGGTGATCTGCGCATCAAGTGTCGCGCTCGGCAGCCTTTGATCCTCACCGGCGTTCAGCCGCGGACGGCCGCCTGGGCCGGCGACCGGGAGTCCCACGTGCGTCCAGCCCTGTTGCTCGCGGCGTTGCTATCGACGGCGGCCGCTTCGCCTGCGCCTCCGGCGGGCGCCCGCTATGTGTCCATGGGCAGCTCCTACGCGGCGGGACCGGGCGTCGGCGCGCCGGATCCGACCGGGACGTCGTGCCAGCGCTCCTCGTCCAACTTCGCCCACATCGCCGCCGCGCGCCGGCGGCTGAACCTGGTGGACGTCTCCTGCTCCGGCGCCACCACCGCCAACATCCTCGAGCACGGGCAGCACGGACTGCCTGCGCAGATCGAGGCGGTGACGCCCGACACGCGGCTGGTCTCCATCCTGATCGGCGGCAACGACATCGACTACGTCGGCGCCCTGCTCGGCCTGACCTGCCGCGACACGGGCGGCGCCGGCTGCCACGTGCCGGACCCCGCCGACATGGAGGCCCGCATGCAGGCCCTGCCGGCGTCGCTGGACCGGGTGGTCGCCGAGGTGCGCCGGCGCGCGCCCGCGGCCCGCATCGTCCTGGTCGGCTACCTGCATGCGGTCCCGGCCGAGGGCGCACCGGGCTGCGACGCCGTTCCGCTGGCGCCTGCGGATGCGGCGCGCATCCGGGGCGTCGCGCGCCGCCTGGCCGAGATCATCGGCGGCGCGGCCGCCCGCGACGGGACGGGCATCGTGCGCGCGGCGGTGATCGGGGCGGGGCACGACGCCTGCTCGGCCCAGCCGTTCGTCGCCGGCCACCGGCCGCCGCGCAACCCGGGCTGGCCCGGCCCCGTGGCCTACCACCCGACCCAGGCGGGCATGGACGCCGTCGCCGCGGCGCTGGACCGGCAGATCGGCGGCTGAGCCCTCAGCCTCCCACTGGCCACCGCACCGTCACGGCCCCGCCCGCGGGAACGACGACGGTGACGGGCCCCTGGGGGCCCGCCGCCGCCACCCGCCGGTCCGACGCGGCCGTGTCTGCGAGCACCAGCACGGTCGCGCCGTCGGGCGTGCGGAACGCCGTCGCCGCCACGGCCGCGTCCGAACTGTTCGAGCCGATCCGCACCGAACCGCGCGGGACGAAGCGGGACACCTGCGCCACGGCGGCGTAGGCTACGTTGCGCGTCACCCGGTCGCCGTCCAGCGTCACGGCGCCCTCGCACACGGTGCAGCCGCCGTCGCCCGTGTGCGGGCCGAAGGCGGGATCGGCGGCTAGGTTCCAGAGCAGCACGCCCTGCGCCCAGTTGTTCAGCGACGCCAGCACCACGCGCGCCAGGGGCTGGGCGACCGGCGTCGGCCGCCCCATGGCCGGGCCGTCGATCACCATCTGCTCGGTCAGCCACACCGGCTTGTCGGGATGCGCGGCGTGGACGCGGCTCATGGCGTCGGCCCCGCCCTCGTAGAGGTGGAAGCCCGCGCCCGCGACGTAGGCGGCGGCGCGCGGATCCTCCTCCACCGCCAGCGGATAGGCGGGGTGGTCGCAGTTGTGGTCGAAGGCGACGATGCGGGTGCGCAGGCCCGCGGCGCGGAAGGCGGGACCCACGTGGTGGGCGATCAGCGCGGCCTGCTCCGGCGCGGTCATGAGCATGCTGGGCGTGTTGCCGGCGTTCTCCGGCTCGTTCTGCAGGGTCACGGCGCGGATCGGCACGCCTTCGGCGGCCATGCCCCGCACGTAGCGCACGAGGTAGCCGGCGAAGGCGTCGCCCATGTCCGGCCGCAGCGACCCGCCCTTGGGCGCGCCGTTCGTCTTCATCCACGTCGGCGGCGACCAGGGCGAGGCGAGGATCGGCAGGCCGGGGGCGATCGCCAGGATCTCGCGCAGGGTCGGGACGAGGGCGCGCTCGTCCGGCGCCAGCGAGAAGCGCGCGAGGCTCGGGTCGGCCGCGCCCGCAGGAAGGTCGTCGTAGCTGAAGACGCGGCGGTCCATGTCGGAGGCGCCGATGCTGACCCGCAGCCAGCTCACCCGCGCGCCCGGCCCGCGGGGATCGAACAGCTCCACCAGGAGCGCGTGGCGCGCGGCCGGGCTCATCCGCTGCAGGAGCTCGGCCGAGCCGCCCGTGAGCGCGAAGCCGAACCCGTCGATCGGCTGGAGGCGCCGCCCGGGATCGAGCGTGACCGTGACCTGCGCCGCGCCCCCGCCCGGCTGAAGCGCCGCGGGCGCGAGCACCTGCGCGTGGTCGGCGCTCGTCAGCCAGGCCTGCGGCGTCGCCGCGCGGGCGGGGACCGCCGCCAGGGCCGACATCGCCGCGACGCCCGCGATCAGCGCTGCAGACCTATTCGACATCGACGCAGCTCCCCTCCCGGCTCGGCAGGCTTGCTTCAGACACCGCCGCCCTGGGCCGCGCCGGCGATCACCGCGTTCAGGTCCGCGGCGATGTGGTCCATGCCCGCCTGGTTGGGGTGATAGGCCACCGGCCCCGCCCAGCCCGGCGTCGTCGCAGGGTGGAAACCGGCGACGTAGGGATCCGCCGAGCAGGCGTCGTGCTCGTACCCGACGACGGATGAGCGCACCACGGGCGTGTTCGTCTCCCTGGCCACCGCGCCGATGATGTGGGTCAGGCGCGAATAGACCGACAGCATGCGCTGTCCGTCCTCCGCGCTCAGCGGCGCCGCCGCACAGCCCGCGCCGCTGTCCGGCAGCACGGGCAGGTAGCCCAGCATCACGACCAGCGCGCCCGGAGCGCGAAGATGGATCTGCTGGAGGACCAGCCGCAGGGAGTCGGGCAGCTTGGCGAGGCGCGCGTCGACCTCCTCGTCGGAGATGACTTTGCAATTCGAGCCGCCCGTATCGAGACAGGAGTAGTTCGACAGATTGCCTATGTAGCCGACGTCGTTGCCGCCGATCAGAACGGTCACCAGGCTCGCCTTCGGATCGACGGAGTCGATCTGCGGCGAAAATCCGTCCTGCGACTTGGTCAGGATGTCGGAGGTGGTGGCGCCGGAGCAGGCCGCGTCGACCAGCTGCAGGTTGCGGGCCTTGGCCAGGAGCTGCGCGTAGTTCGACAGCGAACGGGCGCAGTTGCCGTACTGAGTGCGGGACGTAGGAGAATACTCGTCGGCGCCGACGCCTGGACCGGCCGCGTAGGAGCTGCCCAAGGAGACATAGATGGGCTTTGGAGGCGCGACCTGGGCCGCGGCTGTCGCTGCGATCCCGCCTGCGAGCGCGACCGCCCAGGCCGCCGTCAAAGAGTCTCGAAAACGCACGCGTCGGGCCTCCAATGGTCAAGCCGCCCTCTGCGGATTCATACCGCCGGAATTGTGGCGTGGCGGACACAGGTCCGAAGCACGAGACCGCGCGCTCACCGCGTCGGGGCGTGGGCCGCGACCGCCCCCTCGACGGCGCTCATCAGGGCGTCCAGGTCGGGCTCGGAGATGGTGAGCGCCGGCGTCAGGTAGACGATGCGCCCGAACGGCCGCACCCAGACGCCCCGGGCCAGCAGCGCGCGCTTCAACGCGGCGAGGTCGACGGGCGGCTGCAGCTCCACCGCCGCCATCGCTCCCAGCACGCGCACGCCCGTCACCCCCGGCCGGCCCCGCAGGCCGCCGAGCCCCGCCTCCAGCCGCCGGGCCAGGGCGCGGGCCTGCTCCAGGCGCGGCTCGCGCTCGAACAGGTCGAGGCTCGCGCCCGCCGCGGCGCAGGCCAGCGGGTTGGCCATGAAGGTGGGGCCGTGCATCAGGGCGTGCTCGGGATCGTCCGACCAGAAGGCCTCGAACACCTCCGTGGTGGCCGCCGTGGCGGCGAGCCCCACCGTCCCGCCCGTGAGCGCCTTGGACAGGCACATGAGGTCGGGGACCACGCCGGCCGCCTCGCAGGCGAACATCGTCCCCGTGCGGCCGAAGCCGGTGAACACCTCGTCGGCGATCAGCAGCAGGCCGTGCGCCCGGGCCGCCCGGGCCACGCGCGCCAGCACCTCGGGCGGATGGGTCAGCATGCCCCCGGCGCCCTGCACCAGCGGCTCGACGATGACCGCCGCGAGCTCCCCGGCATGGGCGCGCAGCAGGGCGTCGAGGGTGGCGACGTCCGCCTCCGTCCGCGGCAGGTCGGCGATGACCTGGCGCTGCAGGGCTGCGCCGAAGCGGCGGTGCATGCCCTCCTCCGGGTCGCACACCGACATGGCCGCGAGGGTGTCGCCGTGATAGCCGCCCCGGAAGCCCAGGAAGCGGGTGCGGCCCTCGACGCCCCGGTTCAGCCAGACCTGCAAGGCCGCCTTCATGGCGACCTCCACGGCCACCGAGCCCGAGTCGCTGAAGAAGACGTGGTTCAGCTCGCCCGGCAGCAGCCGGGCCAGCCTGCGCGCCAGCCGCTCGGCGGGGGCGTGGGTCAATCCGCCGAACATGACATGCGGCATGGCCTCGAGCTGCGCCTGGACCGCCTGGCGTATGTGCGAGGGGTTGTAGCCGTGCACGGCCGTCCACCAGCTGGCCACGCCGTCGACCAGCTCGCGCCCGTCGGCCAGCACGATGCGAGAGCCGTGCGTGCGCACGGCCTCCACGGGGGGCGGCGCGGTCTTCATCTGGGCGTAGGGCCGCCACAGCGGGTGCTCGCGGGGGTCGGACATGGGGGCAGCAACGCGCGCGGCGGCGGCGGGTCAAGCCGCTTGACCCCCGCCGCCCTCCCCGCTTGATCGCCGCCGTGGACAGCCTGGACGACTTCGCGCGCGCCAAGCTCTGCGGCCTGGAAGCGCGCGGCCTGCGGCGGGAGCTTGCGCCCACGCGCCGGCTGGGCGGCGCACGCGTGGAGCGGGGCGGCCGCACGCTGATCTCCTTCGCCTGCAACGACTACCTGGGCCTGGCGCACCACCCGGGCGTCAAGGCGGCCGCCCGCGCGGCGGTGGCGCGGCACGGCGCCGGGGCGGGCGCCTCGCGACTGGTCACAGGCGACTGCCCCGAGACGCGCGCGCTGGAGGACGCCCTGGCCCGCTGGAAGGGCGCGCCCGCGGCGTTGGTGTTCGGCAGCGGCTGGCTCGCCAACGCCGGGATCGTCCCGGCCCTGGCGGGGCCGGGCGACCTCGTGCTGGTGGACGCCCTGGCGCACGCGTCCCTGTGGACGGGGGCGCGCCTCTCCGGCGCGCGGGTGGAGGCGTTCGCGCACAACGCGGCCGCCGACCTGGAGGAGAGGCTCGCCCGGCTGCGGCCGTCGGCGCGCCGCGTGCTGGTCCTGACGGAGCGCGTGTTCAGCATGGACGGCGACCTCGCGCCCCTGCCGGAGATCCTGGACTTGGCCGACCGCCACGACGCCTGGGTGCTGGCCGACGACGCGCACGGCCTCGGCCGCGTCGACGGCCCGCGCGCGCCGCTGGAGGTGGGCACCCTCTCCAAGGCGCTGGGGAGCGTCGGCGGCTACGTCTGCGCCTCCCAGGCCGTGGTCGACCTCCTGACGAGCCGGGCGCGCAGCTTCGTCTACACCACCGGCCTGCCGCCGAGCGCCGCCGCGGCCGCCGCCGCCGCGCTGGAGACGGCCGTCGCCGAGCCGTGGCGCGCGGCGGAATTCGCCACGGCCTTGCCGTCATCGCCCGTCACCGCGACGCGCTGCCCGTAGGATTGAGCCGAGGCGCCCCCCGCAGCGAGGCCGGCGAGCGTCCCGGCGGAGGCGACGAGAAGGCGGCGGCGGTCGAATGTCATGGGC
>CAXTCO010000016.1:0-19362 GCA_964242255.1 uncultured Caulobacteraceae bacterium | reverse complement strand
CGTCAAGCCCGTCGCCCTCGCCGAGGCCTCGTCCGCCCCGGTCCCGGCCAGGGTGACGCGGTCGACGGCCGCTCCCGCCGCCCGCGACGCGGCCGCCCCCACGCGCACCGTCGCTTCGACCGCGACGGCCCCCGTTGCGGCCAAGCCGGCCAAGAGCATGAAGGCCTCCGTCGCCGAGGACGCCGCCTCCAAGCTGGCCAAGGCCAAGGCCGCCGACGCCAAGCCGCCCAAGGCGGCCCGCCTCGCCGACGCCGACGGCGCGTCCGCCAAACCGGCCGCCGGCGCGGCCGCTGTGCAGGTGGGCGCCTTCTCGTCCGCCGAGCTGGCGCAGAAGGGGTTCGCCGACGCGGGCAAGCTCTCCAGCCTGGGCGCCCACGGCAGGTCGGTCGAGAAGGTCAGCCGCGACGGCAAGACCTTCTACCGGGCCAACCTCGGCGGCTTCGCCGACAGGGCTGCGGCCAAGGCCTTCTGCGTCAAGCTGACGGCCGCGGGCGGGCGCTGCCTCGTCAAGAGCTGACGCGGTGGCGGCGCGGGCGTGCATCCTCGGCTGCGCGGGCCTCGAGCTCGCCTCTGAGGAGCGCGCCTTCTTCCGCGACGCGCGGCCCTGGGGCTTCATCCTCTTCCGCCGCAACATCGACGCGCCTGACCAAGTGCGCCGCCTCACCGCCGCCCTGCGCGAGGCCGTGGACCGGGAGGACGCCCCCGTCCTGATGGACCAGGAGGGCGGGCGCGTCCAGCGCCTGGGACCCCCGCACTGGCCGGCCTACCCCCCCGGCTCGGCCTACGGAGCGATCCCCGCCAACGACCCGCTCGCCCGCCGCGAGGCCGTCCGCCTGGGCGCCCGGCTGATGGCGCACGACCTCGCCGCCGCGGGGATAGACGTGGACTGCGTGCCCGTGGCCGACGTGCCCGCGCCCGACGGCCACGACGTGATCGGCGACCGCGCCTACGCCACGTCGGCCGCCGAGGTCGCCGTGCTCGCCCGCGCCGCGGCGGAGGGGCTGCTGGCCGGCGGCGTGCTGCCGGTGGTCAAGCACATCCCCGGCCACGGCCGCGCCCGCGCCGACAGCCATCACGAGCTGCCCGTGGTCGACACGCCGCTGAAGGAGCTGGAGGCGGTCGACTTCCTGCCCTTCCGTGTCGCCAGCGACCTGCCCATGGCCATGACCGCGCACGTCACCTACGCCGCCGTGGACCGCCGCCGGCCGGCCACCACCTCGCGCAAGGTCGTGGGCCAGGTGATCCGCGGGGCGATCGGCTTCGACGGCCTCCTGATGACCGACGACCTCGGCATGAAGGCGCTCTGCGGCTCGCTGGAGGAGCTGACGCGGGCCTCGCTCAAAGCGGGCTGCGACGTCGTCCTCCACTGCTCCGGCCGTCTCGACGAGAACCGCCGCGTGGCGGAGGCCTCGCCCAAGCTCGCCGGCCACGCCAGGCGGCGCGCCCAGGCCGCGCTCGCGCGCCGGGTGCGCACGCCCGAGCCGCTGGAGGTGGCGGAGGCGCGCGCCCGCTTCACCGAGATGCTGCAGGGCGCCTGGTCCGCTCCCGCCGCCGCAGCCGCCGACGTGACGGGCGACGGCCGGCGGTGACCGTGCACTTCCAGCCGCGGCTGGACTTCGAGGCCGTCGCCCGCGCGTCCGTCGACGGCGACGCCCTCCTGCTGGAGCTGGACGGCTGGGAGGGGCCGCTGGACGTTCTGCTGGAGCTGGCGCGCCGCCAGAAGGTGGACCTGCGCGCCCTCAGCATCACCGCCCTGGCCGAGCAGTTCCTCGCCTTCGTGCAGGCCGCGCGCCGCCGCCGCTTCGCCCTCGCGGCCGACTACCTGGTCATGGCGGCGTGGCTCGCCTTCCTGAAGTCGCGCCTGCTCCTGCCCCAGGCCGAGCGCCCCGCCGACGACGAAGCTCCCGCCGAGGAGGTGGCGGAGGCGCTCGCCTTCCGCCTCGCCAAGCTGGCGGCCATGCGCGAGGGGGCCGAGGCGCTGCGGCGGTCGGACCAGGTGGGCCGCGACGTCTTCCTGCGCGGCGACCCGGAGGCGCTCACCGTCCATGGCGCGGTGCGCCTGGAGGGAAGCCTGCACGAGCTGGTCGCCGCCTACGTGGGCGGGCGCCGGCGTGAGGCCGCCCGCAGCTACGCTCCCGAGCGCCGTGTCGAGGCCTATCCGCTGGATGCCGCCCGCCTGCGGCTGCGCCGGCTCCTGCCGCAGCTCGCCGACTGGGCGCCCCTCGCCGCCGTGGTCCCCGCGCCGGAGGCGGCCGGCGCCGCGGGCGGGGAGGGGCCGAACGCCGCCTCGCGCCTCGCCTCCACCCTGGCCGCCGGGCTGGAGATGACCCGCGACGGCGCCCTGGAGCTGAGGCAGGTGGAGGCGTTCGCCGCCGTGCACCTGCGCGCCCGCCCCGCCGCCCCGCCGCCCGCGTGAGCGCGGCCGAGCTCCCGCTCGAGCCGACCCCTCTCGCCGCCGAGCGCATGGCGGAGGCCCTGCTGTTCGCCGCCGCCGAGCCCCTGTCGCTGGACGACCTGCGCCGCCGCCTGCCGCCGGGCGTGGACGCCGCCGCCGCCGTGGCCCTGCTGCGCCGCCGCTACGCCGGCCGCGGCGTGGAGCTGCAGGAGGTGGCCGGGCGCTTCCGCTTCGCCACCGCGCCCGACCTCGCCGGCCTGATGACGGAGGAGCGCACGCAGGTGCGCCGCCTCAGCAAGGCTGCCTACGAAACGCTGGCCATCATCGCCTACCACCAGCCCGTCAGCCGCGCGGAGATCGAGGCGGTGCGCGGCGTCGCCCTGTCCAAGGGCGTGCTGGACGCCCTGCTGGAGGCCGGCTGGGTGCGCATGCGCGGCCGCCGCCGCACGCCCGGCCGCCCGGTGGTCTACGCGGTGACCGACGCCTTCCTGGAGCACTTCGGCCTCGCCTCCCTGGCCGACCTGCCGGGGCTGGCGGACCTCAAGGCGGCGGGTCTGCTGTCGATGGACCTGCCGCCCGGCTTCGCCCTGCCCGATCCGGGGCGGGCGGACGGCGAGGCCCTGGACCCTCTGGAGGCGGACCCGCCCGAGTTCGTGCAGGAGTTCCTGGAGCAGGGCTGAGGCCGTGCCCCTTCGTATCGGCCCGACGACCGGCGAGTGAACGAGTTCATACCCGGCGCGAACGCGTCCGGAACGAATCATCACCGAATCGGGGACCTCCTCCGGTTCAGCGTCTGTTCACCACCAGGGATGGTGCCCGAGTCGCGGGTCGATCACAAGTCAGCCGGGGCCCGCGCCCTCCGCCGGCCCCGGCGCCGCGGAGCCGGCGGCGGGGCAGTCGGCGCTCACGCGGTGGGCGGAGAAGGAGACGGTGATCGGCAGCTCCAAGGCGCCGATCACCCTGGCCGTGCCCTGACCCTTCAGTTCGATCGTCTCCGAGGTGTACGCGCCCCAGGCGGAGACGCCGATCTTCTGGTCGGGGTGCTTGCGGCTGGTGCAGACGCCTTTCAGCCGCACCTTGCCGTCGGCGACCTGGCGCGTGCTGTAGTCGCAATCGTAACGCCGGTTGCCGGGGTCGGTGAGGAAGCGCTCCACCTCCGCCTTGGACAGGCACTTGCGCTCGGCCTTTCCGCCCACGACCCCCAGGCTGGACTGGTACTCCCACAGGCCAGGGAGGAGGGCGGCGGAGGCGACGAGCAGGGGCAGGATCGGCATGGGGGGGTGGACCGGCGACGTTGACGGGTGGGGGGGTGGCGGGTATAGGCCCGCCTCCCTCAGCTGCGGAAGAGCGCTTCCGCGGCTTGCGTTCCTGTTCTCCAGAAGTTGCAAGGTCGCCGTCATGTCCCGCCGTTGCGAAATCACGGGCGTCGGCCCCATGGTCGGCCACAACGTCAGCCACTCCAACATCAAGACCAAGCGCCGCTTCCTGCCGTCGCTGGCCGACACGGCGCTGCAGTCGGAGGCGCTGGGCCAGAGCTTTCGCCTGAAGATCACCAACGCCGCCCTGCGCACGCTGGACTTCAAGGGCGGCCTCGACGCCGTGCTGCTGAACAGCCGTGACGAGAACCTTTCGCCGCGGGCGCTGAAGATCAAGCGCCAGGTCAAGGCGAAGCTCGCCGGCGGCGCGGAAGCCGCCGCGGCCTGACCCGCCCTTCGAGGTGCTGACGGGAAGGCCCGCCGGTCATACCGGCGGGCCTTCCGCGTTTCAGCCCACCCGCTCGGTTTCGGCCAGCAGCGAGCGGTCGGCGACGGCCACGTCCGTGCAGCCGGTGAGCGACATGGCCGTCTTCAGCTCGCCGCGCAGGGTCGCCAGCATCGCCTCCACCTGCGCCTGACCGCCGGCGGCGAGGGCGAAGGCCCAGGCGCGGCCGATCTGGACCGCCTTCGCCCCCAGGGCCAGGGCCTTGAGCACGTCCAGCCCCGAGCGGACGCCTCCGTCCATGACCACCTCCAGCCGGTGGCCCACCGCGTCCACGATGGGCGGCAGGGCGCGCGCGCCGGAGAGCGCGCCGTCGAGCTGGCGGCCGCCGTGGTTGCTCACCACGATCCCCTGCGCGCCCGCGTCGGCGGCGGCGCGGGCGTCCTGCGGGTCGAGCACGCCCTTGATCACGATGGGTCCGTTCCACCGGTCGCGCACCCACTCCAGGTCGGCCCAGGTGATGGACGGGTCGAAATTGCGGCCCACCCAGCCCTGGAAGTCGGCGAGGCCCTGCGCGTCGGGCATGGCGCCGGCGATGTTGCCGAACACGTGCGGGCGCCCGCCGATCCCCACGTCGCGCATCCAGTCCAGGTGGGCGGCCGTGCCTAGCGCGCGCACCATGCGCTCCCACGGCGTGGAGGCGCCGGACAGGCCGCTGCGCACGTCACGGTAGCGGGCGCCCGGCAGGGGCAGGTCGACGGTGAAGACCAGCACGGGGGCGCCGGCCGCCCGGGCGCGCTGCAGGAGGGCGTCCATGTAGCCGCGGTCGCGCAGCATGTAGAGTTGGAACCAGGGCGCGACCCCCGCGCCCTCCGCCACCTCCTTCAGAGGGCAGATGCTGACGGTGGAGAGGGTGAAGGGCAGGCCGAAGCTGCGCGCCGCCCGCGCCGCCTGCACCTCGCCGCGCCGGGCGTACATGCCGGCCATGCCGATGGGCGCCAGGACGACGGGCATGGCCAGGGGCTGCCCGAGCAGGGTGGTCTCCAGCTTCAGGGTGGAGACGTCGCGCAGCACGCGCTGGCGCAGGGCGATGCGCTCCAGGTCCTCCACATTCCTGCGGAGGGCGACCTCGGCGTAGGAGCCGCCGTCGATGTAGTCGAACAGGAAGCGCGGCAGGCGCCGGCGGGCGAGCTCGCGATAGTCGGAGACGGAGACAGGTCGCATGCGGTGGCGAGCCTAGCGCCTCACGGCCGGTGCGGGGAGGGCGGCGGTCCCCGCCAGTCGAACGCCAGAAGCAGCGTGCGCTGCACCCGCCGGAAGTTGTCGTCGCTGACGAGGTAGAGGCGGAAGCCGCCGTCCGGGCGCGCCACGGCGGCGATCCCCTCCATGTTGTCGCGCTGCAGCGGGCGGTCGAGCACGGCCATGCGGTGCGCCGTCCAGGGGCCGGAGCCGTCGGCCGCGGCGGGCTCCAGCCAGGCGATGAGGGCGCGCCAGCCGTTGAACACGTCCACCCGGCGGTAGACGGCGACGAAGCCGCGCCCCGCTGCGTCCAGCCCCGTCAGGCTGTAGCCGGGGAAGGGCGAGGTCTTCATCACGCTCTGCGCGTCGCAGGCGCCGGCGGGGCTCGGGTCGCAGCGCCAGATCTCGCCGTCCTCCGCGCCCTCGTAGAGGCGGCCGCCGCGCCAGCTGAGCGCCTCCAGTCCGCTGTTGGGCGGCCGCTTGAAGATGTCGGGGTGGACGGGCAGGCGCACGCCCGGGCCGCCCGCGGCGGGATAAGCCAACACGCGGTGGTCCTGCTCGTAGCTGATGGCGTAGCCGTGGGGCGTGAGGGTGACGTCCTCCGCGTCGGCGTCGACCTTGCGGCCGTAGGGGCGGCCGTGCTCGTCCGTCAGCAGTTGGAAGGTCGCGTCCTCCACGCCGACCAGCCGGCCCTTGGCGTCAAGCTTCAGCTTGCCGCAGACCAAGCCGCCGACGTCCTCCTGCGCGACGAAGGAGACGCCGTCGTCGGCCACGTCGACCCCCGACACGCCGCCGAACGAGGAGGTGCCCTCCGCCGTCAGCTGCAGCCCGCCGGCGTAGGTGAGCTCGCCCACGGTGGTGCGGCGCGGGTCGTCGTGGCTGAGGGGCAGGGGCTCGCCGCGGATCGTGATGGGCGCGGCGTAGACGGCGCCCTGCGCCTGTCCCTGGCAGCCGCTCAGAAGCACGGCGGCGGCCAGGGCGGCCAGGGCGGCCAGGGCGGCCAGGGCGGCCAGGGCGGCCTGCAGCGGCCCGCGGTGTCGCCTCATGCCGCGCGGCGGCGCGGGGAGGGGGCGGCGCGCTCGGTGTCTTCGAACAGCTCGGCCAGCTTCTCGGTCATGGCGCCGCCCAGCTGCTCCACGTCCACGATGGTCACGGCGCGACGGTAGTAGCGGGTGACGTCGTGGCCGATGCCGATGGCGATCAGCTGCACGGGCGATCGGTCCTCGATGGAGGCGATCACCTGGCGCAGGTGGCGTTCCAGGTAGTGGCCGTTGTTCACGCTCAGCGTCGAGTCGTCGACGGGGGCGCCGTCGCTGATCACCATCAGGATCTTGCGCTGCTCGGGGCGGGCGAGCAGGCGGTCGTGGGCCCACTGCAGGGCCTCGCCGTCGATGTTCTCCTTCAGCAGGCCCTCGCGCATCATCAGGCCGAGGTTGCGGCGGGCGCGGCGCCAGGGGGCGTCGGCGGACTTGTAGATGATGTGGCGCAGGTCGTTGAGGCGACCGGGCTGGGGCGGCTTGCCCGCCTTCAGCCACAGGTCCCGCGCGCCGCCGCCCTTCCAGGCGCGGGTGGTGAAGCCCAGGATCTCCGTCTTCACCGCGCAGCGCTCGAGGGTGCGGGCCAGCACGTCGGCGCAGACGGCGGCCACCATGATCGGCCGGCCGCGCATGGAGCCCGAGTTGTCCAAGAGCAGGCTGACCACCGTGTCCCTGAACTGGATGTCGTCCTCCTGCTTGAACGAAAGCGGGGAGGTCGGGTCGGTGATGATCCGCGTCAGGCGGGCTGAGTCGAGCACGCCCTCCTCCAGGTCGAAGCTCCAGGAGCGGTTCTGCTTGGCCATCAGCCGGCGCTGCAGCCGGTTGGCCAGGCGCGCCACCACCGAGTGCAGGTTCTGCAGCTGCTGGTCGAGGTAGGCGCGCAGGCGCGCCAGCTCGTCGGGGTCGCACAGGTCCTCGGCGCCGACCACCTCGTCGGCGGCGGTGGAGAAGACGCGGTAGGCGGGTTCCGGCTTGCCGCCGGGCTCCATCTCCGGACGGTTGGGGCGCAGGCCCTCGGCTTCGGAGGCCTCGTCGCTCTCGGCGGCGTCCTCGCCTTCGCTCGCTTCCGTCGTGGTCGGGTCGGCGGGGGCGTCGTCCGGGTCGGCGCCCTCGGCGCTCTCGCCGGTGGAGCCCTGCGGCTCCTCGCCCTCGCCGCCGCCCTCGTCGTCGTCGCCGGGCTCGGGTTGCTGCTCCTCGGGCTGGGGGGAGTTCTGCTCGTCGGTGTCCTGCTCGTCGGCGGGCTCGGCGTCGCCGCCCATGTCGAGGTCGCGGATGATCTCGCGGGCCACGCGGCCGAAGGCGGCCTGGTCCTCCGCGAGGGCGGCCAGACGGTCGAGCTCGCGGGCGGCCTTGCCCTCGATCTCGCCGCGGTGCTGCTCGACGAGGGCGCCCACGCTCTCCGGCGGCGCCTGGCCGGTGAGGCGCTCGCGGACCAGGAGGCCCACCACGTCGGCCAGGGGGATGCGGGTGCGGTCGGTGGTGCGGCCCAGGCCGCGCTTGTCCGCGTCCATCTCCAGCACGGTGCGCAGGTTGGCGCGCACGCCGCCCAGCGCGTTGGCGCCGATGGACTCGATGCGCGCCTGCTCAATGGCCTCGAACAGGGCGGCGGCCTCCGGCTCGGCGGGGCGCAGGCGGGCGTGGGCCGCCGTGTCGTGGTGCGCGAGGCGCAGGGCCATCTGGTCGGCCAAGCCGCGCAGGCGCGCCGCCTCCCGCCCGGTGAGGTCGCGCGGCGGGTGGGGCAGGATGGCGCGGCGGCCCTGCAGCGACGGCCCCTCGCCGGAGAACACCACCTCCAGGTCCGGCGTCTCGCCCAGCGAGCGCGCGGCGTGCGCCAGGGCGCGCTTGAACGGCTCGGCGGGGCTCTCGGACTTGGGCGCCATGGGCGGCCACACATAGCGCCCTGGGCGTGCGGCGGAACCCCGCGTCGAGCTTGGCGGTTCAACTCGCGACAGCCACGCTCACCCCAGGAGCTTTCCCATGACCGACAACCGCATCGACGGCGCCCTCCACAAGGCCGAGGGCTCCGTGAAGGAGGGGCTCGGCAAGCTGACCGGCGACGCCAAGCTGCAGGCCGAGGGCGCGGCCGAGAAGGCGGGCGGCTCCGTCCAGAACGCCGCCGGCAAGGTGCAGGACGCCTTCGGCCGCAAGGACGCCGAGGCCCGCGAGGGCTACGCCGAGCCCAAGGCCTTCGGCGACACGCGCGTCGAGGGCGCCGGGAACAAGCTCGGCGGCTCGATCAAGGAAGGGGCCGGCAAGCTGATGGGCGACCGTGAACTCGAAGCCGAGGGCCAGGGCCAGAAGCTCGGCGGCTCGGTCCAGAACGCCGTCGGCAAGGTCGAGGACGCGGTCAAGGGCGTGTTCCACAAGCCCTGACGGGCCGCCTCTGGCGAGCGACGGCCGGCGGGCGGAGCGATCCGCCGGCCGTCTTCGCGTGGGGGATCAGGCCACGCGCACGCGTGCGGCGCTCTCCGGCAGGTCGGCGCCGAAGGCGCGCTGGTAGAACTCGGCGACGGTGGGCCGCTCAAGCTCGTCGCACTTGTTCAGGAACGTCATGCGGAAGGCGAGGCCGAGGTCGCCGGCGAAGATGTCCGCGTTCTGCGCCCACGTGATCACCGTACGCGGGCTCATCACGGTGGAGATGTCGCCGTTCATGAAGGCGTTGCGCGTCATGTCGGCCACGCGCACCATGGCGGCGATCTTCCGCTTGCCTTCCGGGTTGTCGTAGGCCGGAGACTTGCTGAGCACGATGTCGGCCTCCACGTCGTGGGCCAGGTAGTTCAGCGTGGTGACGATGGACCACCGGTCCATCTGGCCTTGGTTGATCTGCTGGGTGCCGTGGTAGAGCCCCGTGGTGTCGCCCAGGCCGATGGTGTTGGTGGTGGAGAACAGGCGGAAGTGCGGGTTCGGCCGGATCACGCGGTTCTGGTCGAGCAGGGTCAGGCGGCCGCTGGCCTCCAGCACGCGCTGGATCACGAACATCACGTCCGGGCGCCCCGCGTCGTACTCGTCGAACACGAGCGCGATGGGCCGCTGCAGCGCCCAGGGCAGCATGCCCTCGCGGAACTCGGTGATCTGCTTGCCCTCGCGCAGCACGATGGCGTCCTTGCCCACGAGGTCGATGCGGCTGACGTGGCTGTCCAGGTTCACGCGCACCAGCGGCCAGTTGAGCCGGGCGGCCACCTGCTCGATGTGCGTCGACTTGCCGGTCCCGTGATAGCCCTGGACCATGACGCGCCGGTCGTGGGCGAAGCCCGCGCAGATCGCCAGCGTGGTCTGCGGGTCGAAGCGGTAGGCCGGGTCCAGCTCCGGCACGTGGGAGTCGCGGTGGCTGAAGGCCGGCACGGTCATGTCGCTGTCCACGCCGAACAGCTCGCGCACCGAGCGCGTCTGGTCGGGGGCGGAGGCGAGCAGCGCGTCCGTCTCGGGAGAGGCGATGTCGAGGGGCATGGCGCCCATATAGCGGACGGGCGGGGCGGGGAAAGCGCAGGCTTGGCTCAGGTGGTGAGCTTGGCTTTCTGCAGCGCCTTGTAGGCCTTGATGACCCGCGTGAGCTTGTCCTCCGCCGAGCGGTCGCCGCCGTTGCTGTCGGGGTGGAACCGCTTCACCAGGTCGAGGTAGCGGGCGCGGATGGCCGGGGCGTCGGCCTCGCCGCCGAGGTCGAGCTCGCCCAGCGCCCGGCGCTCCAGGTTGCCCAGCTTGCGGCCTGCGGGCTCGGCGGCCCGCCGCGGCGCGGCGCCGCCGCGGCCGAACACGTCGAAAGCGTCGGCGTAGGCGCCCGCGCCCTTGCCCGCCGCGCCCGAGCCGAACTTGGAGGCGAAGGCGGCGGCCTCTCGAGACATGCGCCCGGCCTTGAACTGCCAGGTGGGGCGGCCGCCGGTCTTGGATTCCGTCTCCTGGAAGCTGGCGACCTGGTCGTCGCTCATGCCGGCGAAGAAGTTCCAGCGCTTGTTGTACTCGGCCGCGTGCGGGGCGCAGAACCAATAGAACTCGTCCATCATGTCGCGCGCCTTAGGGGCGCGGGCCGTGGCGGGGCTGAGGCAGCCGGGATGGTCGCAGGCGCGCTCGCCCGCCTTGAGGCCCGGGCGCGGCGCCTCGTCATCCCCCGGCTTGGGCGGCCGGATCCGGATGTCGACGAACTTCGGCTTGTAGCGGAACGCCTCGGCCACCCGCGGACTGTAGGGTCCAGATATTCCCAATCAAGGATTGACGAGGCGCTCCCGATGGCCGTGGCCGACACCCTCCGCGAGAAACTCACAGCCGCGTTCCAGCCGGAAGCGCTGGAGGTGATCGACGACAGCGCCAAGCACGCCGGCCACCGCGGCACCCGGCCCGAGGGCGAGACCCACTTCACCGTGCGCATCACCAGCGCCGCCTTCGCCGGCGTGTCGCGCGTGGACCGCCAGCGCCGCATCTACGACGCGCTGAAGGTGGAGATGGCGCCCGAGGGCATCCACGCCCTGGCGCTCAGCGCCCACGCGCCGGGCGAAGGCGACGCGGGCGGCAGCCTCGACCCGGCCTGACGCTGAAAACGGACATTTCGAAACCCGTGCTGAGGGTGCGTAGCAGGCCTGGGCTCCAACATCACTTCCCGTGCGCGTGCGTCCTCTTGGCGGGCATGGGCGGTATGGGACTGGCGCTATAGAAGTCGTTGCCCTGGAGTGTGCCGACGAACTTGAACGCGCCTCCCGGACCCTTCGCCGCCGCCGTGCGCCAGGCGGCCAGATTGGTCACGCGCGACTCGGCGGGCGGGACGGGCTCCGTGGCGGCCGTGATCGCATCCTGAACGAACGCCGCATACCTGTCGCTCCGCTTGTCCTTCTTCGTATCAGCCAAGTGCAGGAGCAGGTCGAGCTTGGAGGTGAAGGCGGAGCTCAGGGCGGGGTGGTCGCCGAAGCCGGCGAACGGGTTGCCGACCGAGATGATGTCCGTCTCGGTCGCGGCGTCCTCGGGCTCGCCGAAGCGGGACTTCTTCGGCGCCGCGAGCCTGTTATCAACTACCTGCTTCATCCAGCGCATGGCCTTAAGCGAAGCGGCGCGGTCATAGTCCGGCCGGCTCGGGTCGCGCGTCTCCAGCAGCATCATCCGCTCCATCGCGCCCGCGTCCGTCGAGTCGGGCGAGAGCTCTGCAGGGGCGGGGCCGGCGCGTCAGGCATGGGACTTCCTCAACACCACCTCCGCGCCGCTCATGGCGCAGTGACGGAGCACGTCATTCACCCATGCGCGCGTTACGAGGAAGGTGCTGCCGTGGATGTCGCGTTCGGTTCGGACGACATCCGTCCGGAGGTCGAGTGGCTCCTTGAAGATGCTCAAGTCCGACATGGGCTCGTCGGAGCGGTCCAGCGTGTAAAGCCTATGCGCCTCACGCCAGTACAGGTAACCCCAGATGGTCGTGTCGTGGATCGACGGGCGGGAGTAGGTCGCCACCACGATGCACATGTGGTTGATCGGCGTCGCGCCCTGGTCGGCCATGTGCTGGAGCTGAGCGCGCCAGCCCGCAAAGCCCTGGACGCTGTCGATACGACTCCAGCGGGTCGTGGTCGCCGGCTGCGCCTCGGCCATCAACACCGCCCCGCCGAAGGCCGCGAGCGACATCGCCAGCACCGGCCTCGTCCTCGTCTTTGATCTCCGGCTCACATGGACGACCTGGCACGATCGCTCGCTTAGCGCGATCCGGCGGCTCTGCTCGGCGCTGACATGCCGTCCTTCTGATGGCACGTGCGAGCCCGATACGGGTCTGAAGCGGACACGAGCGTCGCTCTGATATGCTGACCTTGCAACGTCAGGTGGCCGCTGGCTCCAGCGGCGGGCTCACACGCAGCTGCGTCACCTGGTTCCTCTGGCGGCCCTCCACGCGGAAGCGGTGGCCGTGGAAGATGAAGGTCTGGCCGACGTCCGGGATCGTCTGGGCCTCGTGGATCACCAGGCCCGCGACGCTGACCCACTCGTCGTCGGGCAGGCTCCAGCCCATGGCGCGGTTCAGGTCGCGGATGGAGACGGCGCCGTCCACCAGCACGCCGCCGTCGGCCTGGCGGCGCACGCCCTCCACGGCCACGTCGTGCTCGTCCTCGATCTCGCCGACGATCTCCTCGAGAATGTCCTCCAGGGTCACCAGGCCCTGCAGGGCGCCGTACTCGTCCACGATCAGGGCGAAGTGGTTGCGGGTGCGCAGGAAGGCTTCGAGCTGGTCCTTCAGGTCGGTCCCGTCCGGGATGAACCAGGGGGGGCGCGCCACCTCGTCGATCTTCAAGGCGTCCAGGTCGCCGCCGAGCGCCAGCAGCGCCCGCGCCAGGTCCTTGCCGTGGAGCACGCCGACGATGTTGTCGTTCTCCCCGCGGTAGAGGGGCAGGCGCGTCCAGGGCGCCGCCAGCGCCTCGGCGACCAGGCGCCGGGGCGGCAGGTCGGCGTCGACCATGGCGATGACCTTGCGGTGGGTCATCACCTCCGTGACGGTCATCTCGTCCAGGTCGAGCACCCCGCCCAGCATCCGCCGGTCGCGCGCCTCGACCAGCCCTTCCGAGTGGTGCAGCTCCACCGTGCCGCGGATCTCCTCCTGCGCCTGGGCGGCGTCGGCCTCGGTCTCGGCCCTCACGCCGAACAGGCGCAGCACGGCGGAGACGAACGCCTGCACCACGGTGATGACCGGCCCGAACAGGCGGGTGGCGAACAGGGCGAAGCCGGACAGGCCGCGCGACAGGTCGTCGGGCCGGCCGATGGCGAGCGTCTTGGGCAGCACCTCGGCGAACACCAGCACCAGGGCGGTGGTCACCGCCGTGGACACGGCGATCCCCCAGCCGCCCGGGAACGAGCGGCCCAGCGAGTCCGTGATCAGCGCCGACGCCAGGATGTTGATCAGGTTGTTGCCCATGAGCAGGGCCCCGATCAGCAGCGGCGTGCGGTCCAAGAGCGCGTTGACGCGGCGGGCGGCCCGGTCGCCGTCGCGCTCCAGCTGGTGCATGCGCGGGCGGCTGGCCCCCGTCAGCGCCGTCTCCGCCGCCGAGAACAGGGCGGACAGGACCAGGAGGACGAGGATCACCAGGGCGGTCAGCCCCAGGGCAGCGGTCATGGGAGGCGGCTTCGCGGGCGGGAGGCCAGCCTAGCAGATCGCGCGGTCAGCTGCGCCAGCGAAGCGTCGCCGGCTTCACCGGGTTGGCGAAGGGCCGACCCTCCGCGCGGCTCTTCGCCCACTCGCGCTTGAGCGCCTGGTACCACTTGGCCTGCCGGTCGGCGTCGTCGATCCACAGCAGCGCCGGATCGCACCGCAGGCCTTCGTTCTGCAGGTCCACCATGTCGCCGTCCTGCTTGAGGAAGGCGCGGACCGCGAGCCTGACGAACGGGGCCAGCACCGTGAAGGCGGGGTGGTCGCTCCAGATCACCTGGAGGATGCGCGTGCGCGTCTCGCTCACGGGCGTCAGGCAGGTGAGCGCCAGCACCTGGCGGCGGCCGACGCGCACGTGCTCCCAACGCAGGCCGGGCAGGCGGAAGGTGATCTCCGTCACCGGCGCGCCGCCCAGCACCTTGTAGGCGCGGCTGTTCTTGGAGGGCGCGTGGGCGGCCATGGCGAAGCCGAACGGCCGCGGCTCGAACGCTTTGGCCTTCTCGTGCTGGCTCGCCTTCGAGCGCCACCACCACTGCCCGTGCACGTAGGGGCCGTGCGCCGGGTCCATCAGGCCGACCACGGCGTGGTCGACGTGGCTCTCGAAGTCCATGCGCTCCACGAGCTTGGGGGCGCCGCCGACGACGCCCTCGAACATGGGCGGCTCGCCGTCAGGCTCGGAGGGGGCGCGGGGGTCGCCGGCGATCCACACCCAGACGAGGCCCTGGCTCTCGCGCACGGGGTAGGTGCGCACGCGGACGCGCTCCACGTCCACGTCCTGCCCGGCGGCGAGCGACGGGATCTGCGAGCAGCGGCCGTCGCCGGTGCGGAAGGTCCAGCCGTGGTAGGGGCAGGCGACGGCGGGCGCGCCGTCCGGCCCGTCCGTCAGACGGCCTGCGCTGAGGGGCGCGGCGCGGTGCGGGCAGATGTCGCGCAGGGCGAACACCGCGCCCGTGCGGTCGCGTCCCAGGAGCACCGGCTCGCCCAGGAGTTCGTGGCGGGCGAGGGCGCCGCGCCGCACCTCCGCGCCGACGGCGGCCACGTACCAGCAGTCGGTGACGAAGCCGCGTCCCACGCCGGCCACGGCCGCGAGGCGGGGTTCCGCCGCCGGGCCGGCGGGAGCGGGAAGGGGCTGGGCGCCGTCGGGCATGGCGGCCCTTCTACGGCAGTCCGGCCGGTCGGGGGAGCGGCTGACCGGCGGGCGGCGCCTCGACCGCCGCCCGTCGACGTCGGGGGCGGCGGCCGCGGGGATCGGAACCGGCATGGCCGCCTCCAGGAAGGGCGGTGTGCGGCCCTCGCCATTGACACCCCCGTGCGGCCACGGTGCATGGCGGGCGATGGCGGACGGGGGCGGCGCGGGGCGGGCGATCGGCGGCGGCCTCCTGCCGCTCGGCCCCCTGCCGCTCGACTCGGGCCAGACCCTGCCGGCCGCCGAGCTGGCCTACGCCACCTACGGCCGGCCTGACGCGGACGGGTCGAACGTCGTGCTCGTCCACCACGCCCTGACGGGCGACCAGCACGTGGCCTCGCCGCATCCGGGCACCGGGCGGCCGGGCTGGTGGCCGCGCATGGTGGGGCCGGGGCGGCCGGTGGACACCGACCGCCTGTTCGTGGTGTGCGCCAACGTGCTGGGCGGCTGCGGCGGCTCCACGGGCCCGTCCTCGCCCGACCCCGCGACGGGGCGGCCTTACGGGCTGGACTTTCCTGTGATCACGGTGGGCGACATGGTGCGCGCGCAGGCGCGGCTGCTCGACGCCATGGGGATCGGCCGCCTGCGCGCCGTCGTGGGCGGCTCCATGGGGGGCATGCAGGCGCTGGCCTTCGCCGCCGCCTTTCCGGAGCGGACGCGCGCCTGCCTGGCGCTCGCGACCGCCGCCCGCCACACGGCGCAGAACATCGCCTTCCACGAGGTGGGGCGCCAGGCCGTGATGGCCGACCCGGACTGGCGCGGCGGCGACTACGGCCGCCTGGGCGTGCGGCCGCAGAAGGGGTTGGCCGTGGCCCGCATGGCCGCGCACGTGACCTACCTCTCGGAGGCGGCGCTCGGGCGCAGGTTCGGCCGGGGCCTGCAGGGCGGGGGCGAGGCGCTGTCGTTCGGCTTCGACGCCGACTTCCAGGTGGAGAGCTACCTGCGCCACCAGGGCGCCAGCTTCGTCGACCGCTTCGACGCCAACAGCTACCTCTACATCACCCGCGCCATGGACTACTTCGACCTCGCCGCCCCGCACGGGGGCGTGCTGGCGGCCGCCTTCACCGGCGCGCGCGACGTGGAGTTCCTGCTGGCGAGCTTCACCAGCGACTGGCTCTACCCCACCGCGGAGAGCCGCCGCGTGGTGCGCGCCCTGAACGCGGCGGGCGCCCGCGCGAGCTTCGTGGAGATTGAAACCGACAAGGGCCACGACGCCTTCCTGCTCGACGAGCCGGTGCTGGAGGACGCCGTGCGCGGCTTCCTCGCCGTGGAGCGGTCGTGACCGCCGCCCCGGCAGTCCGCCACGACTTCGCGGAGATCCTGCGCCTGGTGCGCCCCGGCGCGCGGGTGCTGGACGTGGGCTGCGGCGAAGGCGATCTGCTCGACCTGCTGCGGCGCGAGAAGCGCGTCGACGGGCGGGGCTTGGAGCTCGCGCCCGCCGGCGTGGCCGCCTGCCTGGCCAAGGGCCTCGCCGTGATGCAGGGCGACGCCGACCGAGACTTGGGCGAGTTCGCCCTCGACAGCTTCGACTACGCCGTGCTGTCCCAGACGCTGCAGGCCGTGCGCGAGCCGCGCCACGTGTTGTCCCAGCTGCTGCGCCTGGCGGAGCGGGCGGTGGTCTCCTTTCCCAACTTCGGCCACTGGCGCGTGCGCCTGTCGCTGGCGTGGCGCGGGCGCATGCCGGAGACGCGCGCGCTGCCCGACCCGTGGTGGGCCACGGCCAACATCCACCTCTGCACCCTGGCCGACTTCACCGCCCTGGCCGACGGGCTGGACCTGGAGATCGAGGCCGCCGCCGCCGTGTTCCGCGACCGCCCCGCGGAGCCCATCGACCCGCGCTCGCCGCTGGCCAACCTGCGCGCCGAGCAGGCGCTGCTGCTGCTGCGCCGTCGCGCCGCGCCGGCCGCGCCGCGGCCGGCGGTGGGGCCGCCCGCGCTTCCGGAGGGGACGCCCGACCTTTTCGGCTGACTCAGGCGGCCGTGTCGGTGGAGGTGGCGGTGGAGGGCGTGGTCACCACCTCCACGTTGTCCCGCAGCAGGAACCACAGCTCGTCCAGGGCCGAGCGGCGGCCGGCGGCGTCGGCGGCGGCGCGCACGGCGGCCCACCTGCGCGGCAGGTCCTGGCTGATGCCGCGCAGGATGCACTTCAGGTCGCCGTCCGTGCCGCGCTTGGCCAGTTCCAGGTGGCCCTGCATGTCCAGGTCGGAGAGGTGGGCCACCTCGGCGTCCAGCGCCGAGTCCGAAGACGCATCGGCGGCGGCGCGGCGGCGCAGGCCGTCCACCTCGCCCTGCAGCCGGCCCGCACCCGACACGATGGAGGCGAACAGGGGCTCGCGCGACAGGGCGCTCCGGGCGGCGGGCGGCGGGGCCGAGGCGACGCGCAGAAGCTGCGGCCCGCCCGCGTCCGCGCGTGCGGCGGCCAGGTGGAGGGAGAGCGCCAGGGCGGCGGCGTCGCAGGACATGGGGAGGCGCTCGGCGGCGGGAGGGAGGGGTTCAAGCTCGCGCCGCGCCGGTCAAGACGTGGTTAACGCCGCCCGAACCTCGCGCCGGCGCGCCGGCCTGCGTCGCCAGGGCCGCGGTTCCTTGCGGGCGCGCGGCGGCTCCGCTAGGCGCAGGCGCCCCATGACCGACGCCCTCGCCGACTTCCGCCCGCAGGCCCGCACGCCCCGCGGCTTCGCCGACCGCCGCGCGGGCGAGATCGGGCGCCAGCGCGCCATCCTCGCCGCCGTGTCGCGCGTCTACGAGGCGCACGGGTTCGAGCCGCTGGAGACCTCCGCCTTCGAGTACGCCGACGCCCTGGGCAAGTTCCTGCCCGACGCCGACCGGCCGAACGAGGGCGTGTTCGCCCTGCAGGACGGGGCCGGCTCGGACGAGGCGGGCGAGTGGATGGCGCTGCGCTACGACCTCACCGCGCCCCTCGCCCGCTTCGCCGCGCAGCACTGGGAGACGCTCCCCAAGCCGTTCCGCCGCTACGCCTTCGGAACGGTGTGGAGGAACGAGAAGCCCGGCCCCGGCCGCTTCCGCGAGTTCGTCCAGTGCGACGCCGACACGGTGGGCAGCGCCCGCCCGGAGGCGGACGCCGAGATCGTCGCCATGGCCGTCGCCGGGCTCGAAGCCGCCGGCCTGCCCCGCGGGACGGCCGTGCTGAAGATCAACAACCGCAAGCTCCTGAACGGCCTCCTGGCGTCGGTGGACGTGGACTCCGCCGGGCAGCGCCTCGCCGTGCTGCGCGCCGTCGACAAGCTCGACCGCCTCGGGCCGGAAGGCGTGCGCCTGCTGCTCGGCGAGGGCCGTCGCGACGAGTCGGGCGACTTCACCCGCGGCGCGGGCCTGGGCGCGCGCGGGCAGGACGCCGTGCTCGCCTTCGTGACGGGCGGCGCGGGCGCGGGCTCCCGCCGCGAGGTGCTCGACCGGGTGGCCGACGTGGTGGGCGGCTCGGCGGAGGGCGCGGAAGGTTTGGCCGAGCTGGCCGGCGTCGACGCGGCCCTGACGGCGCTCGGCGTGGGCAGCGACCGCGCCCTGTTCGACACCACCATCGTCCGCGGCCTGGAATACTACACCGGCGCGGTGTTCGAGGCCGACCTGCTGCTGGAGACCGTCGACGAGAAGGGCGCCCCCGTGCGCTTCGGCTCCGTCGGCGGCGGCGGGCGCTACGACGACCTGGTGGCGCGCTTCACGGGCCAGCGGACGCCGGCGACGGGCTTCTCCTTCGGCGTCTCCCGCTTGTCGGCCGCCCTGGCGGCGGCGGGCCGGGCGGCGGAGGCGCCGCGCGGGCCGGTGGTGGTGATCGCCTTCGACCGCGAGCGCATGGCCGATTACTTCGCCGTCGCCGCCGAGCTGCGCGGGCAGGGGATCGCGGCGGAGGTCTATCTCGGCGAGAGCGGCATGAAGGTGCAGATGAAGTACGCCGACCGCCGCCTCTCGCCCGCCGCGGTGATCCTGGGCGGCGACGAGCTCGCCGCGGGCACGGTGACGGTCAAGGACCTGGACCTCGGCCGCGAGCTGTCGCGCGGCGCGGCCGACAACGCCGCCTGGCGCGCCGAGCGCCCCGGTCAGGCGACGATCCCGCGCGGCGAGCTGGCCGCCTTCGTCCGCCGCATCCTCGACGGCCGTCCGTGACCTCCCTGGCGCCCGAGCCCGTCGACCGGGCGGTGCTCGACGCCGTGCGTGCGCCGTTCGCCGCCTACGCCGCCGACACGGGCGCCGCCTGGACGGACGCGCCGACGCTGCTGCCCCTGTCGCTGCTGCTGGACCTGGCGGGCGAGGGCATGCGCGCGCGCCTCTACACGGCGCAGGCGGAGGGCGGGGAGGAGCTGGCGCTGCGGCCCGACTTCACCGTCAGCCTGGCGCGGGCCTTCGCCGGCTCGCGGGCGGGGGAGGGGCGTTGGCTCTACGAGGGCCAGGCCTATCGCGTCGCCCCGGCCGGCTCCGGCCGTCCCAGCGAATTCCTGCAACTGGGCGTGGAGGTGTTCGGCTCGCAGGCCGACCCGGCCGTGGAGGACGCGGAGGTGGCGGCCCTCGCCTGGCGCGCGGCGGCGGCGGGCGGGCGTTCCGACCTGCGCGTCCTGTTCGGCGACGTGGGGCTGTTCGCCGCCTTCCTGCAGGCGCTCGGCCTGCCCGACGGCGTGCGGAGCCGGCTGGCCCGCGCCTTCGCCGGCGGCCGCTCCGTCCCCGCCGAGCTCGACCGGCTGGCGGAGGGCGCCGCGCCGGCC
>CAXTCO010000015.1:0-19841 GCA_964242255.1 uncultured Caulobacteraceae bacterium | reverse complement strand
GGCGCAGGCGGCGGCGCGCGCCGCCCAGCTGGCCGACGCCGCAGCGCTCTACGTGGCGCTGGGCGGGCCCTGGGGCGTCGCGTCCACGGACGCCCCGACCGCCGCCGCCCTCAGAACGACGCCTGCAGGGTGATGAACACCTGCCGCGGCGAGAGCGGGTAGGCCGCGTAGCCGCCCGACGCGCCGGTCACCACCGCCGTCGATACGCCGTGGTAGTCGTTCAGGTTGGTGACGTTGACCGAGACGCGCGGCGCCTTGAGCCACGGCGCCTGCTCGATGTCGAAGCGGTAGCTCGCCTCCAGCCCCAGCTGGAAGGTCGACTTGACGTAGAGGTCGTCGGTGTAGGTCACCGGGCGGCGGCCGATGTAGTCGGCGGAGACCTGCGCCTCGAACGGCCCGAAGTTCATCGACGCGACCGTCTTGTTCAGCCATTTGGCCGTCAGCGGCACCTGCTTGCCGGCGATCGGCACCACCACCGGCACGGCCCCGGTGCTGTAGTTCGAGTCATAGGTCGATTTGTTGTACGACACGCCGTCATAGAGGTGGAAGTGCGAGCCGAAGTTCAGGGTGGCCGCCAAGTCCACGCCGTCGGTGGTCACACCGCCGACGTTGACCAGGATGGACGCGCCCGGGTTGATGAAGTTGAAGGCGGCGATGTTGAACACGCGATTCGAGAAATCGACGTGGTAGTAGTTCACCTGCCCCTGCACAGAGGTCAGCGGCCCGAGCGACACCGGCCGGTTGGTGCGCAGACCCACCTCGTAGGTCCACGAGGTCTCAGGGCTCACGGTGGACTTGAACAGGTTGAACGCTGCTTCGCTGCCCAGGCTCCAGGGCGACGAGCCGTAGAAGCTCAGCCCTGCGCCATAGGGGATGAATTGGCGCACGTTCTTCTGCACGTTGGCGAAGATCTGCTCGGTGGGAGTGACGTCCCACAGGGCGCCGAACTGCGGCAGGAAGCCCTCGGTCGTCTCGATGGAGCCCGTAGGGTAGAGCGTGGGCGCCGTGCTGGTGGGCAGGTTCTTCTGCTGCACCAGCACGCGGTCCCCGGCGTCCTGGTAGGTGGTCTTGAAGCCCGCCTGCAGAAGCAGGGTGGGCAGGATGCGCCACTGGTCCTGCAGGTGGAACTGCACGTCGTCCGTCTCGAAGCGGAAGGCGTATTGCGTGAAGACGTAGGGACCCTGCGGCGTGTCGTAGGGCGTCAGGTCGTTGTTCTGCGCCGTGAACGGATACCAGACGCGGTGCTGGGTCGACTCGTTGTGCTCGTACCAGACGCCCGCCTCGATGGTGTGGTCTCCCAGCCGCCAGTTCAGGGTGGAGAGGACTCCGCCGCGCTTCACGGAATATTCCGTGGTGCGCACCTCGTAGCCTGTGCCGCCGAACAGGTTGGTCAGGTTCTGCAGGCTGGTGGCGCTGCCCGTGCCGCCGGTCACCAGCTGCGGGAAGTAGGCGGCGAACAGGCCCGGCAGGCCCGCCTGGTTGATCGGCCCGGCCACGATGCCGCGCCCGTAGTCGTAGTGGCCGTAGACCTGGTTGGACCAGGTGATGTCCGGCGTCGCCTTCCAGTCGTACTCGGCGTAGGACAGCACGTCGTCGCGCTGCGCCGCGCTGAAGTAGTTGGTGAAGTTGTTGCCCGTGGCCACCGGCGGCGAGCCCGGCAGGCCCGTTTTCAGGTAGTTCAGGCCGGCGGCGTAGTTCGGGTAGATGAACGGGCGGGTGTAGGGCGTGTAGCCCTGGGCTCCGGCGGTCTGGGCGTTGCCGAAGTTGGTGGCGTCCTCGTTGGGCTCCACCTTGCTGTCCCAGTCGGCGTAGATCGTCAGCTTGCCGTGCGGGTCGTCGTGGACGAACTTGGCGTTGACCTGGTCGTCGTGCTGGTGGCCGTCGAAATCCCACGCGCGTGCGTCCTGCCGCACGTAGGAGACGTAGGCGCTGTTCCCGTTCCCCAGGTCGCCCGTGTCGAAGCGGCCGAAGGTGCGGAAGGCGTCGTAGCTGCCGAAGGTCTGGCGGATGTCGATGTTCCGCTCCTTCAAGGGGTCGCTCGAGTAGGTCTTGATCGCGCCGCCCAGGTTGGAGGTGGAGGCCACGCCCAGCGATCCCGCGCCGGACTCGAGCACCACGCGCGACACGTTCTCGCTGGTCACGGCGCGGGAGGTCGAGAGGCCGTTGTAGTTGCCGTACTGCTGGTCGCCGAGCGGCACGTTGTCGAGCGTGTAGCCCAGCTGCTGGGTGGAGAAGCCGTGGACGTAGAGCGACTCGTTCTGCTCGTTGTTGCCGATCGGGTCCGACGTCTCGAACAGCACGCCGGGCAGGGTCTGGATCGCCTTCAGCGGGTTCACGCCGGGCAGGATCTTCTGGATCTCCGTGGCGGGAAGCGACACGGCGGAGCGCGTGCTGCGCGTCTGGGTGACCACCACCTCGTTCGTCTCCGCCGCATCGGGCGGCGCGGGCGCGTTCCCCGCGGCCGCAGGCGCGGCGACCGCGGCGCCGGCGAGCGGATCGGCGGGCGCCGCGGCCCGGGCGGAGCCCGCTGCGGCGAGGAGAACGAGCATGGCGGAGCCGCAGAACAGACGTCCGCGGAAGGTGGTCGTCGACATGATGGCGTCCCCGAGGTCGTGGCCCGACCTTTTCGGGGCGGTCGTTTAGGCGCGCCGTCCGAACTTTTGATCGCAAGCGCGTGACGGATCCGTGACGCGGCGTCTCTGCAACGCACCCGTCGCACGCCTGTCGCACGGCGCCGCTACGCCCGTGGGGGCTGTGTGAGGAGAAGACGTGGTGAGGGTCACGCGGAGAACGGCGCTCGCTGCGGCGGGAGCGGCGGCGGCGACGGGCGCGGCGGCGCAGCCCGCGGCCGCGCGGCCCGCCACGCTCTACGGCCACCGCGGCGCCTCGGCCCTGCGGCCGGAGCACACCCTCGGCGCCTACGCCAAGGCGATCGCCGACGGGGCGGACTTCATCGAGCCCGACCTCGTCTCCACCAAGGACGGCGTGCTGGTGGCGCGCCACGAGCCCAACCTGACCGAGACCACCGACGTGGCCGACCGGCCCGAGTTCGCCTCCCGCCGCCGCACGCAGGACTACGAGGGCCGCACCGTCTCCGGCTGGTGGACCACCGACTTCACCCTGCCCGAGCTGAAGACGCTGCGGTGCAAGGAGCGCCTGGGCAAGGCGCTCAGGCCGGAGAGCGCGGGCTACGACGGCGACTTCCAGGTGGTGACCTGGGAGGAGATGATCGACTTCGCCGCCGCCGAGAGCGCAGCGCGCGGCCGCCGGGTGGGCCTCGTGCCCGAGCTGAAGAGCCCCGCCTGGCACCGGGCGCAGGGGCACGACATCGAGGGCGAGTTCCTGCGGACGGTCGCCGCCCACCCCTACACGCGCCGCCTCGCGCCGCTGCACGTGCAGTGCTTCGAGGTGGGCCCGCTGCAGCGGGTGCGCGCGGCCCTCGGCCGCGCCGACCGCATCCGCCTGGTGCAGCTGGTGGGCGGCCCCGGCGACCGGCCGCAGGACCGGCCGGACCTCACCTACGGGGCCATGACCTCGCCCGCCGGCCTGCGCGAGGTGGCGACCTACGCCGACGTGGTCGCCCCCAGCCTGCGCGGCGTGCTGCCCGTGGACGCGCAGGGCCGCCTCGCCCCGCCGAACACCCTGGTGCGCGACGCCCACGCCGCCGGCCTCGGCGTGGTGGTGTGGACCTTCCGCCCGGAGAACCGTTTCCTGCCCGCCGACCTGCGCGACGGCGCACCGCTTGAAGCGCGCAACCCGGCCGGCTCGCTGGAGGAGATGCGCCGGTTCCTGGAGCTCGGCGTGGACGGCTTCTTCACCGACGACCCCGCCCTGGGCCGCCGCGCCATCGACGCGTTCCAGGCGTCGCGCAAGGCCTGACCGGACCGCCCTGGCCGCCGACGCCGCCGCGTTGCAAGGTCCGTCCCCCTCGGAAGCGGACGTGGCCCCAAGGGCATGAGCAAGGAAGAGTACGGCGAGCAGTGCGTCGCCAAGTTCGCCCGCCTGTTCGAGACGGAGTACAACGGCGTGTGGGACCCCAAGGCGGGTCAAGCCGAATACGCCGCCTTCTTCATCGAGCCGATCCAGGGCACCGGCGGCTACGTGATCCCGCCGCTAAACTTCTTCACCGGCATCAAGAAGGTGCTGGACGACCACGGGATCGTCATGATGGTCGACGAGATCCAGATGGGCCTGCACCGCACCGGCAAGCTGTGGGCCCTCGAGCACTTCGGCGTGCGACCGGACGTGCTGGTGTTCGGCAAGGCGCTCACCAACGGCCTGAACCCCCTCTCCGGCCTGTGGGCGCGCGAGGAGCTGATCAACCCCACCGTGTTCCCGCCGGGCTCGACCCACTCGACGTTCAACAGCAACCCCATGGGCACCGGCGTGGCGCTGGAGGTGCTGCGCATGACCGCCGAGGGCGACTACGAGAGCAAGGTCGCCGCGTCCGGGGCCTACTTCCTCGACGGCCTGCGCGAGCTGCAGGGCCGCCGCCCGGAGATCGGCGACGTGGACGGCCTGGGCCTCGCCCTGCGCTGCGAGGTCTGCGAGGCGGACGGCTTCACGCCCAACAAGGCGCTGCTCGACCGCATGGCGGAAGAGGGGATGAAGGGCGACCTGGACGACGGCCGCGGCGGCAAGGTCGGGCTGATCCTGGACGTGGGCGGGTACTACAAGAACGTCATCACCCTCGCGCCCTCGCTGGACATCACGCGCGGCGAGGTCGACCTCGCCCTGCGCCTGCTGGATCAGCTGTTCGACCGCTGCACTAAGGTGGCCTGAGCCCGGCCGCGAACCGCACCCCCATGCACCCGCTGCTCCTGCACCTGGACGACGCGCTGCTCGGCCAGGTCCGCCTCCTGCGGGCGGGCCTGGAGGCGGGGGCGCGGGTGCTGGACGCGCGCTCCCTCGGCCCTGCGCCGGCGAACGCGCCGGCCTGTGGCCGCACCTCTTGGCGCGACCGCTGCTGTGGGCCGGGCTGGCTCTATGGGCGGTCGAGCTGGCGGCTTGGGTGCTCACCCTGCAGCGGCTGCCGTTGGAGGTCGCCTTCCCCCTCATGGCGCTGAGCTACGCCGCCGTCCCGCTCGCCGCGCACCTGTTCCTGCGCGAGCGGCTGGACCGGCGGCAGTGGGCCGGCGTCGCCCCTGATCACCCTCGGCGCCGCCCTGGCGGGCGTCGCCGGCGTCTGAGGTCCGCGTTCATGGCCGCACCCGATCTCGCCTTCCGCATGGAGGCGCCCGCGACCGCCTCCGGCCCGCGCCGCGGCGCCCTGCTGATCCACGGCCTCACCGGCGCGCCGGCGGAGATGCGCTACCTGGCCAAGCGGCTGAACCGCGACGGCCTGGTCGTCTCCGCGCCGCTGCTGGCCGGCCACGGAACGACGCCGGCCGACCTGCTCGCCACGACTTGGCGCGACTGGCTGGACGGCCTGGTCGCCGCCCACGACACCCTCGCCGCCGAGGTCGACAAGGTGCATGTGGCCGGCATCTGCGTCGGCGGCCTGCTCGGCCTGGCGCTGGCGCACGTGCGCCCGACGATCGCCTCCGCGGCGGCCTATTCGGTCACCCTGGCGCACGACGGCTGGGCCATGCCCTGGTGGTACGCCGGCTGCCAGGCCGCCTACCCGATCTTCAGCCTGCCGGGCCTGCGCGCCATCGAGATCCCGGAGGAGGAGCCCTACGGCATCAAGAACCCGCGCCTGCGCGCCCGGGTGGCCAACGCGCTGGACATGGCCGTCGACGGCGCCCTGCCCGCCTTCCCCTGCGGCGCCCTGGTCCAGCAGCACCGCCTCGCCGCCCACGTGCTGAAGGTCGCGCCGACGGTGAGGACGCCCGTGCTGCTGCTGCACGCCGTGGACAACGACCAGAGCCGTCCCCGCAACGCCGAGCGCCTGCGCGACCGCCTGGGCGGCCCGGTCGACCTGCGCTGGATGCACGACAGCTACCACATGGTGCACGTCGACCAGGAACGGGCGGAGGTCGCCGCCATGACCTCGCGCTTCTTGCGCGGCCTTCCCGTCGTCGAGGCCGCCGCGCCGCCGCCCCGCGCCAGCCTCGCCGCCGCCTTCCCCCTCTCCACAGCCAGCTACGTCCTGGTGGTCGCGGCGGGCGCCCTGGTGTTCCACGAGCCGCTGAAGCCGGTCGAACCGGCCGGGGCCGCGCTGATCCTGGCCGTCGTCGGCCTCCTCGCGCCCCGCGGGCGGCCGTGACCCGACGCCCCGCTCCGCCCGCCGCGGCGGCGCTCGCCCTGGCCGCCCTCGCCCCGGCCGCCCTGGCCCTGTCCTCCACGGCGTACGCGCAGGACGCGCCCGACACCGCCCCCGTCACGCGCGCGGACGCGCCGGCGCCCGGCCGCTGGACCCTGGACGCGGGCCTGGCCCTGCGCGAGCGCCCCGACCACATCGGCGCGGGGAGCTACACCACCGACGTCTGGCCGGTGATCGAGCTGCAGTACGGTGCGCGCCTGCACGTCAGCCTCGACGACGGGATAAAGTGGAGCGCGGTCAAGGCCGGCCCCTTCGCCCTTGACCCGGTCGCCGAATACCGGCAGGCCTACAACGACAAGCTGCCGCCTCGCACCGGAAAGCTGTCCGACGCCGTCGAACTCGGCGGCTTCGCCTAGGCGGCGACGGGGATCGGAGTGTTCGAGGCGCGCATGCGCCGCGCCGTGACCGGCTACGACGGCGACTCGGCCGACCTCGCCTTCGACACGGGCGCCCCGCTCACCAAGCGCCTCGCCTGGACGGTGGAGGCGCGCACCAGCTGGGTCGACCGCGAATACCTCCGCCACGCGGTGGGCGGCCGCCGCGGGACGCCGCCGTCGGAGCCGCAGCCGCGCACGCAGGACTATGTGACCACGGGCGCGCAGCTCGGCCTGTCCTGCGCGCTGGACCGGCGCTTCACCTTCGGCGCTCGCGTCGGAGGACCGGCTGCTGTCCCACGTGCCGTCGCGCCTCTCCGGCTCGCGCGACCTCCTCGGGCTGAACCTCGTGCTGACGCGCCGCTGGGGAGGACGGGGCGTCTGAGCCCGCTCTCCAGGCGCGACGGCGTCCCGGCTCGCGGGCAGGTCGGCCTCAGCCGAGCCGCCTCGGAAGGCGCACGGAACGGCCGGACGGGCGGAGCCTCGCGGATCCGACACCTGCGGCCAGGACGGCCGCCACGCCCGCGGCCGACGCGCCCGCGAGCACCGTGGTCAGGGCGGCCTGCAGACCGGACGGTTGCGAGGACGCGGTCGCCAGCCATCCGACGAGAGGCGGGCCGACTCCGAAGCCGATCAGGTTGGCGGCGGCGATGTAGCCGGCCGTGAGGCGGCCCCGCCACCCGTCGCGGGCGTAGACCTGCACGGCGCGCAGGCCGACGACGGCTCCGGCGCCCAGCGCCGCGGCGAGCGCCGCGAACACCAGCTGCGCCGAGGTCGCGTCGCGCGCCGCCGACAGGGCGAGCGACAGCCCCCCGCTCGTCGTCAGGCACGCGGCGAGCCAGGGCAGGACCGGCGTCGTCTCCGGTCCGCGCCGGGCGGTCCGGTCGAGGAGCCAGCCGAGGGCGAAGCCGCAGGCCGGGCTCAGGAGCAGGAGCGGCGTCCCCGCGGCCAGGCCGGCTTGCGCCGGGGCCATCCCGAAGCGCCGCACGAACAGGGTCGGCGCCCAGGCCGCCGCCGTCTGGCTGGCGAGCACGGCGGCGACGCCCGCCGCCGCCGCCGCCGCGAGCTTGAAGGTGTCGGGCGCGGGCCGCGCCGCCGCGATCCGCTCCTGCGCAGCCTCCGCGGCCTTCGCCGGAAGAAGCGCGCAGGCGGCCGCCGCCATGGCCAGCAGGTTCATCGCCGCCGTGGCCCCCAGCACCTCCCGCCAAGGCGCCGCCGGCCCGGCGACATGCGTCAGCGCTCCCAGCACGGCCCCTCCGGCGGTCAGCGCCAAGCCCTTCCCGATCGGCCCGCCCGCGGCGAACAGCGCCGTCCCGAGCCCCGCACGCCCCGCCGCCGCCGCCCTGGCGACCTGCACCAGCGCGGCCGGTGCGACCGCCGCCTCTCCCACCCCCAGGAGCACGCGCGCGCAGAGCAGAGCCTTGAAGCCGTCCGCAGTCGCGGACCAGACCATGGCCAGCGTCGAAACGCCCAGGCCGGCGAGCACGGGCCAGCCGCGCGGAACGCGGTCGACGAGGACGCCGAACAGCGGGGTGAACAGCACGAAGGGCACGATGAACGCCGTGCCCTGGAGCCAACCCATGCGGACGTCGTCGATGTGCAGGGCGAGCGACACGGGCGTCGACAGGACGGAGAGGACGAAGCGGTCGCCGAAGGCCAGCGCCTGCAGCCCGGTGAACATCGCCAGCAGAGGCCAGCCGGCGGACGGACGCCCGCCCGAAGCTGCGCTCACGCGGCCGCCTTGGAGAGGATCCGCGCCTCGCGCACGTGCGCGGCGGGCATGTCGGCCAGCAGCCGGCGGGTCGCGTCGGCCGGCCGACCCGAGCCCGAGGAGTCCGCCCTCCGGGCCGTCCGCAAAGCACCGGGCCGCACGTCGTAGCGGGCCTGGAACGCCTTGCTGGCGTGGCTCGGCGACGTGAAGCCGAGCTCGTGGGTCAGGGGCGCGAGCGGCCGCCCGTCCGTCGCCAGGGCGGTGCGCAGGCGGCGCAGCCGCCGCGACAGGATCCAGTCCGACACCCCGCCCAGCTCCTCGAAGGCGCGGTACAGGGTGGCGCGCGAGGTGTGCGTCCCCTCCACCACCACCTCCGGAGTCAGATCGCGCCTGTGGAGGTTGGCTTCTATGTAGGCGAGCGCGCGTTCGCGGCGCCTGAGCCGGCCGGTGCGGGTCGAGGCCTCGCCATGCGGCGCAGGTTCGAGCGGGCGCAGAAGGCGCGAGAGGAGCGCGTCCGTGTCTCCGCGGTCGGGTTCGTCGAGCAGCGTGGTCAGCACGTCGCGGGCCTCGGCCGCGAAGCGCGCCGACGCCGTCGCCTCATGCAGGCGGGAGATGTCCAGGCCCGTCTCGACCAGGCGTTCCCGCGACAGGCTCAGCGTCAGCAGGCGGCACTGCGACGCCTCCGTCGAGAACGGCCGCGTGGTGTCCAGCAGCGCCGCATCGCCCGCGCGCAGCCGTCTCCTCGCGTCGCCCTCGGTCAGCCGGAGCTCGCCGCCCGTGACGAGCTGCAGCACGAAGTGGTCGAAACCCGTGCGGCGGACCTGGGACGCGTCGCGGACCAGGGCGAGGCCGTTCACCCGACGCTCGAAGACGACCACGCCGCAGCGGCGACGAGCCCGCACGCTGGCGAAAACGTCGTCCGTGAACGGCTCGCACCGCGCTCCGGCCGCGTAGAGGTCGCGAAGACCGTCGACGGCGTCGTCGCGGCCCGTGAGCCGCGACGAGAACACCAAGGCTTCTTGCTGCGCCGACATCCGCTCCGCCCACCCCACCGACGCTTTTCTATGCCGCGTCACCCTGCGCAGCGTCCAGCGGCGAGGCGGGACCGCAAGCCGACTCACCTCGCGCGCCGGGGCCGCAAGCGGCCTCGCCCCGCCGACCGCCCGGGTCTGCTCATCCGCCAGCCGCCCACGGCGGCCCCGGCGCACGCCTATAGGATCATGACGATCGCCCGAGGCCGGGCGATGTCAGCGTCGAGGAACAAGGCTGACCTGACCGGGGTCGAGCTGCGCGTGCGTCAGGCGCGTCCGGATGGCTCCCCGACGACGCCATGGCCGCCAAGCGTCCGCAGCCCCCACCGGATCGCCGATGTGGTGCTTGGCGACGAAGGCGGACACGGCGTTCATGGCGCCGGGCGTGATCGGCCGCAGCCGCGTGAAGCCGCCCTCGCGCAGGGCGTCCAGGGCCGTGCACCAGCGGCCGCCGGCGGCCTCCACCGCTGCGCGCACCACGTCCTGCGGGCACCCCAGCCAGTGCGCGACGAGCCCTGACCGGATCGCACCCAGCCGCGCCTCCTGCGCGGCGGACGACGTCTCGAGGGCCAGATCGCACTCGCTGTCGAAGCCCATGGAGCGGTTGTTGATGTTGGCCGAACCGATCCTCAGCAGCCGGTCGTCGATGATCGTCAGCTTGGCGTGCACGATGATCACGCGGCCGAGCGTCGTGACGGGGCTGTAGGCGCGGAAGCGGCCGTGGGTGTCGGCCGCCTGCAGGTGGGACACGAAGTCGAAGCGCGTCTTGTCCATCGTCGCCTGGTCGAACCAGCTCGGCGAATGCTCCGTCGAGATCAGCAGGACCTCGGGTCCGTCGGGCTCCCGCAGCCGGGCCGCCAGCGCCTCCGCGATCAGCGGCGAGGTGAAGTACTGGTTCTCCATGTAGATCAGCCGTCGGGCGGACCGGATCGAGGCGATGTGCAGCGCTTCGGTCTCGCGCACGGGCGGGTGGCCGCGCCAAGCGGCGTAGGTGCGGCTGGCGCCCGCCGACGCGTCGTGGAAGTCCGGCGTGACGCCCGCGGGCCACGCCGGCTCCGAGGCGGCCGGCGCGGCGGCGACCTCCTCGCCCGTCGCGCGCAGCCAGCGCTCGCGGAACACCTCGGCCAGCATGGCCGCGGCGTCGCCGTCGACGAGGCCCATCACCTCGTGGCGGCTGTCGAAGTCCTTGTGGTCGCGCCGCGTCTTCTCGCGCCGGGGGTCGTCGTCGAGGTGGCGGGGCGTGTCCCAGCGGTCGGGGCCGATGTCGCCGCCGCCGCAGAAGGCGAGCCGGTCGTCGACCACGAGCATCTTCTGGTGGTGGCAGGCGCCGGCGGGCAGCTTGGCGTCGAGTTCGAAGCGCACCCGCGTGCCCCGGAACGCCCGCCGGTCGGCGAAGGGGAAGAAGCGCTGGGTGGCCGCCACGGGCATGGCCGAGTCCCAGCACAGGATGCGGATGTCGAGCTGCGGCTTCGCGGCGGCCAGGGCCTTCAGGAAGTTTCCGATGCGGTCGCCTTCGTCACCGGTGCGATCGGGGCCTGGGTTCAGGAAGGTGTCCTGCTCGAACGCCCAGTTCAGGAAGTGGATGGACCGGGTCGCCGACTGCATGGCCGCCTTGGCGGCCTCGAAATAGCAGGCCATGTCGACCAGGAGGGCGGCCCGACCGGCTGTGGCGACGCGGGCGCAGGTCTCGCCTCCTCGAAGCAGCATGCGTCGCCCTCCTTCACACCGGCGGAAGCCGGCCGGTAGATCTTCCACGTTCCGCAGCGACAGCGGGCGGCGCGCATACATCAGCAACCATCAACCGATTTGACGCCGGAGCGAACCGACGCGGCGCAGCGCTCCATCCATCCTCGAACACAGACCCTCGGTCATCTTCTCGGAGCAGACCACCGCAGTCGATCCAGCGGGCACAGAGTCTCCGGGACGCAAGAAAGTATCGGTTTCGAGTCGGTTTTAACGATAGTGAATGGCCTGTCGAACTATCGCCTGTCGCTGGGGGTCGATGCCCCCGACGCCGTGCAGGCGATCCCAGGCAGGGTGCGTGCGGCCGCGCGGCGGTCATGACCGCCTCAGGTGCGTGATCGGGGCCGTCGCCAGCACGGCGCCCCGCAGAACGCCGTGGGCGGGACCTACACGCGCGGCTCAGCCGTGGCAGGTGCAGCCGGCATGATGACAACCAGAGCCATCGCTGTGGTGGTCGGCGCAGGCGTCGGCGCAGTAGACGCGTCCGTCCTTGCTGACGCCCTTGGAGACTTCGACGACGCAGACGCAGTCGGCGCAGGCGCATTTCACGTGATCGACTTGAACGCTCATGGCTCTTCTCCTTCGTGCGGGGGATGGCTTCGCGCCTCGCCCGCGTGCTCGATCATGTTGCGGAGCATGTCCCGCACGTGGTGGTCGGCCACCGCGTAGAAGACCTCCTTGCCCCGCCGCTCAGCCTTGAGCAGCCGTGCGGCGCGCAGGAGGCGCAGGTGATGCGAAACCAGCGACGGGCTGAGCCCGGCGCCGGCGGCGAGGTCTCCCACCTTCACCGGCGCGTCGAGGCACTGGGCCACGAGCACCAGCCGGCTGGGCTCGCCGAGGAGGCGGAACATCTCCGCCAGATCGGCCAGGCTCTGCGGTGACATAAGCTCTTCACATGAACAGGTGTTCAGACATTAACGCCGGCGGCCATAGGCGTCAACCCACGCGGCGAGCTCTGTGTCGGCTACTCAGGAGGGGGCGCCGGTTGCGCTTGGCAGGACGGGCGGCTCGCCCGGCCTCCAGCAGAGCGGTGAACTCGCTGAAGGCGCCCTCACCGCCAGCAACAGCCGCGCACCCTGGCCCCCGCGCTCGCCGGGGAGCGGCGCACGAGCCTGCGAACAGGCGCCGCCTCAGCGTCGCGCATCCAGCCGAGGTGACCGGGCCGGCGGATGCGGACCTCGCCCGTGAAGCCGCGCGGCCGAGCCCGCGTCGGCGTCGGCGTCGTACTGCGCGCCCGGTCCGACATAGGTGGCGACCCGCCGCAGCCGCAGGCGGTCACGATGAAGGGCGGGCCGGCGTCGTCGGTGATCCACTCCAGCCGAAGGTCGATTTGACGCCGCGCGGACGCGTGACCGGAGCGCGAGGTCTAGGTCGATGCACTTGCCGCAGCGGGATCACGGGTGGGCGGGGTCGCCCCGCTCGTTCCCTCTCGGCCTCTCGCCTCGGTCGTGGCGCCGGCTCCGCGACCGAGGCGACGCAGACCCACCATGATGCTGGTCACGCAGAGGGCCGCTCCGCACGCGAGCAGGACCAGCACGATGAGGTCGCGGAGGAGCGGGTGACGGAGCAGGTAGGGAAAATTGAAGGTGTGCAGCCCGTAGTAGAGCCAGTCGTAGGCGGCCCGGCTCTTGTCCACGAAGGCCAGGACCCGGCCAGATCGGCGGTCGATGTAAACCGTCGCGTCGACAGGGCCGCCGAGCCGGCAGGCGCCCGCTTCGGCGGGGTCGACGCCCTCCGCTTTGGCGTAGAAGTCGTCGGGGGCGACCGCGCGGAGCTCCGAGATGCTCGCTCCGGGCCAGCCCGCGTGCAGGCCGGCGCGGACCGCGTCAGGATCGACGCCCGGCGCGACGCCCCCTCGCGCGGTCAGGACCCATGATCCCGACCGGGCCGGCCCAGACGCCGCGGCTACAAGCACCCCGTCCACGCCGGTGAAGGCGACGCCGCCGGGCGCACCAAGCAGCCGAAGTCGAGCCGCCGACAGCTGCGGCGCCAAGGCGGTCAGGGGCGCTCCCTCATAGCGGCGGGCGGCGTTCCCGGACGGTGCGGCGCGGTCGAAGAGGCGGCCGTGGTCCATGGAAAGCCAGCCGCTTACAATCCAGGTGAGTAGGACGGCGCCTGCGCCGAGGCCGAGGATGTGGTGCCACCTCAGCCAGCCCTTGAAAGGCGAGAGGGCCGGCCGCGCGCTGCGCAGCTTCTTAAGCGTCCGCTGGACGCCAACGACGATCCCGAGGACCGTCACCACGATCCCAGCCAGGGAGACCCACCAAACCAGCCGATCCCAGAGGTGGAAGCTGCGCCGGATCGGGGTGACGTAGATCCAGTGCACGACCGCGCCGACCCAGTTCCAGGCGCGTTCCGCACCCCGAGTCTGCTGGACGACCTCGCCCGTGCGTGCAGAGACGTAGATCTCTGTGTGTGCAGCATCAACGAGAGCGACGCGGTAGAGGGGTCGAGCGTGGTCGAAGGCCTGATGGACGATCCACTGGTCGTAGTCGAAGGGCCCGGAGACCGACCGCACCGCCGCCCGCCCGAACGCCGCGCCGATGCGGCCCGCTGCGGCTTGATCGACGGGCGGGAGCGCGGTTCCGGACACGCCCGAGACGGCGCGGTCGCCGCCGGGTGCGGTCACCACATAGACGGGCCGGCCCAAGACTCCGATCAGCTTCAAAGCCTGCGCGTGCGGGACCTCACGCAGCGCGTCGGCGGGAGAGGCCTGCAGAAGCTGCAGCGGTGCGGGCGCCGCCCGCGCGGCCGCCTCGTGCGGGTCGAGGGCGGGAAAGGGCACGAACAGCAGGACCGCTCCGCTCGCGAACCACAGGCTGAACAGCAGGCACAGGACGATGCCCGACCAGCGGTGCAGCCAGACGAACGCCTTCAGCATGTGACCCGATCAGAATCGCGCATGGACGTCGAATTGCACGTAGCGAGGTCGGCCCAGGATGATCTGTCGTTCGTAGTTGATGTCGGTAGCCTGCGCGTAAGTGCGGTCGGCCAGATTGTTGACCCGCAGCGAAAGGTCGACGTGCGGCGTCAAGCTGTAGGTCGCGTAGACGTTCAGCAGCGTGTAGGAGAGAAGTTTCTCCGTGCCTCCATAGTCACCCTGCCGGTCGCTGACGTACTGGACGCCGCCACCCAGCTCCAGCGGCAGGCCGAGCACGTGCGTGTAGCTGGCCCAAATGTTGGCCTCCCACTCGGGGGCGTTCGGCATTTCCTTGCCGCTTGCGTTGACGAAGGCGCCGGTCACCGCATCAGTGAAGCTGAACTTGCCGAAAGTGGCCTTGTCATAAGCCGTATTGGCATTGACGGTGAAGTCGTTCGTCAGCCTCAGGTCACCTGAGACCTCTACGCCCTTCGAGTACTCGCTGCCCGCAGTCACCGCGACGTCCTCCCCGTTTGTGGTCAGAACATTCCGGCGCTCGATGTCGTAGACGGCCAGGGTGAGATCGGCTCGATCGTTCGGCGCGCTTATCTTGACCCCCGCCTCCACCTGCTTGGAGCGGCTAAGGCTGTAGTTGTTGCCTCGGTTGACGATGAAGATGTCGGCGCTGACCGGGTCCTGCCCCGTCGTGAACGACACGTAGGGCGTGATGTAGCGGTTGACATCATAAACAAGTCCCACTCTGTAGGTGAGTGGGTCATAGACCCGTTTGAAGCTGGTGGCGGCGTTAAACACTCCGGCGGCGCTAAAGTTCTGCCGGTCGAGGCTGATGTGATCGTAACGCGCGCCGGTGGCCAGCTTGAGCGCCGGCGTCAGGTTCAGGATGTCTTCGAAGAACACAGCCGGATCATTC
This sequence comes from uncultured Caulobacteraceae bacterium, assembly GCA_964242255.1. Taxonomy (GTDB): domain Bacteria; phylum Pseudomonadota; class Alphaproteobacteria; order Caulobacterales; family Caulobacteraceae; genus JASLDZ01. The sequence goes on along the minus strand of CAXTCO010000015.1, from coordinate 4,926 downwards.
CAGAAGGTCGGGCTGATGCCCGCGACAGGCTCGTTGCTGGCGCCCGGCGGCAGGCCGGGGAGGAACAAGCCCGGGTTGGGGTGGAACGTGTCGACCTCGTCGTTGTCGGGAAATCCGCGCGTGCGCTTAAAGTCCAGATGACTGTAGTCGTAACCGATATTCATCTTGTTCTGCAGGCCGAACACGGGATACGTCATGGTGAGGTCGCCTTGATCGCCCTCGATGTCCTGGTTGTGGTTGACGAAGAACCGGTCGCGACTGATCTGGCTCGCGCCAGGGTCATAAAGGTAGGTTTCAGCGTTTCGCCAGCGCCGGTCAGCCTTGAATAAGTAGAGAAAGTTATTGAATGTGACGTAGTCGTTAAGTCTGAATTTGATGAACAGCTGCGGGAACACTTGATGAGACTCGATTGTATAATCGGAGACGTCATAGTTGACGTTCGACAGCCGTTTGTCGACCATGTAGCCGAAGTTGGTCTGGACGACGCCCTTCTGCGGGTCCGTGGCTACGGAGACCGGCAGCAGCGGATCTCCGTAGTAAGGAAACGGGTGGTCCTGCAGGTAGTCGACCGAGAACTGCACGTCCAGTTTCGGCGTTGGCCGCCACAGGACCGACAGCGTGGCGTCGAAGGAGTCGCTCTGCGCCCGGTCGATATAGTTGTCGGAGCGCAGGTAGCTGACGTCGGCGCGCACCGCGACGGTCTCGCTCACGCCACCGCTGACGGAGGCGCCCACCTGTGCGGTGTCGAAGCTGCCGTATGAGAGCAGGCCTTCGTAGTGGGGTTCGCCGAAGGTCGGGGCCTTGTTGACGATGTTGATGGCGCCGCCGATCGCCCCCTGGCCGTAGAGGACCGAGGCCGGACCCTTCAGGATCTGCACGCTTTCAAGATTGTAGGTGTTGTTTGGGCGGGCGATGAGGTCGGAGGGGCCGACGTAGATGCCGTTGTGCAGGATCTGGATCTCGTCGCCCGAGAAGCCGCGAACATGGAAGTTGACCAGGTCGCCCGGCGTGCCGCCGGAGGTCACGCCGGGCAGGCTGTCCGCCGCCTCCTCGGCGGTCAGGTAACCGCGGGTGGTGATGGTCTGCGAGGTGATGACGTCCAGGGTGGCGGGGGTGTCCTTGGCCGAGAGGTTCAGGCGGCTGCCCGTGGGCGTGAACTGCTCTAGCGATCGCACGCGGGAACTCGTCACGACAACCTCGCTCAGGGCGCTGCTGCTCGTCCGCCCCGGCCCGGTCCGCGTTTCGGCTGGTCTCTCCGCCGGCGGGAGCGTCGTTGGAGGCGCAGCCTGCTGCGCGTGCGCGGCCGTGGTGAACAGGACCGTCGACGCGAACACCGCGGCGGACTTGCTGTCGAAGCTGTATGGCATGCCTTCCCCAAGGCTGGTCTGTTCAGGCTGATCGACCGCCGTGATTGTTCGCGGCCGCTGTGACGCCGCCGGCCTAGGTGCTCAGATCGCGCCCGGCGCGGGGCGGCGACATCCCTGGCTGAAGCGCCTTCGGACGAGCTGCGGTCAAGGCCCGATCACGCCGGCTCGTGCTCCGGACGGCGCCTGCGGCGCCTCTCGATGAGGAGCGCGGCGACCACCACGGCGGCCATCGACGCGCCGACGAGGGTGAGACGCAGGTCGGACAGCTCGCGCATCCCGCCCAGCTTCGAGGCGAGCGCGTAGCCGGCCATGCCGAGCGACAGCCCCACGATGATCCAGCCCACCGCGCGGCGGTAGCGGGCCGCGCCGCCCTGCGCGTCGCCCCTGCGCAGCAGGGCCGCGACGACTTGGCTGTCGACCGTGTCGGTCAGGATCATGCCCGCCGCGAACAGGGCGGACACGGCGAGGGCGCCCCCGACTCCCGAGTGCGCCGAGGCCGCGGCGCCCCAGGCCGCCGCCTGGGTGGCGGTGTCGAACACCAGGCCGAACACCACGCCCGTGGCCAGCACGGCGAGCGGACGGGCGCCGCGCCCCCTGCGCGGCAGCAGCCCGCTTCGCCAGCCCGCGGGCCTGTAGCGTCCGGGGCGGCGAAGGGCCTGCACGTTCAGCGCGCCGACCAGCACCAGCAGCAGAATCACCGCCCAATCCATGGCGTCGCTGAGCCACGCGGGCCATGGAAGGTGCGGCGTGACGGCCGCGACCAGCACGGCGACCGCGGTCACCGAGAGGCTGTGGCCGGCCGCGAACAGCGCGCCGATCCAAGGCGCGGCGGCGGACCGCTCCTCCGCCGCGCGGAAGGTCAGGTTGTCGATGACGGCCACATGGTCGGGGTCCAGCCCGTGCCTGAGGCCGAGGAGGAAGACGAGGCCGCCCCCTGCGTCGCCCAGTCCGAGCGGCGTCACGGGCGGCCGGAGCGCCCGCGCGCCCCGCTGTCTCGACGATCGGCCGTCCCGCCAAGCATGCCGAGCATATGATAGGGTATAGCGTAACGTGACAAGCGTTCGATCTCGATATGGCGGCCTAGCCGAGGGTCGTAGTGGGAGCCGCGATCCGCCCTCCCCGGCCGTCCAGGCCCAGTGTTCCTGGCGCGCTCGGAAGGCGGCGCTCGTCCGTCGTCTCAAAGATAAGGCGATAGAAGGTGCAGCTCGCGGCCCGATGGTGACGGCGCACCGACGTCGCGGGATCGACGAGCAGGCTCTCCACCCCTCCGGCGCCGAAGCCCCTGACTTCGCGGCATTCACCGGTCCACCCGATCCGACAGAGCCGTCGTCCTCGCCGGCGCTCAGGCGTCCTTCGCTCAGCGGGCGCCGCGCGAGCTGGAGCGCCCCCCAGTGTGAGCGGTCGCGGTGCAGAACTCCCGCGGCGCTCCGCCCGTCACCGGACGCACGGAGCCGTCCGCGAGGACGGCGGCGAACCGGGCCTGCGGGCCGGCGGCGAGGGCGAGCACCGCCGCGCCGAACCCGAACCGGCGTGGCGGCTCCGCTGGGAGCGGGGGTCTCAGACGAGGCAGGCGTCGAAGCCGGCGCGCAGCTTCTCCACCGGAAGGTCGCGGCCGATGAAGACCGCGCGGGAGGTGCGGGCCTCGTCCGCGAGCCACGGCCGCTGGCGGTCGACGGCGAGCAGCATGTGCACGCCCTGGAACACGATCCGCCGGTCCTCGCCCTTCAGGCTCAGGATGCCCTTCCAGCGCAGGATGTCCTGACCCAGCGTCTGGGCCACCGTGTCCAGCCAGGTTTGCGTGCGGTTCGGGTCCATGGCGCGGTCGGACGAGAAGGAGACGGACGCGACGGCGTCGTCGTGCTCGTGCGCGTCCTCCCCCAGGAAGTCCGGCTCGATCTCCAGGATGCGCTGCAGGTCGAAGGCGCCCCGGTCCAGCACGTCGGCCAACTCCACGCCGCAGCCCTGCGTGCGCAGGATGCGCGCGGTGCCGTTCAGGCCGCGGATGCGGCTCTCCAGGGCGGCCTGCGCCTGCGGCGACACGAGATCGACCTTGTTCAGGAGGATGACGTCGGCGAAAGCGATCTGCTCGGCCGCCTCGTGGCTGTCCACGAGCCGCTGCTCGATGTTCAGCGCGTCCACCACGGTGATGATGGCGTCCAGCCGCGTCCGCTTGGCCACCTCTTCGTCGACGAAGAAGGTCTGCGCCACGGGAGCGGGGTCGGCCAGCCCCGTCGTCTCGACGAGGATGCCGTCCAGACCCTTGCGGCGCATCAGTCCTTCGATGATGCGGATCAGGTCGCCGCGCACCGTGCAGCAGATGCAGCCGTTGTTCATCTCGAACACCTCCTCATCGGCGTCGACGACGAGATCGTTATCGATTCCGAGCTCCCCGAACTCGTTGACGATCACCGCGTACTTCTTGCCGTGGCTCTCGGTGAGGATGCGGTTCAGGAGCGTGGTCTTGCCCGCGCCCAGGTAGCCGGTCAGCACCGTGACGGGGATCTTCGACGGCGTGCTGCGGCTCTGTTCGGGGGCCATGTCGATGTCTCTGTAGGTCGGTCGGGAGGCGCTCCAGCTCTATGCCCTACGCTATCACGTATCAACCCGTTCCGAACCTCTGGGCGGTCAGGCGTCGCGCTTGGACGTCCGGGCCGACGTCTCGCATCGGCCAGGGGTTGCGAGGCCAGACATCCCTGATGCGGTCGCGGCGTATGGGATGCGGTGCACCGGCGCATGCCGGACCTGGCTGGCCGGATCGACTGGTCCAGGGCCTGCGTAGACGCTTCCTCCGTGCCCGCCAAAGGGGGAGTGGTGCGGCGGCGGCGCTCCGCGTGGAGCTCCGCGACCGCCCTGATCGTCTCCTCGATTGGGCGGGGAGGATGGGCGTCTCGCCGCGCAGGGCGCCTTCGCCGTCATGGGAGAGCGGGACCGTCAAACGCGCACGCCGCCGTCGGGCCGCGACGCCCCGGCCGCCCCCTCGTCCGCCGCTCCGTCGTCCGACGGCGCGGTGGGCCGCCATGCTCCTGAGCGGACGCGGACCGCGCCCCACAGGGCGCCCATCGCCGCCAGCGCCGCGGTCGCGATGAGGCTCGTGCGCCCGTCGCCCGGCGTGGCCGCGTCGGCGGCGAGCACGCCCCCGAGCATGAGGAACACGGCGGCCGTCGTCCACGGATGGCCCGGCGCGCGGTGGACGGCCGCGGCGGTGCGCCCCGTGCGGCGGCCGACCGCCAGCACTACGCACAGGCCGGCGTAGATGGCCGTGACCCCCGTGCCCGTGAGCAGCAGCAGCAGGGACAGGGGCGCAAGGCACAGGAACGCCGCAGCCGCGCCGGCGGCCACGGTCGCCAGGGCGGGCGCGCCCGATCGCGCCTCCACCCGCGCCAGCCACCGCGAGGCGGCGCCCGGCCACACCCCGTCGCGGGCCGCCCCGTACAATTGGCGGGCGCACAGCAGCACCATGGCGATGACGGCGTTGAACACGGCCAGGGCCGTCGCGCCCGCCAGCAAGCGGGCCAGCGCCGGCCCGGCCCGCGCGGCCGCCAGGGCCGCAGGCCCGTCG
>CAXTCO010000014.1:0-20644 GCA_964242255.1 uncultured Caulobacteraceae bacterium | reverse complement strand
CGGCCGGGCTCGGCGAACTCCTTCATCGGCACGCGGCCTTCGGTCTTCAGGCCGACATCGACGATGACGAAGTCCTTCTCGACGCCGGTGACCAGGCCGTGCACCACCGAGCCTTCGGCCAGGTCGCGCCCGCCCAGGGCCTCTTCGAGGAGCGCGGCGAAGTCGTCGCGCGAGGGGCTCATGCCGCCCATGCTCATGTCGTCAGGCAAACGGAAACTCCGGGGTGGGCCGCGCACGAGCGGCCCGATGGGTTGAGGTTGAAGGGGCGCCCGCGCGGACGGAGTCGTCGCGGAGGGCGGAAGCGTCGTGCGGAGGACTCGCTCGGCGGCGCGGTTGGGATTACCCGGCGGTGACGGAGCGATGCTCCTCCCAGCGGGCGCGCGCGGCCTCGACGATGCGGCGCGCCGCATCGGCGGACTGCGGTATATCCATGGACGTCGTGTCCAGCAAGACGGCGTCGGGCGCGCGCATCATGGGGGCGGCGGTGCGGCCCGCGTCGCGGGCGTCGCGGCGCTGCAGGTCGGCGACCAGAGCGTCCAGGGGCCGGACGTCGCCGCGGGCCCGCACCTGCAGCCAGCGGCGACGGGCGCGCACCTGCACGTCCGCGTCGATCCACAGCTTGGCGCCGGCTTCGGGCGCGATCACCGTGCCGATGTCCCGCCCGTCGAGCACCGCGCCGCCCGGCCGCAGCGCGAAGGCGCGCTGCAGGTCGTACAGCGCCGCGCGCACGCCGGGGTGGAAGGCGGCCTGGCTCGCCGCCTCTCCCGCCTCGGCCGACTGCAGGGCGGGGTCGGACAGGCGCGAGGCGTCCAGCGCGCGGGCGGCGGCCTCGGCGGCGACGGCGTCCTGCGGGTCGCCGCCCGTGTCCAGCACGGCGCGGCCGACGGCGCGGTAGAGCAGGCCCGTGTCGAGATGCGGCAGGCCGTGGTCTGCGGCGAGGAGCGACGCCAGGGTGCCCTTGCCGGAGGCGGCCGCCCCGTCGACGGCGATCACGAAGTCCATGCGCGACGTCTTAAGCGGACCGGAGGCGGAACGAGAAGGGGCGGCGCCTCGCGGACGCCGCCCCCGTCGTTCAGCCCAGGCCGGTCGTCAGATGCTTCGGCCGCGCACCAGGTGCATGACCAGCGACACGGCGAACAGCACCAGGAAGATCAGGAACAGGATCTTGGCGATCGACGCGGCGCCCGCGGCGACGCCGCCGAAACCGAGCACGCCGGCGATCAGCGCCACGACCAGGAAGATGAGAGCCCATTGCAGCATCGGGAACACTCCTAAAGGTTCAGGTCCGAGGCCAGCGCCTCCAGCTTGACCATAACCGGCGGCCGGCCGCCGAGTTCCCGACCCGCCGCCCTGTCAAGCGGAGATTCAGCTGGGCTTGGGATAGCGGTAGCCTTCGCCTCCCGTGGTCGCCGCGTTGAACTGCTCCAGGGCGAAGTCCCAGTTCAGAACGCCGTCGAACCACGCCTCCAGGTACGCCTTCCGGTCGTTCTTGTAGTCCAGGTAGTAGGCGTGCTCCCACACGTCGCAGCCGGTGACCGGCTTGCCGTCGCGCAGCAGCGCCGTGTCGCCGTTGCCCGTCTGCAGGATGGAGAGCTCGCCCTTGGGCGACGCCTGGATCCACACCCAGCCCGAGCCGAACTGGCCGACGCCGCCCTCGACGAACTTGGCCTTCAGCGCGTCCAGGCCGCCGAACGCCTCCACCGCGTCCGCGATCGACCCCGACGGCTTCGCGCCGCCCCCGCCCCCGTTCTGGGGAGCGCGCATGGCGTTCCAGAAGAAGCCGTGGTTCCAGGCTTGGCCGGCGTTGTTGAACAGCTTGGCTTTCGCAGCGTCGCCCTGCGCGGCGCGCACGGCGGCCTCCATGTCGGGAAACTGCTCGCCGCCGTTGTTGTTGACGAAGTCGACATACGCCTTGTGGTGCTTGTCGTGATGCAGCCGCATGATCTCGGCCGAGATCACCGGCTGCAACGCGTCGTAGCCGTACGGCAGGTCGGGCAGGGCGAACATGAGGCGTCTCTCCGGGTAGGATGCGCCCGGGCGCATCAGTCGCGGCGCGGGCGGGGCGGCTGGTTGAGCAGGCTGAGAACGGTGGCCACCAGGGTGGGGTTGCGGAGCGACAGGAGACCCGCCGCCACCGCCGCGGCCGCCGCGGCGAGCGGACGGTCGCGCGCCATGCCGGCGATGCGGTTGACGATGTCGGCAGACTCGGGTTCGGCTCCGCGCTTCGGCGCCTTGCGCTTGCCGCCGGACGCGCCCGCCGCGGCGACCGCCAGCCCGGTCCCCAGCAGCACGGCGAGCACGACGGCCACGACGGCGGAGGCGCCCGCCGGGCCGACGTAGGTCTTGGCGAAGGCGTAGAGCGCGAAGCTCAGCGCCACCATCAGCGATCCGGCGGCCCCGAACGCCGCGCCCGCCGCGGCGGCGCCCGACAGGACGCGCCCGAGCAGCTTCTTCACCGGCGCGACCCGGACAGCAGGGCGCCGAGCAGGAACCCGACGCCCAGCGCCGCCACCGTGGCCGTCAGCGGCCGCTCCTGGACGCGGTCGACCACGTAGACGCGGGCGTTCTCCAGCCCCTCGCCGGCCAGGTCGGCGTACTCCTCGGCTTGGCCGCGCCACTTGTCCGCCCGGTCGCCCAGGAGGTCACGGGCGTAGTCGGGCAGCGCGTCCCGCCCGCTGCGGGCGGCGCGCTGCGTGTCGCGGCCCAGCCGCTCCGCGTCGTCCTGGACGCGCGAGGCGTCGTCGCGGAAGGTCGCCATGGCGCAGTTCCTCTAGCTGATGGGCGGCCGGGCAACGTCAGGCCCGGCGCGCCGGTTCCGCTTGCGTCGTCGAGGGGGCCCCGCGACGCCGCCCCGCCCGCGGCGACGTCAGGCCGCCTGGCGCGAGCGGCCAGGGTGGAAGAACAGGGCCTGGCCGATGGCCGCCTTCACCGTCTCCGGCTGGAACGGCTTGGTGATCAGGAAGGTGGGCTCCGGCCGCTCGCCCGTGAGCAGGCGCTCGGGAAAGGCGGTGATGAAGATCACCGGCACGTCGTGCTGGCCCAGGATGTCCTTCACGGCGTCGATGCCGCTGGAGCCGTCCGCCAGCTGGATGTCGGCCAGCACGAGGCCCGGCGTGCGCCGCCTGACCGCCTCCACCGCCTCGGTGCGGGTCGCGGCGACGTCCAGCACCTCGTGGCCGAGCTCCCGGACCAGCGCCTCGATGTCGGTGGCGATGACAGGCTCGTCCTCGATGATCAGCACCTGGGTGGCGAGCTCGGCGTCCAGCTCGCGCTGGGCGTCGGCGATCAGGCGCTCGATCTCGTGCGAGGGGGCGCCCAGGATCTGGCCGGCCTCGGCGGGGCTGAAGCCCTCCAGCGAGGTCAGCAGGAAAGCCTGGCGCGAGCGCGGGGTGATGCGCATCAGCCGGCGGGAGGGGTCGCCCGGCTCGTGGCCGCCGCCGTCGCGGCCGCCCTCGTCCAGCGTCGCCCCCGTCGACGACCAGATGGTGTGGAACACGTGGTAGAGCGCCACGCGCGGCGTCAGGTGCGCCGGCAGCTGGCGCTCGCCCGCGGCCAGGGCCTCCAGCGAGGCGCGCACGTACTGATCGCCGGCCGCCTGGTCGCCCGTGAGCGCGCGGGCGTAGCGGCGCACGTAGGGAAGGTGCGGCGCCAGCCGTTCAAGAAGACCCATGTCCACTCCGCGCGGCGACGCCGCCCTTGTGATCCGGTGCGGCGCCCCTCTGCACCGCGCCCCCGCCGGCGCCGCGACGGCGCACGTCGGATTTGGCGCTCAAAGGACAGCGTTGGAAGGCGCCGTCAAGCCGGGTCTCCCTAGCATGCGCCGGACGGAACCTCCGACCCTTTCGAGGGTTGGCAGCCATCGGAACCGCGGGAGCCGCAACCGGTCGCGTCGGCCGCACGGCCCCGCAGCCTGGGACGACGGGAGACGACGTGGCCGAAGAGCGCGAAGACGAGGCGGTGGAGGAGGCGCGGCTGCGCCAGCAGGCCATCGGCGTCAAGCTGCGCCAGATGTTCGACGACATCGTCAGCGAGCCCGTGCCGGACGAGTTCCTGGACATCTTGCGTCGCGCCGACGCCTCGCCACCTGTAAGCCGGGGCGGCGGGTCGACGGGCGGCGGACAGGACTGATGGTGCGACGGGTCGAGCTGGACGCCTCCGAAGAGAAGATCTTCAAGCGCGACCTGGTGGGTCTGATCCCCCACCTGCGCGCGTTCGCCCGCACCCTGTGCGGCGACGCCGCCGCGGCCGACGACCTGGCCCAGGACGCCGTGATGAAGGCGTGGGACGCCCGCTCGTCCTTCCAGATGGGCACCAACATGAAGGCTTGGACCTTCATGATCCTGCGTAACCAGTTCTACAGCGAGAAGCGCCGCAGCTGGCGCCAGAGCCAGCTGGACCAGGAGGCCGCCGAGCGCACGCTGGTGGCCATCGACGACCCCGCCAGCCCCATCGCGCTCGACGAGATGCGCCTGGCGCTCGGCATGCTGCCCTCCGAGCAGCGCGAGGCGCTGATCCTGGTGGGCGCCGGCGGCTTCGCCTACGAAGAGGCGGCCGACATCTGCGGCTGCGCCGTGGGCACGGTGAAGAGCCGCGTCAGCCGCGCCCGGCGAGCCCTGCACGGCATCCTGGAGGGCGGGGCCTACGACCGCGACGGTTCGCCCGCCGGCGAGGCCATGCGCACCATCCTGGCCAGCGCCGAGCGCCTGAGCGGCGGCCCCCGGTAGGGGCGGCGCCGTGCCCGCCCGTCCCCGGACCCGCATGAGCATCCGCCTGCGCCTGGGCCTGGCCCTCGCGCTGGCGCTCACACCGGTGCTGGCCCTGGCCGGGCTGCAGGCTTGGATCGGCTTCCGGTCCGACACCCACGCCCGCCAGACGCAGCTGGTGGAGGCGGCGCAGCGTTCGGCCATCACGGCCCGCGCCCAGGTGGCCGTCGCCCAGATCTTGCTGGAGAGCGTCACGCCGCAGACGGTGGGCTTCGAGTGCACGCCGCGGCTGGCGGAGCTGGTCACCCGGCTGAAGGGCTTCAGCAACCTCGTCCGCCTGGACGCGGGCGGCCGGGTCCAGTGCTCCGCCCGCGACGTGCGCGGCGACCCCGCCGAGCGCCGCAGCCGGCCTTGGTTCCAGCAGCTGGAGGCGGGAGAGCACTTCGTGCTGGCGCCCTCCGTCGCCACGCCGCAGCCCACCATCATCGCGGCGGAGCGCGTGGACGGGCCGGGAGGCGCCTTCGAAGGCGCGGTGATCGCCGGCCTGCCCCTGGCGCAGCTGAAGCCCGACATGCACGACTCCACCCTGCCGTCCGCCACGGCCGCGGCCCTGGCGGACGGCGCCGGCCACCTGCTGCTGGCGAGCGATCCCCGGGCGTTCGCACCGCCCGCGGCCGGCGGTTTCGCCTCGCATCCGGGAACGCCCTACACGGCGCGCACGCCCGCCGGCGAGCTGCGGAGCCACGTGGCCGTGCGGCTCCTCACCGGGCCGGACCTGTTCGTGGTGCTGTCTGCGCCCGAACCCGGGTTGTGGTCGTGGGCGCGGCTGAACCCGCTCAACGCCATCGGCCTGCCGCTGCTGGCCTGGCTGCTGGCGGTGGGGGTGGTGTGGTTCGTGACGGACCGCACCGTGGTGCGCTGGCTGGGCTACCTGGACCGCATCGCCATGCTCTACGCGCGCGGCCGCTTCTCCGTGCGGCCCGTCAAGGCGGAGCGCGCGCCCGCCGAGATCCGAGAACTGGCGCGGACGCTGGACGCCATGGCCGACGCCATCGTCAGCCGCGACCGCGACGCCCGCGAGCACCTGGCGCAGAAGGACGCGCTGATGCGCGAGATCCACCACCGGGTGAAGAACAACCTGCAGGTGATCACCAGCCTGCTCAACATGCAGCAGCGTTCCCTGACAGATCCCGAGGCGCGCGCAGCCATGCACGACACGCGCCAGCGCATCGCCGCCCTGGCGCTGATCTACCGCGCCCTCTACCAGAGCCCGGACCTGCGCCGGGTGGACGTGCGCCAGTTCCTGGAGGAGCTGATCGCCCAGGTGGTGCAGGGCGAGACCTCGGCGTCGGGCGGCCCCGTGCGGACCGAACTGGTCGCCGACGACCTGGAGATCGACCCGGACAAGCTGGCCCCCCTGGCCCTGTTCGCCGTGGAGGCGCTGACGCACGCCCGCAAGGCCGCCGCCAAGGGCGGCCGCACCATCGGCGTGCGCTTCACCGTGGGGGCCGAGGTGACGCTGGAGGTCGAGGACGACGGCGCCGCTTTGGCCGGGGCCGCAGGCGCCCCGCCCACAGGCGACGTGGGCCGCACGCTGATGACCGCCTACGCCCGCCAGCTGCGCGGCGTGAACGAGACGGTGACCGCTGTGGACGGCGGCCGCGTGCAGCGGCTCACCTTCCCGCGGCCGGACCCGCCGCCGGAGGAGACGGGTCCGGGCGACGCCGCGACCTCCTCGTCAACGCCCCTGCGGAACCCTCTTGCAGCTTGAGTGTTAGACGTCGGCCTGAGAGGGGATGATCGGGCAGCCGGACCCCTCCGCCAACGGAGACTTCATCGATGCGTAAGCTGTTCGTTCTCGCCGCCGCCGCCGCCGCGCTCACCGTGTCGGCCTGCAACACCGTCGCCGGCGCCGGCCGCGACGTCAGCTCCGCCGGTCACGCCGTGACCGACACCGCCAACGACGCCAAGCACTAAGACGACGGATAAGGCGGCGGGGCCCAGCTTCGCCGCTTCGCGAGAGGGAGGCGCGCCGTCCGCATGCGGGCGGCGCGCCTCTGCGTATCCGGGCCTGACATCCGGCGCTCGCACCGGCGTTACGCGGCGCGGCGCGCGGGTGCTAAGCCGTCCGCGAGAGCGGCGGACGGAGGGAGCATGGCGGCGGTGGAGACGGGCGGGGTCCCGCCCGCGGACGGTCAGGGCCGCCCCGCCGACATGCGCGTGGTCGTGGCGGCCTCGGCCGCCGGCACCGCCTTCGAGTGGTACGACTTCTTCGTCTTCGTGCCCCTGGCGGGGGTCATCGCCAAGGCCTTCTCCGCCGGCCTGTCCGACACCGCGTCCCTGGTCTTCGCCCTGGGCTCCTTCGCCGTGGGCTTCGCCTTCCGCCCGGTGGGCGCGCTGGTGTTCGGGCGGATCGGCGACCGCGCGGGGCGCAAGGGCGCGTTCCTGGTCACCGTCAGCTTGATGGGGGCGGCGACCTTCCTGATCGGCTGCCTGCCCTCCTTCAAGCAGGCGGGGATCGTCAGCCCCGTGCTCTTCCTGCTGCTGCGCATCTGCCAAGGCGTGGCCCTCGGCGGCGAGTACGGCGGGGCGGCCATCTACGTGGCCGAGCACGCGCCGGCGGCGCGCCGCGGCTTCTACACCAGTTTCATCCAGACCAGCGCCGCCGTGGGGCTCGCGGCGGCGCTGCTGGTGACGCTCGCCACACGCACGGCCATGGGCGAGGGCGCCTTCGCCGAGTGGGGCTGGCGTGTGCCGTTCTGGGCGTCCGCCGGCCTCCTGGCCGTCTCCGTGTGGATCCGCCTGAAGCTTGCGGAGAGCCCCGCGTTCAAGGCGCTGGCGGCGGAGGGGAACGTCAGCCCTGCCCCCTACGCGGAGGCGTTCGGCCGCTGGAGCAACCTCAAGCGGGTGCTGATCGCCCTGTTCGCCCTGATGGTGGCGCAGGGCTCGGTCTGGTACTGCGCCTTCTTCTACGCGCAGGTCTTCATCGAGCGCGTGGTGCACGTGGCGCCCGCGACGGTGAACGCGGTGATGATCGCGCTCGTAGCCGCCACCGCCCCGCTCTACGTGCTGTTCGGCTGGCTGTCGGACCGGGTGGGCCGCAAGTGGGTGATGACGCTGGGCGCCGCCCTGACCACCGCGGCCCTGTTCCCCGGCTTCCACGCCCTGGCCGCCCTGGGCGCCCCGCAGCTGGCGGCGGCGGTGCGCGCCGCGCCCGTGACGGTGGCGGCGGATCCGCGCTCCTGCTCCGTCCAGTTCGACCCTGTGGGCAAGGCGAGCTTCCGCACCTCCTGCGACATCGCCAAGAGCGCGCTCACGGCGGCGGGCGTCTCCTACACCAACGCGGCGCTGCCGGCCGGCCGGCCGGCGGAGGTGCGCGTGGGCGGCCGCACGGTGGTCACGCCCGACGGCTTGGGACTGGACCGCGCCGCCCTCGCCAAGGTGAAGGCGGCCACGGGCGCGCAGATCGGGGCGGCGCTCAAGGCGGCCGGCTACCCCGCCTCCGCCACGGCGCAGGGGACGAACGCCGTCGGCCTGTTCCTGGTGCTGCTGCTGTTCGCCGTGGGCGCGACCGCGCTCTATGGCCCTCAGGCGGCCTGCCTGGTGGAGCTGTTCCCCACGCGGGTGCGCTACACGGCCCTGTCGCTGCCCTACCACCTGGGCACGGGCTGGGTCGGCGGCTTCCTGCCCGCCGCCGCCTACGCCATGGTGGTCTCCAGCGGGAACATCTTCTTCGGCCTGTGGTACCCCGTCGTGGGCGGGACGGTCGCGGTGCTGACCGCCGTCTTCCTCCTGCCGGAGACCCGCGGGGCCGACTTGGACGCCTGAACGGGGAACGCACCCCCCGCCCCGCCCGCTTCCGCCTCACCCCAGGAGAGACGCCATGCCCGAACAGGACGACGCGGCCGCAACCCCTCAACCTTCCGCACCTCAGCCCGACGAGCTTCAGCCCGGCGGCAAGGACCCGGCGGAGGGCGCGCGCGGCGCCTCCGCCGGCGCTCCCGCCGCGGAGCACCCCGAGGAGGGCCACCTGGGGGAGGCCGGCGATCCGGCGGAAGGATGAAGCTTGAGTGACGCCGTTCCCGGCCGCGCGCATCCGGGCTAAGCGCGGTCGCCCGCCCACCGGAGCCGCCCGGATGTTCCGCCCCGCCGCCGCCGCCGTCCTTGCGGCCTGCCTCGCCCCTGGCGCCGCCACCCTGGCCCAGTCGGCGTCGGCGGCCAGCGCCCCGCCTCAGGGTCCCTCGCCCCGGCCCTCGCCGGCGCAGGTGGCGCCCGCGGCCCGTGCGGGCGGACAGCAGACGCTGGAGCAGGCCCCCAAGCGCGTCCCCGGCTACCTGGCGCGCGAGCAGACCGTGGACGCCTACCTGGTGCTCCCGCCGCCGCCCACGCCGGGCTCGCGCGAGCCGGCGGAGGCCGTCGACCGCGCCGGCTTCGACATGGCGCAGCGGCTGAAGGGCTCCGCCCGGTGGGACCTCGCCACCCGCGACGCCGACGAGAGCGCCGCCGCCGCCCTGGCCGACTACGACTGCCTGTTCGGACTGGACCTCTCGCCCCGCACGGCGCCGGCGCTGCTGCGCCTGCTGACGCGCGTGCGCACGGACGCAGGCGTGCAGACCACGCGCGTGAAGACGCGCTTCCAGCACTGGCGTCCGTTCGTCAGCTACGGCGGCCCGGTCTGCGAGGCGGACGCCGACCGGGTGGCGCACAGCTGGTCCTATCCCAGCGGCCACACCACCATGATCTGGGCCTATGGCCTGATCCTGACCGAGCTCGCGCCCGACCTGGCCACCCCCATCCTCCAGCGCACCCGCGCCTACGGCGAGAGCCGGGTCGTCTGCGGCGTGCACACGGTCAGCGACGTGACGCAGGGGGAGGTGAACGGCGCCATGCTGGTCGCCCGCCTGCACGGCGACGCCGCCTTCAAGGCCGACCTGGAGGCCGCGCGCCTGGAGCTCACCGCCGTGCGCAAGGCGGGCGGCGCGGTTCCCGCCGGCCGGCGGTGCGCCGTGGAGCGCGAGGCCATGGCGCGCACGCCCTGGCTCGGCCCCAAGGACCCGGACCGCGCGGCGGCGGACCCGCCCAAGGCGCTGCCGAGGCCGCTGCCGAAGCCGCGCTGACTCCGGCCGGTCTCAGGCGCTCCGGTCGAGGGCGTAGGTGACGTGGCGCTCCAGCCGGTGGCCGCGCGGCAGGGCGGGGTGGTCGAAGTCGAGCTCCGGCCGCCGCTGGAGCCCGATGCGCGCCATCACCGCCTGCGAGCGCGCGTTGGCGGTCGCCGTGAAGCTCACCACCCGCTTCGCCTCGCGGGCGAAGGCGTGGGCGAGGGCCGCCTGGGCGGCCTCTGAGGCGTAGCCGCGGCCCCAGGCGTGGCGCGCCAGGCGCCAGCCGATCTCAGGGTCGCCGCCGAAGGGCAGGTCCGCCGCAATCGGCTTCACGCCCACGAAGCCGAGGAAGGCCCCGTCCTCCCGCCGCTCCAGCGCCAGGAAGGCGGACCCGTGCGCGGCCAGGGCGGCGACCTGGCGGTCCACGGCGGCGTCGCTTTCCTCGCGGGTGAGCACCGCGGGGAAGTGCTCCATCACCTCGGGGTCGGCGTTGAGCGCGGCGAACGGGGCGCGATCCGCCTCGCGCCAGGGGCGCAGGATCAGCCGCTCGGTCTCGATCACCTCCGCCCGGCCGGCTCGAACACCCGGCCCGGGGCGACCGCCTCGTAGAGGTCGGTGCGCCGGTCGCGGAAGAACCCCCAGGCGGCGCGGTGGGTGTGCAGGAAGTCGAGGTCGAAGGCCGCCGTGAGCACGCCCTCCTCCTCGCGGTCCAGATCGGCCACGAGGTCGCCGCGGTGGTCGGCCAGGAACGACGAGCCGTAGAAGGTCTGGCCGCCGCCCGGCCCCGGCTCGTGGCCGACGCGGTTGGCGGCCGCCACCGGGATGACGTTGGAGACGGCGTGGCCCTGCATGGCGCGACGCCAGGGGTCGCGCGTGTCCAGCGCGCTGTCGTGCGGCTCCGAGCCGATCGCGGTGGGGTAGAGCAGCACCTCCGCCCCCGCCAGCGCCATGGCGCGGGCGGCTTCGGGGAACCACTGGTCCCAGCAGATGCCCACGCCGACGCGGCCGTGGCGCGTGTCCCACACGCGGAACCCCGTGTCGCCCGGGCGGAAGTAGTATTTCTCCTGGTAGCCCGGCCCGTCCGGGATGTGGCTCTTGCGGTAGACGCCGAGCAGCGACCCGTCGGCGTCGGCCATGACCAGGCTGTTGTAGTAGTGCGGCCCCTCCCGCTCGTAGATTGAGATCGGGATCACCACGCCCAGCTCGGCCGCCAGGGGCGCCAGCGCCGTCACGCACGGGTGCTCGCGCCACGGGTGGGCGGTGGCGAACCACCGCTCCTCCTGCGTCACGCAGAAGTAGGGCCCCTGGAACAGCTCGGACGGCAGGACCACCTGCGCGCCGCCGGCGGCCGCCTCGCGCACGAGGTCCGCCGTCTTGGCGATGTTGGCGGCCATGTCCTCCCCGTAGGAGGTCTGGATCACGCCGAGGGTGAGGGTGCGCGCCATGCGTCTCTCCTTGCGGTCCGCCGGGGCGGCCTCAGGCCGGCTCCTGCTGGGTGATGCAGTGGAACGAGCCGCCGCCCGTGAGCAGGGCGCGCGACGGCAGGCCGATCGCCTCGCGCTCGGGGAACAGGGCGCCGAGGGCCTCCAGCGCCAGCGCGCTCCACCGGTCCTCATAGGTGGGCATGATCACCGCGCCGTTGGCGATCACGAAGTTCATGTGGCTGGCCGGAACGGCGCGGCCCGTCTCGTCCTCGATGCGGCCCGGCGAGGGGATGCGCGCCACCTGGAGCGCCACGCCCCGCGCGTCGCGCAGGCCGGCGAGGGTGCGGGCGCAGGCGGCGTAGACCTCCGCGTTCGGGTCGTCGCGCCCGGCCGCCACGGGGCAGGCCGCCACGCCCGGCGCGACGAAGCGCGCCAGGTTGTCCACGTGGCCGTCGGTGTGGTCGTTGCGCAGGCCGTCGCCGAGCCACAGCAGGCGTCGCGCGCCCAGCGCCGCGCCCAGCGCCGCCTCGGCCTGCGCCTCGCTCCAGCCCGCGTTGCGGTTGGGGTTGAGCAGGCACTGGCGCGTGGTGAGCACGGCGCCCTGGCCGTCGTGGTCGACCGCGCCGCCCTCCAGCACGAAGGGGTGATCCACGGAGGGCACGCCCGCCGCCGCGGCGATCTGCTCGGCCACGGTGTCGTCGCCCTCCAGCACGTACTTTCCGCCCCAGCCGTTGAAGCGGAAGGCCGCGGCGCCCGCCGCCTCGCCGCGCTTGAGGAAGACCGGCCCCGTGTCGCGCAGCCACACGTCGCCGAAGTCGCCGCGCACCAGTTCGACCCCCGCGACCCCGCCCAGGCGCCCGCAGGCGGCGGCGAGCCCCGCCTGCGTCACCAGCACGCGCACCCGCTCGCGGCCGGGGCCGGCCAGCGCCCGGCACAGGGCGGCCACCTCGTCCTGCGCGGGGGCGAGGTTCTCCTCCCACAGCTCCGCATGGCTGGGAAAGCCGACCCACAGGGCGCCGTGCGGCTCCCACTCGGCGGGGACGCACGGGCGCAGGCCGTGGTCGGTCGGGGCGGGGGTCGCGGGCATGGGCGCGCCTAGGTGGAAGCGGCGGCCCCCGCCGTCAACGGGAGCGCGCAAGAGAAAGGGCGGCCGGATCGATCCGGCCGCCCCTGGAGAGTGTCGACAGGCGCCGGGCCGTCAGAACTTGACGCGCACACCGACCTTCAGCGCCCACAGCGACGCGGGAGGTTGGCCGCCCGTGTTCACCGTCGCGGTTCGGCCGAAGCCCGTGGTGTTGCCGGTGACGTTGGCCGGTGCGTAGCGGTACTGGTTGGCCTGACCCGGAGCGCAGCTCGGATTGCCCGCGCAGCTGACGATGGTCGGCGTGACGTTCACGGCGTAGACGTTCGGGAACGGGTATTGGTCGATCACACCCCAGCCGTTGTTCAACAGGTTCCCAAAGTTGAAGATATTGAAGTAGAGCTCCGCCTTGGCGTTCGGGGCGAAGAATGCAGGGACCTCCTGTACGAAGCTCAGGTCCACCTGAGTCACATCGCGGGCGGTGAACTCGTTACGCGGACTGATCTGCCCGTTGTAGCGGCTCAGGCCGCTGGCCTTGAGGAACGCGTTGAACTGCGCCACGTCGAAGCCGGTCGCGTACTGCACCTTCGGATCGCTTGTGACGGTGACGTTGCCGCTGCTGTCCGCCCGCGGCACGTAGAACAGCTCGTTGTTGCGCGTGCCGCCGACGCTGTTGGCGAGGCCGAAGGTGTCCGTCGCGGTCGCCGTCATCCCGTTCGCGCCGAAATAGGTGAAGGAGTAGGGCAGGCCCGAGCGGCGCGTGCCGTAGAGGCGGAAGCGGGTGAAGTAGCCTGGGATGAACTGCTTCTCGTAGCTGGCCTGGAGCTTGACGGAGTTCTTGATGTTGTAGTTCGACGTCGCAAGGCTCGGGTTGTTCGGGTCCGAGAAGGCGAGCTGCGAGTAGTTCGACAGCGCCACTGAGCTGGTGGCCGGGTTGACCTCCTTCTGGTCCGTACGGGTGTAGGTGAGGTCGAAGTCGAAGCCCCAGTCGAAGGTCTTGCCCAGGCCGAGGGCGTAGACCTGGCCGTGGCCCTTGTGGGTGTCGGTCAGCAGCAGGTCGTAGCTGTTGTTCCGGTTCGTGGCGACGGACCGGTTGGGATTGTAGATGGGTCGCCCGTCCGGAGCCGTGCCGATCACGTTGTTGAGGGTCTGGAGGTCCTGCCAGAGCACGGCGTCCTGCACCGTCTGGTACAGGTAGTCTCCATGCAGGCGCCAGTCGTTGCCGAGGTAGCGGCCGACGACGCCGGTCCAGGGCATGTCCGCGAAGTTGGCCGTATAGGCGACGCCCACCGAAGCTTTCCATTCGGACGGCGGGTCGAAGTTCGGCGAAAGGGCGTTGGTGATGCCGGTGCCGCGGTTGGCGCTCGCGGTGTTGGACGCGAGCAACGCCGGGTCCACCGTGAGGCCCTGCACGTTCTTGATCGCGTTGCCGCAGAGGGCGGCGGGGCTCGACGGGGTGCAGGTGACCGAACCCAGCAGGTTGCCAGGGTTGGCGTAGTTGTTCGAGATCCAGACGTTCGGGCTTCCGCCCGAGAACAGGCCGAAGCCGCCGTTGATGACCAGGTTGGAGAACGGCCGGTAGTTGAAGCCGAAGCGCGGCTGCACCAGGATCTTGCCGTCCAGGTTGGACGTGTTCGAGAACCCGTACATCTGCTGGAACAGGGCGTTGGCGCGGGGTTTGTCGCCCTGCTCGTAAGCGTCCACCCGCACGCCGCCGCGCAGGGTCAGGTTCGACAGGGGCCGCCACTCGTCTTGGAGGTAGCCGGTGTGGATCGCGTCGCCGTAGGCGGCCGCGCCGTCGTTGGCGTTGTTGGTGACGGCGTTGGCGTAGGTGATCTGACCCGCCGTGCGGTTGGCGAGGCTTGCGATCGAGGGGAAGAGGTAGCTGCCGAAGGCGTTCTGGACGAAGACGTTGAACACGTCGAGCTGCTCGTGCTCGTAGCCCAGGGTGAAGGTGTGGGCGCCGAGCGTGTAGTTGGCCTTGGCGCGGAACAACTGGTCCGTCGTTTCCAGCAGGTTGGCTTGGCGCGAGATGTCGTTGCCGACCCGGATCGACGGCCCGCTCAGAAGGCCGGCTGCGCCCGTGAAGATCTGGAAGTTGGGAAAGGGCGCGCCGAGGTTGTCCGTCAGGTTCGCGGTTTCACGGTAGGTGAAAGACACTTCTGTGGAGAGGTGCGGCGTCCAGTTGGAATACAGATAGCCGGTATAGGACGAGAACGGCTGCTCAAGGATATAGGGTGTGGAGTTAAGCGCCAGAACTGTTGAGCTGGAGAACTGGTTGAACTGCGTGTCGTCATCGCGCTGTGTTTCGAAGACAAACCGCTGATTATCGGTGATCTGCCAAGTCAGCTTTCCGAAATACTTCTCGCTGGTGATCGGGGCGGAGGCGCCGAAGCCGCCTGCGTTGTAGCCGTACACGCTCTGGAGAATCTGCTGGACCTGCTGCGCCTGGGCGGTGGTGACGCCGTTCACCACGTTGGCGACGCCCGTCGCGTCGGAGGGGCCGAAGGACGACGAGGCTAGGCCCTCATACTTCTCATAACCGAACTGGAAGAAGACGTGGTCTTTCCAGAGCGGCCCGCTGAAGGTGAAGCCGTAGGTCTTGTCCTTGAAGTTCACGATCGCGGGGCGGTCGCGGATCTCCTCGCCGGCGCCCAGCTGGCGCGAGTCGTACTCGTAGAAACCCGAGCCGTGGAGCTCGTTCGAGCCCGACTTGGTGGCGATGTTCAGCACCCCCCCCTCGAACGCCCCGTACTGCACGTCGTAGGGCGCCACCTCGACGTTCAGGGACTGAACCAGGTCGATGGAGATGGGGGAGCGCTGGGTGGGGTAGCCGCTGGAGTTCAGGCCGAAGTCGTCGGACTCCCGCACGCCGTCGACGTAGATGGCGTTGTAGCGGTTGTTGTTGCCCGCGATGATCAGGGCGTTGTTGTTGGTGGGATCGAGCTGCACGAAGGGGTTCAGCCGCGCGAAATCCCGCAGGTCGCGCTGGAAGGTCGGCAGCGTCTCGATGTCTGTGGCGTTGAACGTGGAGCGCGGGCCCGTCTGCGCGACGCGCGGGCCGGAGCTGGAGGCGCGCACCACGACCTCCGAGCTCTGCGTTCCAGGCGCGAGGTCCAGTTGGAGCGAGGCGCCCAGGCCGACGCTCGGAACCTCCTGGGTGATCGGCCCTTCAGGGCTCGCGGCCGTGACACGGTAAGGACCGCCCGGGGGCAGCTGGCGCAGCGAGAACAGGCCGCCGCCGTCCGTGGTGGCGGTGAAGGTCTGATTGGTGGGCTCGTAGACCACCGTCACCTGGGCGTTGGCGACGGGTGCGCCCGTCGCGCCCTTCACCGTGCCGTTGATGCCGCCGGTGGTTTCCTGCGCGTGCGCCGCGGCGCTCATCACGGCGAAGGCGAGCGCGGCCGTGGCCACGCCCGTTGCGAGCTTTCTGGTCGTCGTCATGGATTCCCCTGGCGGCGGCGTCGGCCTCGGCGGACGCGGTCGGACGGAACCTCGGCCCCGCCGGGCGGTTTTAGCCCGTCTTGTGGCCAAGCATGATGAAGCTTGCGTGACGCCGCCTCACGGACGCCACTCCGTGTCTCGCAAGACACAGTGCGCGGCTTGCCTCCGCCCCCGTCGGCGGCCTAGCTCGCGGGGTGGCGCACGGGACGATGGACGGGCCGCGCGGCCTCGCCGCGTCGCGGGCGGAGCGTTGGGCGCTGGCGCTGATCCTCGGCGTGCTGTGCGTGCGCACGATCCAGCTGTTCCTCTCCCCGCTCGAGCTCTATCCCGACGAGGCGCAGTACTGGTTGTGGTCGCGTCGCCTGGACTGGGGGTATTTCTCCAAGCCGCCGGTGATCGCCTGGGTCATCCGCCTGTCGACGGCGCTGGGCGGCGATCGCGAGGCGTGGGTGCGTTTGCCGGCGCCCCTGCTCCACGCGGCCGCCGCGGCGGCGCTGTTCGCGGCCGGGCGGCGCCTGTTCGACGCCGCGACCGGGCTGCGCTCCGCTGCCGTCTACCTGCTCATGCCGGGGGTGGCCCTGTCCTCGCAGGTGATCGCCACCGATGCGCCGTTGCTGGCGGGACTGGGCGTGGCGCTGTGGGCGCTGACGATCCTCTGGGCGCGCGGGCCCCGGGCGGGCGGGCTCGCGGCGGCGGCGGCGGCCGGTGCGGCGCTCGGGGCGGCGACGCTGTCGAAGTACGCCGCCCTCTACGTCGTGGCCGGGCTGCTGATCCATGCGGCGGCGGATGCGGAGGGTCGGCGGCGGCTGTGGACGCGCGGCCGGGCGGCGGCGGCGGCGGCGGCCTTCCTGCTGGTGGTCGCGCCCAACGCGGCCTGGAACGCGCTGCACGGGTTCCAGACGGTGGCGCACACCGCCGCGGACGCCGACCTGGGAGACGAGGCGGGCCGCAGGGCGGGGCCTCACCTCACGGGGGCGGCCGGCTTCCTGCTGGGGCAGTTCGGCGTGTTCGGGCCGGTCCCGTTCGCGGCGCTGCTGGCGGCGGGGGCCCTCGCAGCGGCGCGGCGGCTGGAGCTGCGGGAGCGGTGGCTCTTCTGGCTCGCCGCGCCCGCCCTGGGCGTGGTGCTCGTCGAAGCGCTGGCGGCGCGGGCCAACGCCAACTGGGCGGGCGCCGCCTATGCGGCCGGTTCGCTGCTCGCCGCGAGGGCGGCGGCGTGGGGGGCGGGCTGGCGGCGCGCCCTCTCGGCCAGCCTGGCGGGGCAGGCGCTGGTCGCCGCGGCCTTCACCCTGGCGATGACGCATCCGTCTTGGCTGGAGCCGGCGCGGCTCGGCGCCAGCCTCAAGCGGGCGCAGGGGTGGGAGGAGACGGCGCGGGCGGCCCGCCGCTGGCGCGACCACGCCGCCGCGGGCGGCCCGGTGACCGCCCTGGCGGTGGACGACCGCTTCGTCTTCAACGCGCTGTCCTACTACGGGCGGAGCTGGATCGCCGCGCCCGGCGCGCCGCCGCTGCGCATGTGGGTGCGTGAACGGCGGCCGCGGAACCAGGCGGAGACCACCGCGCCGCTGAGGCCGGCCGACGGAGTGCGCGCAGCCTTCGTCAGCGCCGACTATCCGGACGAGGCGCGGGCGGACTTCCGTCGCGTGGGCGGCCGGACCGAGGTGCGCATCCCGCTCGGCCCGGGGCGGGCGCGGCCCTTGACCCTCTTCGTGGGCGAGGGCTTCGCGCCACGCCCGCGCGATCCCGTCAGCGGCCGCCCCACACCTCCTTGAGGCGGCGGTCGCGGCCGCAGCCGGCGGCGTAGGCGGCGTACTGCAGCGGGTTCCGCTGCGCGTACTGCTGGTGGTGACCCTCCGCGGGCCAGAACGCCGCGGTGTCGCGGATCGGCACGACGATGCGGCCCTTCAGCTTGCCCGTGTCTATCGCCGCGCGCGACGCCTCGGCGTCACGGCGCTGCTCGGGCGAGGCGACGAACACGGCCGGGTGGTAGGAGGGGGCGATGTCGCACACCTGCCCGTCGTCCTCCGTGGGGTCGATCAGCCGCCAGTAGGCGTCGACCAGCTTGCGGTAGCTCGTTTTGGCGGGGTCGAAGGTGACCTTGACCGCCTCCAGGTGACCCGTGGTCTCGGTGTTCACGTCGGCGTAGGTGGGGTGGGCGGTGCGGCCGCCCGTGTAGCCGGAGACGGCGGACACCACGCCGGGCACGTGCTCCAGCCCCTTCTCCATGGTCCAGAAGCAGCCGCCGGCGAAGACGGCCGTGTCCGTGCGCGGCGCGGCGAAGGCCGGCTCGGCCAGCAGGGGGAGCAGGGCGGCGAGGGTGAGGAGGGGCGGGGCGGGGCGGCTCATGTCTGCTAGATGGGCGCACCGGCGGAGCCGGCAAGCGCACGACCCGCCCGGCGACGCCGTCATCGCAACGCTAGGTCTGCGCGCAAGGAAAAGGCCCGGCCGTCGTCGGCCGGGCCTCGAAGATCCAGTGCAAGACCCCGGCGCTGAGGCCGGGGTCCCGCACGGGGTCAGAAGTTGATGTCGATGGTGGCGCGACGGTTCAGGGGCTCCTTCACCCCGTCGCCCGTGGCCACGGCCGGCTGGCTCTTGCCCTTCCAGTCGACCGACAGGACGGACTGCTGCACGCCGAGACCCACCAGGGCGTCGGCGACCGTGCGGGCGCGGCGCTCCGACAGGCGGACGTTGTAGGCCACCGAGCCCGAGGTGTCGGTGTGGCCGACCACCACGATGCGCGACGCCGTTCCCGTCTTCGAGTAGTCGGCCGCCGCCTGGACCACCGCTTGGGCGTCCGTGGTGAGGATCGACTGGTCGAACGGGAAGTAGACGATGAACTCGCGCATCTCCGGAACCGCCGGCGGGGGCGGAGGCGGGGGCGGCGGGGGAGGCGGCGGCGGGGGCGGCGGCGGGGGGGGCGGGGGAGGCGGCGGCGGGGGGGCCGCGATCGCACCGAAGTTCCAACGCAGGCCGACCGTCACCGACTGGTCGTCGTAGTGGCCGCGGAAGGTGCCGGGCTGGATGGCCGCGGTGCCCACGGACGGCAGGCGGTGGTCCGCCGTGCCGAAGTAGCGGTAGGTCAGGTCGACCGACAGGCGCTGGGTGGCGTGGTAGCTGACGCCCGCGAGGCCCTGGTAGGCGAAGGCGGTCGAGTCCTTGTCGATGCGAAGGCCTTGCAGCGCCGGGTTGGCCGCCGTGATCGCGCCGGGGATCTGGTTGAACTGGCCGCCCGTCGTCGCCGACAGGTAGCTCACGCCCACGCCCACGCCCACGAAGGGGTCGATGCGGGAGTCGGGCAGGAAGCTGTAGAGGAGGTTGACCATCCCCGAGCCCTGCTCGAAGTCGCCCTTCGGATTGCGGCAGGTCGGGTTGGCCGCGGTGCGCAGCTGGGCGCCGCCGCACAGCTTGAAGGGGACGGCGCGGTTCGAGGAGCCGGCGATGCCCTTGATCTCGCCTTCGCGGAAGCCGCCTTCCAGTTCGACGCGCCAGTTCTTCTGGAACTGGTAGCCGCCGCGGATGAAGCCCACGAACGACGGGTCGTCGATGGAGAACTTGTAGCCGTAGGGGCTGCCGTCCGCCGCGTTGTTGGACGACCGCGTGTGCATGCCGCCCGCGGTCAGCTCGTGCGCGCCGGCGTCGGCGGCGACATACCAGCCGTCGGGCTGGGCGGCCTGAGCGGCCGTGGCGCTCAGCGCCGCGACGAGGGCGGCCCCCGCCAACAGATGAAGCTTCATTCTCGAGAGCCCTCTTCTCGTCACATCATGGCCGCCGGAGGTCCGGTCGACCGGTCGTCTATCAGAGCCCATCCTGCGACGACATGACCGGAGAGCCACAGGGGCGACGAAATTTCGCCCCCATGATCCGGCCCCGTCCGCGTTGCAGCCCTGACACCTCGACAATTCGTCGCACCCTGCGACGAAGGCGGAAAGCCGAAACGTGCATCCGTATCCCGCCCCTGCGCACGCGCCGCGGCGACTGTTGCAGGAAGGTCACGCGGCGGGAGGGGGAGCCCCGTTCTAGAGCTCGTCCGCGCCGCCGGGATCGCGCGCGCGGCGCGCCAGCCACATCACGCCCCCGAGGTCGCTCATGGCGTCGAGCAGCCGGCCGAGGTTGGTGTACTTCGAGCGGCCGCTTCCGCGCGGGCGGTGCCCTACGTCGCGGAACGCCACGCCCCAGCCCTCGCGCAGCATCAGCGCGGGGAGGTAGCGGTGCATGTGGTCGAAGTAGGGGAGCCGCACGAACGCGTCGCGGCGGAACGCCTTGAGGCCACAGCCCGTGTCGTCGGCGCTGTCGCGCAGCAGGCGCTTGCGCACGCCGTTGGCCAGGCGCGAGGCCCAGCGCTTGGCGGCGGCGTCGCGGCGCTGCGCGCGGCGGCCCCCCACCAGCCCCAGCGACGGGTCGGCGGCGAGGGCGTCGGCCAGCGCCGGGCCGTCGGCGGGCGGGTTCTGCCCGTCGCCGTCCAGCGTCACCACCAAGGCCGCGCGGGCGGCGAGCACGCCCGTGCGCACCGCCCGGCTCTGGCCCGCGTTGCGCCGGTGGCCGAGCACGCGCAGGGCGGGCAGCTCGGCGCGCAGCGCCAGCAGGGCGGCGCGCGTGCCGTCGCGGCTGGCGTCGTCCACGAACACCATCTCGTAGCGTCGGCCCGCGAAGGCGGCGGCGATCTCGCGCGCCAAGGCGGGAGCGGCGCCCTCCTCGTCGTGCACGGGCACGACCACGGAGATGTCGGGCTCGGGATCCATCGCCGCGGCGTCTAGCGGGCCGCCGCACCGGTGGATAGCGCCCGCGCCGCTCTGCTAGAGGCCCCGCATGTCCGCCGCAGAGGCCGCCGCCCCCGCGCCGCCCGCCGGCGGCCCCGCCGACCGGCTCCTGCGAGGCTGGCGCGGACCCGCCCTGGCG
>CAXTCO010000013.1:0-20774 GCA_964242255.1 uncultured Caulobacteraceae bacterium | reverse complement strand
GCCGAGCACGGCGGCGGCCGCCGCGCCTGCGCCGAGCACGCGCTCGCCGTAGGCGCGCAGGGCGGCCGCGTCGACCGCCTCCACGCCCGCCGCCAGCTCCTCGGGCGGGATCAGCCGGCCGAACAGCAGCGCCTGGGCGGCGGCCTGCTCGGCGCGGTGCAGGGGCTGCTCGCGCGCCATGGCGATCTGCGAGCGCGCCTGGGCGCGGGCGCGCAGCAGCTCGGCGGGCTCGACCCGGTCCGTCAGCTTGCGGATCTCCGTCGCGGCGAGTTCGGCCATGCCGCGGGCGTCGGCGGCGGCCGTGCCGGCGTAGACGCCCAGCAGGCCCGCGTCCTCGAAGCTCTCGGCGTAGGCGTCCACGGCGTAGGCGAGGCCGCGCGCCTCCCGCGCTTCCTGGAACAGGCGGCTGGCCATGCCGCCGCCGAGGATCTCGGCGAACAGGCGCTGGGCGTGCCACGCCGGGTCGCGCACGCCGACGCCCGGCAGCAGCAGCACGAGGTGCGCCTGCTCCAGCCGCCGCGCCTCGGCCAGGGCGCCGCCGGTGAAGCGGGCGGGCGCCGGCTCGGGCGCGGGCACGGCGGGCGGCGCCAGGTCTCCGAACGCCGCCTCGACCCAGCGCAGCAGCTCCGCCTCGTCCACCGCGCCGGCCGCGCCCACCACGAGGCGCGAGGGATCGGCGTAGAGGCCGTCCTTCCACGCGGCCAGCGTCCCGCGCGTGGTGGGGGCCAGCGTCTCGTCGAGGCCGAGGATCGGGCGGCCGAGGGGCTGGTCGGCGAAGGCGCGGCCCTGGGCGAGGTCGAACACGCGGTCGTCGGGCGTGTCGGCGGCCTCGGCGATCTCCTGGCCGATGACGCCCTTCTCGCGCTCCAGCTCCTCCGGGTCGAGCACGGGGCGGCGCAGCAGGTCGGCCAGCACCTCCATGGCGAGGGGCAAGCCCCCTCCGAGATGACCGGCGAGGCCGCGCACCTGGTAGCTGGTGCGCTCGTGGCCGGTGGCGGCGTTGATCCAGCCGCCCTGCGCCTCGATCGCCTCCACGATGGCCTTGGACGAGCGCGCGCCCGCGCCCTTGAACACCATGTGCTCCAACAGGTGCGACCAGCCGTTGCGCTCAGCCGGTTCCCACCGCGCGCCGCCGCGCACGACGACGGTGAGGGCGAAGCTCTCCAGCCCGGGCATGGGGTCGGCCACGACGCGCACGCCGTTCGACAGGGTGTGCAGGTGGGCGGTCACGCGGCGAACTCCCGCAGGTGGGCGGCGACGGCGCCCAGGTCGTTGGGCGCCCGGACGTAGCGCTCGGGCAGGGACAGGAGCGCGTCGGCCAGGGCGTGGCCGGGGTCCGCGCCCGTGGCGGCGCGCACCGCGTCCGGGAACTTGGCGGGGTGGGCGGTGGCGAGCACCACCGTCGGCGTCCCGTCGGGTGCGGCGCGGCGGGCGGCGGCCAGGGCCGTGGCGGTGTGCGGGTCCACCAGCGTGCGGCTCTCCGACCAGGCGCGCGCCAGGGCGCCGGAGGTGTCGGCCTCGGTGGCGGAGGCGCCCGTGAAGGTGCGGCGCACCTCGGCGAAGGCCTGGCTCGGCAGCTCGGTCGCGCCCTCCGCGGCGAAGGCGGCGAAGGCGCGCGCGGTCTCCGCGCCGTCGCGGCCGACCGCCTCGAAGTAGAGGCGCTCGAAGTTGGAGGCGACCTGGATGTCCATGGCCGGCGACTGGGTCGCCTGCACGGGACCGTGGGCGTAGACGCCGAGCGACAGGGCGCGCGCCAGGATGTCGTTGCCGTTGGTCGCGACCTCGACGCCGGCGATGGGCAGGCCCATGCGCATCGCCGCGTAGCCGGCGAAGGCGTCGCCGAAGTTGCCGGTGGGCACGACGAAGCGCACTGCCCGCCCCGGCGCCCCGAGGGCGACCGCCGCGGTGAAATAGTAGACCGCCTGCGCGGCGATGCGCCCGAAGTTGATGCTGTTCACCCCGGAGAGGCCGACGTCGCGGCGCAGGTCAGGGTCGGCGAACAGAGCCTTCACCAGCGCCTGGCAGTCGTCGAACACGCCGTCGACGGCCACGCAGGAGACGTTGGGGTCGGCCGCCGTGGTCATGAAGCGGCGCTGCACGTCCGAGATGCGGCCGTCGGGGAAGAGCACGGCGAGGCGGATGTTCTCCCGTGCGCGGAACGCCTCCACCGCCGCGCCGCCCGTGTCGCCGCTGGTGGCGACCGCCAGCGTCAGCCGGCGTCCCGCGCGGCCCAGCACGAGGTCGTAGAGCCGCGCCAGCAGCTGCATGGCCACGTCCTTGAACGCCAGGGTGGGGCCGTGGAACAGCTCCAGCAGCCACAGGCCGGCGTCCAGCTGCGCCAGCGGGGCGACCGCCGGGTGGGCGAACGTCGCATAGGCGGCGTCGCAGGCGGCGCGCAGCTCGTCCGGTGCGAAGGCGTCGCCCGCGAGGCGGCCCACCACGGCGGCGGCGACCTCGGCGTAGGGGCGGCCGGCGAAGGCGGCGATCTCGGCGGCGTCGAACGCCGGCCAGGCCTCGGGCGTGTACAGGCCGCCGTCCGGGGCGAGGCCGGCGACCAGCGCCTCGGCGAAGCCGACGGGCGGGGCCGCACCGCGCGTGGAGACGTAGCGCACGCCGCTCAGCGCCCGTTGCGCCGGGCCGCGACCACGCCGGCGATCCACACGCCGACCAGCGCGGCGGCCAGCCCGAACCAGGTGAGGGCGTATTCCAGGTGGCGGTTCTCGATCCCGGTCGGCAGGGGCGCTGCGATCAGCCCCGGCCCGGCGGAGGGCGACTCCAGCATCATCATCACCGGCGCGGGGCGCGGGGCGCCCACGGCGGCGGCGATGGCGGGGATGTCGCGGCCGAAGAACTCGCCGGAGGGGCCGCGGCGCGCGGCGGGCGGCGCGACCAGGTCGGCGAACCAGGGCCGCGGGTCCGGCGCGCGCAGCACGCCGGTGAGGAGGGCGCCGGCCGGCAGGGTCACGGGCTCGCCGCGCGGCGGCTGCAGGCCGGCCTTGCGCGAGAAGCCCATGTCCAGCAGGACGGAGCCGTAGGGGCCGCCGGAGAGGCGGCAGGCGGTGATCTCCCGCCAGCCCGGCCCGTCCGTGCGCAGGCCGTAGAGGTGCGCCTCGCGCTCGCCCAGGCCCTCGCAGCTTGTGACCACGCGGGAGAAGTTGACCGCCCGCCCGTCCGCCAGCCGGTTCAACACCACCGTCAGCGGCTCGGCGGGGGCGGTCTGCAGGGCGGCGATCCGCTGCAGCAGGGCGGTCTTCCATTGCAGCCGCTGCAGCTGCCACACGCCGAGCCCGACCAGCAGCGCCACGCCCAGCGCCGCCATCAGCGTCGCGACGGCGCCCGGCCCGCGCCGCGCCGCGCCGCCTGCGCCCCTAGCCACCGCGGGCGCCCTCACGCGAGATCGCCCGGCCGGGGTGCGGCCGGGCGATGCAGGACCCCGTGCAGGAGGCGTTCAGCGTCAATGCGGGGCGTGGCCGCCGAACATGACGTAGATGAAGGCGAACAGGAACAGCCACACCACGTCCACGAAGTGCCAGTACCAGGCCGCCGCCTCGAAGCCGAAGTGCTTGGTCGGCGTCATCTGCCCCGCGTAGAGGCGCATCAGGCAGATCGCCAGAAAGATGGTGCCCACCAGCACGTGGAAGCCGTGGAAGCCTGTCGCCATGAAGAAGGACGATCCGTAGAGGCCGCTGTTGGCCGCGGTCTCGTTGAAGAACAGCTTCTCCGTGATGATCTCGCGATACTCGTAGGCCTGCACGCAGGTGAAGGTCGCGCCAAGGGCGATGGTCAGCCACAGGGCCGTCTTGGCGCTCTTGCGGTCGCCCTCCAGCACCGCGTGGTGCGCCCAGGTGGCGGTGGTGCCCGAGAGCAGCAGGGTCAGGGTGTTGATCAGGGGGAAGTGCCACGGGTCGAGCACCTCCACGCCCTTGGGCGGCCAGCCGCCCCAGGCCTGGCGCACCTCGTCGATGGCCGAGAAGGTCCGGTCGTGGTGGAACAGGGCCATCTCGAAGAACATCCAGAACCACGCCACGAAGAACATCACCTCCGAGGCGATGAACAGGATCATGCCGTAGCGCAGGCCGATGGACACCACGGGCGTGTGGTCGCCGGCGCGGCTCTCCTTGATCACGTCCGACCACCAGCCGAACATCGTGTAGAGGATGCCCGCGCCGCCGACGCCGGCCAGCCACCAGGTGCCCTTCTCCAGGCCGAACAGGCCCTTCATGCCGGTGACCATGCCCAGCGCCCACACCACGGCGGCTGCGGAGCCCACCAGCGGCCAGGGGCTGGGGTTCACCAGGTGGTAGTCGTGCTGGACGTCGTCGTGGTGCGCTTCGGCCATGGCGGCGGTCGGGGGTCCTTGGGCGTCTGCGGGTGCAACGCGCACGCGCGGAGGGGGCTGCCATAGCGGCGCCGGCGCGTCGCGCCAAGCCCTCCCGGGCCGGCCGTCAGGCCGCCTTCTTCACCGGGAAGAAGGTGTAGGAGAGGGTGATCTCCTTGAGGTCGGAGGTCGACGGGTCGCTCGCGAATTTCGGGTCGACGTAGTAGATCACCGGAAACTCCACCGTCTGGCCGGCCGGGATCGTCTGGTCGTCGAAGCAGAAGCACTGCGTCTTGATGAAGTGCTCGGCCGCCACCTCGGGCGCCAGACTGTAGACCGCGCGCCCGGTGAGCGCGGCGGGGCCGGTGTTGGTGACGCGGAAGAAGGCCTGGTTGGGCGCGCCCACGTGCACCGTCTGCGTCGCCTGGTCGGCGCTGAAGCGCCACGGCAGGCCGCGCACGTTGGTGTCGAAGCGCACGGTCACCTGCTGCGCCAGGGCCGGTCCGTGCGGGCCGGAGAGGCCCCGGCGCGGCGTGCCGTTGAAGCCGGTGGCCTGGCAGAAGGCGCGGTAGAGCGGCACGGAGGCGTAGGCGGCGCCCACCATGGCCGCCACCCCCAAGGTGCAGGCGGCGAGAAGGGCGCGGTGGCGGGCGCGGGACTCAGCCATGGTGCGCGTTGGCCGTCAGGCGCGCGATGCTGACCACGAAGATCAGCACCACGAACGCCACCAGCGCCACGGCCAGGCCCAAGGAGCGCAGGCGGCGGGCGCGGGCGGCGGCGAGCCCCTCGCGGAACGGGTCGGGGTCGGTCAGCGGAAGGCTCCCCTGAGGAGGTGCTCGGCCAGCAGCGTGGCGAACACGGCGAACAGGTAGACGATCGACCAGGCGAAAAGGTCGCGCGCCTCGCGCCCGCCCTCGCGCCGCGCGTAGAGGCCGCCGGGGCCGGTGATCGGCGTGTCGCCCGCCTTCGAGCGGAACAGGCGCACCGCCAGCGCCAGGAACACCGCGCCGCCGCCGAGGGCCGCCGCGGCGTAGACGCGGCCGCCGAGCCCCGTCGCGAGCGGCGCGGCCCCCACGATCACCAAAGCGAGGCTGTAGAGCAGGATCTGCAGCCGGGTCGCCTTGGCGCCGCGCACCACCGGCAGCATGGGCACGCCGGCTTGAGCGTAGTCCTCCGTCGTGTAGAGGCCCAGCGCCCAGAAGTGCGGCGGCGTCCACAGGAAGATGATCAGGAACATCAGCCAGGCGTTCAGCGGCGCGTGGCCGCTCGCCGCCGCCCAGCCGACCACCGGCGGCAGGGCGCCCGCCGCGCCGCCGATGACGATGTTCTGCGGCGTGGAGCGCTTCAGCCAGCGCGTGTAGACGACCGCGTAGAAGGCGATGGTGGCCGCCAGCAGCGCGGCCGCCAGCCAGTCGGTCGCCAGCGCCATGGTCGCCACGGAGAACAGGGCCAGCACCACGCCCAGGCCCGCGGCCTCCGCCGTGGGCACGCGGCCGGTGGCGGTGGGGCGCTTGGCGGTGCGCTTCATGCGCGCGTCCAGGTCGGCTTCGTGCGCCATGTTGAGCGCGCCGCTCGCCCCTGCGCCGACGGCGATGCACAGCACCGCCACGGCGGCGATCACCGGGCTGACCGGCGTGTCGGCGCACACGAGCCCGGTCAGCCCGGTGAACACCACCAGCGACATCACCCGCGGCTTGAGCAGCTGCAGGTAGTCCCTCGGCCGCGCGACGGCCGCCGTCGCCTCGGCGGCGGCGTCGGAGCTGAAGGGGGAGGGGGCGGCCAAGGGCTTGAGGGTCTCGCAAAGCGAAGGGCGCGCGGACCGGGAAGGTCCGCGCGCCCGGAGGGAGAACACCCTTCCCGCGGCCCCATCAAGGCCGCGGGCGCGGGCGGGCCGTCAGTGCTTCTCGGCGTGGATGACCGGAAGCTCGTTGAACTGATGGTAGGGCGGCGGCGAGGACAGGCTCCACTCCAGGGTGGTGGCGCCCACGCCCCAGGGATTGGCCACGCCCTTGCGGCGACGGACGGCGGCCTCGACCAGCATCACCAGGAACACCAGGACGGCGACCGCGGTGATCATGTAGCCGAACGACGACACCTTGTTCCAGAAGGCGAAGGCGGCCGGGTAATCGACGTAGCGGCGCGGCATGCCCTGCAGGCCCAGGAAATGCTGCGGGAAGAAGACGACGTTCACCCCGACGAACATCAACCAGAAATGGGCGCAGCCGAGCGCTTCGTTGTACTTGATGCCATACATCTTCTCAAACCAATAGTAATAGCCCGCGAAGATGGCGAAGACCGCGCCCAACGACAGCACGTAGTGAAAGTGCGCGATCACGTAGTAGGTGGCGTGCAGCGAGTAGTCGAGGCCGGCGTTGGCCAGCACCACGCCGGTGACGCCGCCCACGGTGAACAGGAAGATGAAGCCGGTGGCGAACAGCATCGGCGTCTTGAACTCGATGGAGCCGCCCCACATGGTGGCGATCCAGCTGAAGATCTTCACGCCCGTGGGCACGGCGATGACCATGGTGGCGGCCACGAAGTAGGCCTGCAGGTTCACGTTCATGCCGACGGTGAACATGTGGTGGGCCCACACCACGAAGCCGACGAAGCCGATGGCGACCATGGCGTAGGCCATGGCGAGGTAGCCGAACACGGGCTTCTTCGAGAAGGTCGAGACGATGTGGCTGATGATGCCGAAGCCCGGCAGGATCAGGATGTAGACTTCCGGGTGCCCGAAGAACCAGAACAGGTGCTGGAACATCATCGGGTCGCCGCCGCCGGCCGCGTTGAAGAACGAGGTGCCGAAGTTGCGGTCGGTCAGCAGCATGGTGATGGCGCCGGCCAGCACGGGCAGCGACAGCAGCAGCAGGAAGGCGGTGATCAGCACCGACCAGGCGAACAGCGGCATGCGGTGCAGGGTCATGCCCGGCGCGCGCATGTTGAAGATCGTGGTGATGAAGTTGATCGCGCCCAGGATCGAGCTCGCGCCCGCCAGGTGGAGCGACAGGATCAGCACATCCATCGCCGGGCCGGTGTGGCCGGTGGTGGAGAGCGGCGCATAGAGCGTCCAGCCGCCGCCGAAGCCGCGGCCCGGGCCGCCGTCGATGAACAGGCTGGTGCACAGCAGGCACCAGGACGCCACCAGCAGCCAGAAGCTGATGTTGTTCATGCGCGGGAACGCCATGTCGGGCGCGCCGATCATCAGCGGCACGAACCAGTTGCCGAAGCCGCCGATCATGGCGGGCATGACCATGAAGAAGATCATGATCAGGCCGTGGGCGGTGATCGCCACGTTGTAGCCGTGGTTCGAAGGCTCGAACACGCCGAGCTGGGCCAGGAGCGTGCCCGGCTTGAACACCTGGATGCCCGGCTCGGCCAGCTCCCAGCGGATCAGGCCGGAGATCAGGCCGCCGACCACCCCCGCCATGATGGCGAAGATCAGGTACAGCGTGCCGATGTCCTTGTGGTTGGTGGAGAAGAACCAGCGCGTGAAGAACGGCGGCGCGTGGCTGTGCGCCTCGTGCTCGCCGGGATGCGCGTGGTCCTCGTGGGCGGCGTAGGTGGTGGCCATGGCGCTCTAGAGGTTCGGGGAGGCGGGGAGTGTCATGTGGGGACGCCTCAGCCGGCCGGGGAGGCGGCGTTGGCGGAGGCCGGCGTGGCCGACGGCGCGATTTTCATCACGCCGACCGGCCCCGTCTGCGCCTTGGGCGGCGCGGCGGCGGCGGCGGGCGAGGGCGGAGCGGCCGTCAACGGGCCGACCGTGGCACCGGTCGCGCCCTCCACGGGCGGCGTGGCCCCGGCGGGCGACTGCCCGGCCACCGGCGTCGGCGCAGGCGAGGCGCCCCTGTCGGCCGCCACGGCGGAGGGGGTCTTCTTCGCATGGCCGGCGAGCCAGGCCTGGTATTTGGCGGGGCTCACCACGTCGATCTCGATGGGCATGAAGCTGTGGTTCACGCCGCAGAGCTCGTTGCACTGGCCGTAGTAGATCCCCTCCTTCTCCGGCTTGAACCAGGTCTGGTTGATGCGGCCGGGGATGGTGGTCTCCTGGATCCCGAACGCCGGCACGAAGAAGGAGTGCAGCACGTCCGCCCCCGTCGCCAGCACCTGCACGGTGGCGTTCACGGGCACCACCATCGGGTTGTCGACGGCGAGGCGGTAGAGGCCCGGGCCCTTGGCCTCGGCCTCCTTCTCCTTGAGCGGGATCGAGTCGAAGGAGAAGCCGCCCGCCTCCGGATACTCGTAAGTCCAATACCACTGGTTGCCGGTGACCTTCACGGTCACGTCCGGCTTGGGCATGTCGTGGTAGGCGTAGAGCAGCCGGAACGAGAAGATGGCGATGAACATCAGGATCAGCACGGGCGCCAACGTCCAGACGATCTCGACCGCGGTGTTGTGCGTGAAGCGCGCGGGCGTCGGGTTGGCCTTGTGGTTGAACTTCACCACAACGTAGACCAGCAGCCCCAGCACGAACACCGAGATGGCCACGATGATGGGCAGCAGCACCCAGTCGTGGAACCAGATCGCCGAGTGGCGCAGCGGGGCGGCGCCCGGCTGCATGGCGATGCCGCCGGGTGTGGGCTGGCCCAGGAGGTCGGCGGCGCGGGCGGCGCCGGCGGACAGGCCCGCGGCGAGGGCGCAGAGGCCGGCGGCCGGCGCGGCGGCGAGGGCCGCTCCCCGACGCGGGGTCGTTACGGACATGGGCGCCTTTTCAAGCCTCGTGGGTCGACGGGGAGACGGGGCGGCGCGCACGGCGCACAGCCGGAAGCGCAGGGCCGCCCGTTCCCTTTCAGCGCGAGGCTTTAGCCCCTCCGCCCCGCCATTCCAAGCCCTTGCGCGGCTTCGTTCGCGCAGAGGCGCGGCGGTCAGCCCGCGGCGCGCAGGGGCTCCACCGAAGCGGAGCCCACGGGCCATAGGGGGCGGCTGGTGTCGGTCTTGTCGCCGCCGCCCACGTCGCCCATCCGCACGCCCAGGCCGTCGCGCACCTCGGCGAGGGCGGCGTGCAGGGCGGACGACTCGGCGCGCGCCTGCGCGAGCGCCGCCCCCACCGCGGCGGCGCGGACGACGGCCTGCGATCCCACCGTGGCGGAGATGTTCATGCGCGTGCGGGCCTCCATCATCTCGGCGGTCAAGCGGGCGTAGTCGCGGATGGCGCCGTCCAGGGCGGCCTCGGCGGCGAACAGCTGGTGGGCGACGCTGCGGCAGGTGTCGGCGCGTTTCATGGGAGTCTCCGGCGTGCGGGTGTGCACAGCCCGAGGCTGCGCCGCATCCAAAACGCTCGTCAAGGTTGCATCTAGGCGACGGCCGACGGTAAGTTGACGTTAGCGTAAGCGTCAGCTATATCGCCTTCCTTCGTTCCGGACGCCCCCATGCCCGCCGCCCGCCGTGCGCCCGAACGCACCTGGACCATCCGCCAGCTCTGCGCCGAGTTCGCGGCCACCCCGCGCGCCCTGCGGTTCTACGAGGACCGCGGTCTGCTTTCGCCGTCGCGCGACGGGCTGAGCCGCGTCTACGGGCCGCGCGATCGGGTGCGGCTGGGGCTGATCATGCAGGGCAAGCGGCTGGGCTTCAGCCTCGCCGACCTGCGCGAGCTGCTCGACCTCTACGACGAGAACGACGGCGGGGCCGCGCAGATGGCCGCCACCCTGCCCAAGGTGCGCGAGCGCATCGCCGCCCTGCACGCCCAGCGCGGGGACATCGAGCGGGCGCTCGGCACGCTGGAGGCGGGCGTGACGCGGCTGGAGGCCAAGCTCGCTGCGATCCGCCCGGACCTCCTGCCCCAGGCCGACGACTTCGCCTCCGCCATGCGCGCCGGCCTCGGCGACGCGCACCCGCACGATTGAGCCCCGGAACCGGCCGGGAACCGGTCCAGAGATCGACCCAGAGGACGCCCATGCCCTACCGCGCCCCCGTCCGCGACCAGATGTTCGTCCTGCGCGACGTCTTGAACCTGGACGCCCACGCGAACCTGCCCGGCTTCGCCGACGCCTCCGCCGAGACGGTGGAGCAGGTGCTTGAGGAGGCCGCCAAGTTCGCCGAGGGCGTGCTCGCGCCGCTGAACCACGTGGGCGACGTGGAGGGCTGCACCTTGTCGGCGGACAACACGGTGAAGACGCCCACAGGATTCGCCGACGCCTACCGCCGGATGGTGGAGGCGGGCTGGCCGGCCCTGGGCTCCGACCCGGCCTACGGCGGCCAGGGCCTGCCGGGCGTGGTCTCCACCGCCTTCGCCGAGATGCAGTCGGGGGCCAACATGGCGTTCGGCATGTACCCGGGCCTGACGCACGGCTGCTACGCCGCCATCCACGCCGGCGGCAGCGAGGCGCAGAAGGCGCTCTACTGCCCCAAGCTGGTCTCCGGCGAGTGGGGCGGCACGATGAACCTGACGGAGCCGCAGTGCGGCACCGACCTCGGCCTGCTGCGCACCAAGGCGGTCCCGCAAGGCGACGGCTCCTTCCGCATCACCGGCCAGAAGATCTGGATCAGCGGCGGCGAGCACGACATGGCGGAGAACATCGTCCACCTCGTGCTGGCGCGGGTGGAGGGCGCGCCCGCGGGGGTGAGGGGCATCAGCCTGTTCATCGTGCCCAAGTTCGTCCCGGACGCGTCGGGCGCGCCCGGAGAGCGCAACGGCGTCAAGTGCGTGGGGCTCGAGGAGAAGATGGGCATCCATGGCAACGCCACCTGCGTGATGGCCTACGACGACGCCCAGGGCTGGCTGGTCGGCGAGGAGAACGCCGGCCTGAAGCTCATGTTCGTAATGATGAACGAGGCGCGCCTCGGCGTCGGCGTGCAGGGGGTGGGGCAGGGCGAGGCCGCCCACCAGGCCGCCGCCGCCTTCGCGCTGGACCGGTTGCAGGGCCGCTCCCTCACCGGCCCCAAGAACGCCGACGGCCCGGCCGACCCGATCATCGTCCACCCCGACGTGCGGCGCATGCTGATGGACGCCCGTTCCCTGACGGAGGGCGGCCGCGCCTTCATGCTGTGGACCGCCCTGCAGGGCGACCTGCAGCGCAGCCCCGACCCGGCGCAGGCGGAGAAGGCGGCCGACTACATGGGCCTGCTGACGCCCGTGGTGAAAGCCTTCCTGACGGAGAAGGGCTTCGCCGTGTGCAAGGACGCGCAGCAGGTGCACGGCGGCTCGGGCTTCACCGAGCACTTCCCCGTCAGCCAGCACCTGCGCGACTGCCGCATCGCCCTGATCTACGAGGGGACCAACGGCGTGCAGGCGTTGGACCTCGTCGGCCGCAAGCTCGCCGCCAAGGGCGGCCGCGCGGTGATGAGCTTCTTCGCCGAGGTGGACGCGGCCGTGGCCGAGGCGCCCGCCGACGCCAAGCCGCTGGCGGACAGCCTCGCGGGCCTCAAGGCGCAGCTGCAGGAGGCCACCTTCTGGCTGATGCAGAACGGCATGGCGAACCCCGACAACGCGGGCGCCGCCTCCACGGACTACCTGCACCTGTTCGGGCTGACGGCCCTGTCGCTCATGTGGCTGCGCATGGCCGTCGCGGCGCAGTCCCGCATCGCGGCGGGCGACGCCGACCCGTTCTACGCGCACAAGCTGGTGACGGCCCGCTACTTCGCGGAGCGCATCGCGCCGGAGGGCGCGGCGCACCTGGCCAAGCTGAAGGCGGGGGCGGACACGATGATGTCACTGCCCGCCGACGCGTTCGCGGCGTAAAGCGCTCCGCATGGCCGCGCCCCAGAGCACCTTCGCCCCCGACCTGCTGGCCGGGAAGACGGCGTTCATCGCCGGCGGCACCAGCGGCATCAACCTGGGGATCGCCAAGCGCTTCGCGGGCCTCGGCGCGCGCGTGGCCGTGCTCGGCCGCAAGCCGGACAAGGCGGACGCCGCCGCCGCCGAGATCAACTGCGAGGCGGGCCGGGCGTGCGCGCTGGCGCTCACCGCCGACGTGCGCGACTACGCGGCCGTGGAGGCCGCCCTCGCCGCCGCGGCGGCCGACCTCGGCCCGCTGGACATCCTGATCGCCGGGCAGGCGGGCAACTTCCCCGCGCCGGTCCTCGGCATGAGCGCCAACGCCTTCAAGGCGGTGGTCGACATCGACCTTCTGGGCACCTTCAACCTGTTCCGCGCGGGCCATCCGCGCCTTGCGCCGGACGCCTCGCTGATCGCCATCACCGCGGGGCAGGCGCGCAAGCCCGCGGCCCTGCAGGCGCACGTCTGCGCGGCCAAGGCGGGCGTGAACATGCTGGTGCAGTGCCTGGCCCTGGAGTGGGGGCCCATGGGGATCCGCGTCAACGCCATCACGCCCGGACCCATCGAGGGCACCGAGGGCATGGCGCGCCTCGCCCCCACGCCGGAAGCCGAGGCGCAGGCCAAGGCCAACACGCCCCTGGGCCGCTACGGCCGCGCCGACGAGATCGGCGACGCCGCCGTCTACCTGTGCTCGCCGGCCGCCGCCTACGTGACGGGCGCGATCCTGGACGTGGACGGCGGCTCCACCCTGGTCGGCTACCGCTTCGAGGGCTTCGGCCGGTGAGCACGCACGAGGCCGTGGTGAGCTGGCGGCTGCGCCCGGGCGAGGACTTCCTCGCCGGCCGCTACTCGCGCGGGCACGAGATCGCCTTCGACGGCGGCGTCTCGCTCCCCGGCTCCGCCTCGCCCTCCGTGGTGCGCGCGCCGTGGAGCGTGGAGGCTGCGGCGGATCCGGAGGAGCTGCTCGTCGCCGGCCTCTCCGCCTGCCACATGCTGTGGTTCCTCGACTTCGCCAGGCATGCGGGCGTCCTGGTGCGCGCCTACGCGGACACGCCCGTCGCCCGCATGGGCAAGTTCGCCGACACCGGCCGCATCGGCCTGACCGTCTGCACGCTCCGCCCGCAGGTGGACTGCGACGCCGACGCGGCGACGCTCGACGGCCTGCACCACCGGGCGCACGACGCCTGCAACATCGCCAACTCCGTCAAGACCGAGGTGCGGGTCGAACCCGCGCCCGTCCTCTCCGAACAGGGAGCCTGAAGACCATGCCCGACGCCTACATCTTCGACGCCGTGCGCACGCCGCGCGGCCGCGGCAAGTCCGACGGGTCGCTGCACGA
Organism: uncultured Caulobacteraceae bacterium; assembly: GCA_964242255.1. GTDB lineage: Bacteria > Pseudomonadota > Alphaproteobacteria > Caulobacterales > Caulobacteraceae > JASLDZ01. Next base: position 7,406 of record CAXTCO010000013.1, on the reverse strand, counting down.
GATCACCGCCCTCAGCCTCGCCACCCAGGTGCTAGAGCGCTTGCGCGACCGCAACGGGCTGGACACCTCGCGCGTGGACGACGTGGTGCTGGGCTGCGTGTCGCCGGTGGGCGAGCAGGGGGCGGACATCGCCCGCACCGCCGTGCTCAACGCCGACTGGGCCGAGACCTGCGCCGGCGTGCAGATCAACCGCTTCTGCGCCTCGGGCCTGGAGGCCTGCAACATGGCCGCCGCCAAGGTGATCAGCGGCGAGGCCGACATGGCGGTCGGCGGCGGCGTGGAGAGCATGAGCCGGGTGCCCATGGCCAGTGACGGCGGCGCCCTGCCGATCGACCCGTCCTCCGCCTTCAAGACCTATTTCGCCCCCCAGGGCATCGGCGCCGACCTGATCGCCACCCTGCACGGCTTCAGCCGCGACGACGTGGACGGCTACGCGCTGGAGAGCCAGCGCCGCGCCGCCCGGGCGTGGGAGGAGGGCCGCTTCGAGAAGAGCGTCGTCCCGGTGAAGGACCAGCTCGGCCTGCCGATCCTGGCGCGCGACGAGCACATGCGCCCCTCCACCACCATGCAGTCGTTGGGCTCGCTGAACCCGAGCTTCGGCGCGATCGGCGAGATGGCCTTCGACGCGGTGGTGACGCAGCGCTATCCGCAGGTGGAGCGCGTGAACCACGTCCACCACGCGGGCAACAGCTCGGGCATCGTCGACGGCGCCGCGGGCGTGTTGTTCGGCACGAAGGAGATGGGCGAGGCCCTCGGCCTCAACCCGCGGGCGCGGGTGAAGGGCATGGCCTCCATCGGCTCCGAGCCGTCGATCATGCTCACCGGCCCGAGCTACGTGACGGAGAAGCTGCTGAAGAGGCTCGGCATGGAGGTCGGCGACATCGACCTCTACGAGCTGAACGAGGCCTTCGCCGCCGTGGTGCTGCGCATGATGCAGGCGCTCGACATCGGCCATGACAAGATGAACGTGAACGGCGGGGCCATCGCCATGGGCCATCCACTCGGGGCCACGGGGGCCATGATCCTCGGCACGGCGCTCGACGAGCTGGAGCGCTCGGACAAGGAGACGGCGCTCGTCACCCTGTGCGTCGGCGGCGGCATGGGCACCGCCACCGTCATCGAACGCGTGTGATCCGCAGCTGGAAGGACGAAGCGGCGCGCCAGATCTCCTTGGGTCTGGCGCCACGCGGCGTCGCGCCGGGGTTGGCGAAGGCGGCGAAACGACGGCTCGACCAGCTCGCCGTCGCTGAAGCGGTGGAGGACTTGCGGGAGCCCCACGGCGACCGCCTTCACCGCCTCACCGGGATCGAGAGGGGCGATGGCCGGTCAGCGTGAACGCTCAATATCGTGTATGCTTGTCTGGGGACAGGAGGGCCCGGAAGATGTCGAGTTCGTCGACTACGATCAAGGTTCCGCCGACCGGGCCTGACTACAGTGAGTATATCTCGGCCTCATCGCACCCGGGCGAGCACTTGCTCGAAGACTATCTTCCTGATTATGATCTGACCGCGGGGTCCCTGGCGAAAGCCATGGGGATGACAGATGCCGGCACGATCCGCGACGTTGTGGCGGAGCGCGCCGACCTGACCACCGACCTGGTGCTTCGACCAGGGCGGCTCTTCAACCAGTCCCCGCAGATGGGGTTGGGTCTGCAGACGCAGCATGACCTGTCCAAGGCCGCCATCGCCGCCCGCGACGAACTCAGGGCGCTTCGCCCGCTCGTGTCGGCGATCGCCGCCGAATGACGCCAGGAGCTTCACAGTGAACATCTTCAAGATCGACGTCGACGCCGACGGGATCGCCCTGTGCGTCTTCGACGTGCCCGGCCGCTCCATGAACACCATCACGCGCGAGTTCGCCGCCGAGCTTGTCGAGGTGGTGGAGCGCATCAGGACGGACGCCGCCGTCAAGGGCGCGGTGATCGCGTCGGGCAAGGCCTCCGGCTTCTGCGCGGGGGCCGACCTCGGCGAGCTTGGCCAGGCTGCGCCCGACGCGGCGCACGCCACGGTCGAGGGCGTCCACGAGCGCGCCGGCGCCTTGAGCCGCACGCTGCGGGCGTTGGAGACCTGCGGAAAGCCGGTGGCCGCCGCGGTGGCGGGCGTGGCCATGGGCGGCGGGCTGGAGATCGCCCTCGCCTGCCACCACCGCGTGCTGGTGGACGATCCCAAGGTCCAGATCGGCTTGCCGGAGGCCAAGGTGGGCCTCTTGCCCGGCGGCGGCGGAACCCAGCGGCTGCCGCGGCTGATGGGCGTCATGGCCGCCGCGCCCTACCTGCTGGAAGGCAGGAGCTTCCGCCCCGCCGAGGCCGAGAGCGCCGGCGTGGTCGACCAGCTGGCGCCCCGCGGCCAGGAGATCGAGGCGGCCAAGGCTTGGGTGCGGACGGGCGACCCCGTCGCGCGCTGGGACAAGAAGGGCTTCAAGATCCCCGGCGGCGGCCCCTACCACCCGGCGGGCGTGCAGGTGTTCGTCATGGGCAACGCCATGCTGCGCAAGCAGACCTACGGCAACTATCCCGCCCAGCTGAACATCATGCACGCCGTCTACGAGGGGCTGCAGCTGCCCATGGACGCCGCGCTCCGGGTCGAGTCGCGCTACTTCGCCCGCACGCTGATGACGCCGCAGGCCACGGCCATGATGCGCACCCTGTTCGGCTCCATGCAGGCGCTGGGCAAGGGCGCGGTGCGGCCGCAGGGGCCGGCCAGGTCCGACGCGAAGAAGGTGGCGGTGATCGGCGCGGGCATGATGGGCGCGGGCATCGCCTACGTGCAGGCCATGGCCGGGATCGAGACCGTGCTCCTCGACACCTCCGCCGAGGCCGCCGAGCGCGGCAAGGGCTACGCCGCCGACCTGGTCAGGAAGGCGGTCGGCAAGGGGCGCATGTCGCAGGACAAGGCCGACGCGGTGCTCGCCCTGATCACGCCCGTCGCCGACTACGAGGCGGTGCGCGGCTGCGACCTCGTGATCGAGGCCGTGTTCGAGAACCGGGAGATCAAGGCCGACGTCACCCGCCGCGCGGAGGCGATGCTGGCGCCCGGCGCGGTGTTCGGCTCCAACACCTCCACCCTGCCGATCACGGGCCTGGCCGAGGTGAGCGTGCGCCCGGCCGACTTCATCGGCATCCACTTCTTCTCGCCGGTCGACAAGATGGGCTTGGTCGAGATCATCATGGGCGAGCGGACGGGCGAGGAGGCCCTCGCCAAGGCGATCGACTACGTTCTGAAGATCAAGAAGACGCCCATCGTCGTCAACGACTCCAGAGGCTTCTACACCAGCCGCTGCTTCGGCACCTTCGTGCAGGAGGGCATGGAGATGCTGGCCGACGGGATCGCCCCGGCCATCATCGACAACGTCGGCCGCATGACCGGCATGCCCCGCGGCCCGCTGGAGATGCACGACGACGTCGCCCTCGACCTCTCCTACAAGATCGCCCGGCAGACGCGGCTCGACCTGGGCGACAAGTACGTCGCACCCAAGTTCCAGCAGATCATGGAGACGATGGTCGGCGAGCTGGGGCGCTACGGCCGCAAGAACGGCAAGGGTTTCTACGACTACCCCGAAGGCGGCAAGAAGAGCCTGTGGCCCGGCCTCGCCAAGGTCGCCCCCGTGACCCAGGCCGACGCCCCGCCCGCGCTCGTGGCCGAGCTGAAGCGGCGCCTGCTGCACCGCCAAGCCGTCGAGATGGCGCGATGCATGGAGGAGGGCGTCATCACCGACCCGCGCGAGGCCGACGTGGGCGCCATCCTCGGCTGGGGCTTCGCGCCCTGGACGGGCGGCCCCGCCAGCTACATCGACGGCCTCGGCGCGGCGGAGTTCGTCGCCCAGTGCGACGCCCTGGCGCAGAAGTACGGCGAGCGTTTCAGCCCGCCCAAGCTGCTGCGCGACATGGCCGAGCGCGGCGAGAGCTTCTACGGCGCCAGGGCGGTGAAGCTCGCGGCCTGACGCGGTGGGCGACGATCCCTTCGACCTCGCCCGCTTCGTGCGGGCGCAGGAGGGCGTCCACGCGCAGGCTCTGGCCGAGGTGCGGCGGGGCCGCAAGGCGAGCCACTGGATGTGGTTCGTCTTCCCGCAGCTGGCGGGTCTCGGCTCCAGCCCGGCGGCGCGGCGCTACGCGGTCAGCGGGCTGGACGAGGCGCGCGCCTACCTCGCCCATCCCGTGCTCGGCCCGCGACTGCGCGAGATCGCCGGCGCGGCGGCCGGCCTTTCCGGGCGCACGGCGCGCGAGGTGTTCGGCTCGCCCGACGACCTGAAGCTCCGCTCCAGCCTGACGCTGTTCGAGGCGGCCGCGTCGGACGCACCGGTGTTCGCCCGCGCGCTCGACGTCCTGTGCGGCGGCGGGCGCGACGGGCGCACGCTGGACCTGCTGCGCGCCTAGCCTTCGCCCTCCCGAGGAATCGGTGGTGTAGGAGGCGTCGCGGCGGCCCCCGATCTCCTCCAGCCGTTCGCGCAGCCTCTTCACCACGGCGTCGGAGATGAACCAGACGGCTGGAGACGCCCGTCGTCCCCCGCCGTTCAGCGCGGCGGCAGTTCTCGCTCCAGCCGGGCGCGCAGGGCGTCGTCGTCGCGCAGCTCGCACTCCCAGATCGTCAGGCCGCGCCAGCCCAGGGCGGCCAGGTCGCTCAGGTTGCGGGCGTCGCGGGCGCGGTTGCGGGCGATCTTCGCCTCCCAGAAGGCCGCGTTCGCCTTGGGCTTGCGGCTGCCGCGCGGGCAGTCGTGGCCGTGCCAGAAGCAGCCGTGGACGAACACGGCGACCTTGCGCGGCCCCAGCGCCATGTCGGGCCGCCCCGGCAGGTCGCGCCGATGCAGCCGATAGCGAAGGCCCATGTCGGTGAGCCTGCGCCGCACGGCGCGCTCCGGCCCCGTGTCGCGCCCCTTGATCCGCGCCATCACCGCCGAGCGCTGCTCGGGGGTGAAGACGTCGGTCGGAGCCTGCGGGCTCATGTGGTCGAAGACGCGACCGCCGGCGGGGGCGGCTCCACGAAGGAGACCCGGTCGCCGCTGTTGCGGGCGAAGGCGGCGACGCCCGCCAGAACGGCGAACGCCACCAGGGCGGAGAGGACTTGGGTCACGGGCCTTGCACCGTTCAAACTGCAACCGTCCATATGGCGGTTACGGGAGCGGCTTCAAGCCTTGTCCCCGAGGCGCGGCCGGCCGCGCCTCGTCAGCCGGCGGCCCCGTCGTGGGAGGCCTGCGTGCGGCCGTCCAGGGCGGCCGTGTAGGTGGTGCGGGCGGCGGCGGGCATGGCGGCGACCAGGGCGGCGCGCATCCGGTTGCGGCACTCGAACATCTCCTGGCCCGAGCCGAAGCCGGTGGACTGGCGCTCGCACGCCGCCTCCGCCGCACGGGCGACGCGGCCGCTGTAGGCCTGCGCGTCGCGTGGACGGCTCAGGTCCAGGTCGTCGAACCGCGGAGCCTTGGCGGCATCGGCCGCCGCCGCCGCCGCGCCCGCGGCCAGCAGGGTCAGCGCCAACGCTGCGGCCGTCATGGTCCTGATCATCGGAGTTCCTCCTCGAGCCCTGTGCTCGAGCGGAAACTGCTGATCCGACGCGCGCCGCGCACCTTAATACGATGTCATGACGCAGACGTCATCTTCGCCGGGCGCCCGCGCCGCCGTCCGGCGCGGGCGCGTCTACGCCAGCCCTTCGAACAGGGCGGTGGAGAGGTAGCGCTCGGCGAAGCTCGGCACGATCACCACCAGCGTCTTGCCCGCCCAGGCGTCCTCGGCGGCGAGGCGGAACGCGGCGGAGAGGGCGCCGCCCGAGCTGATGCCCACCGGGATCCCCTCCGTGCGCGCGACGCGGCGGGCGAAGGCGAAGCTCTCCTCGTTCGAGACGGTGACCACCTCGTCGATCACGCCCCGGTCGAGCACGCCGGGCACGAAGCCCGCGCCGATGCCCTGGATCTTGTGCGGCCCGGGCGCGCCGCCGCTGAGCACGGCCGAGGCCTCGGGCTCCACGGCCACCATCCTCAGCCCCGGCTTGCGCACCTTGAGCACCTGGCCGACGCCCGTGATGGTGCCGCCCGTGCCGACGCCCGCGACGACGGCGTCCACCGCGCCGGCCGTGTCGTTCCAGATCTCCTCGGCGGTGGTGGCGCGGTGGATGGCGGGGTTGGCGGCGTTCTCGAACTGCTGGGGCATGACCGCGCCCGGCGTGGAGTCGAGGATCTCCTGCGCGCGGGCCACGGCGCCGCGCATACCCTTCTCCGCGGGCGTGAGCTCCAGCCTCGCGCCCAGCAGCAGCAGCATCTTGCGCCGCTCCACGCTCATGCTCTCCGGCATGCAAAGCGTCAGCGGGTAGCCCTTGGCGGCGGCCACGAAGGCGAGGGCTATGCCCGTGTTGCCGCTGGTGGGCTCCACCAGCGACGAGCCCTCGCGCAGCACGCCGTCGGCCTCCAGCTGCTCGATCATGTTGACGCCGATGCGGTCCTTCACGCTGGAGAGCGGGTTGAAGAACTCCAGCTTGGCCAGCACCTCGCCCTGCGGCTTCAGCTCGGCCGTGAGCCGCGGCAGGCGCACCAGGGGCGTGTCGCCGATCAGGTCGAGCACGGAGTCGTAGACGCGGCCGCGGCCCTTGGTGGCGTGGTGCAGCGCTGCGTCAGGGGCGTGGGCGTCCATGACGACAGTATAGGCGCTGTGCGGCGGTTCCGCCTCCAGGTCTCCTGCAGGCGTCCCCACCTGCGCTGAAGGCGCGCCTGTGGCCGCCGGCGCCGCCAGCCGCTATCGACGACAGCATGAGCGCAACCGCTTGGGAGTTCTGGATCGACCGCGGGGGCACCTTCACCGACGTGGTGGGCCGCGCGCCGGGCGGGGCGCTGCACGTGGAGAAGCTGCTCTCCGAGGCGCCCGGCTACGCCGACGCGGCCGTGGAGGGCGTGCGGCGCGTGCTGGCGCGCTGCGGCGCCAAGGACGGGACCGCTCGCGTGGCGGCCGTGAAGATGGGCACCACCGTGGCCACCAACGCCCTCCTGGAGCGGCGCGGCGAGCCGACGCTGCTGGCGGTCACCGCCGGCCACGCGGACGCGCTGACCATCGGTTGGCAGGCCCGCCCGCGCCTGTTCGAGCTCGACATCCGCAAGGCCCCGCCGCTCCACGCGGAGGCGCTGGAGATCGCGGAGCGCGTCACGGCGGAAGGCGAGGTGCTGCGGCCGCTCGACGAGGCCGCCGCCCGTGCGGGGCTGCAGGCCGCCCACGACCGCGGCCTGCGCGCCGTCGCCGTGGTGCTGGTGCACGGGCACGCGCACCCGGCGCACGAGGCGCGTGTCGCGGCGATCGCGCGCGAGGTGGGCTTCACCCAGGTGAGCGCGAGCCACGAGGTCGCGCCGCTGATCAAGCTGATCCCGCGCGGAGACACGGCGGTGGTCGACGCCTACCTCTCGCCCGTGCTGCACCGCTACGTCGGCCGGCTCAC
>CAXTCO010000012.1:0-23085 GCA_964242255.1 uncultured Caulobacteraceae bacterium | reverse complement strand
GGCCGGGCCGATCACCAGCGTGCCGGCGCCCCAGTTCACCACCAACAACGCCGTGCCGGTTCCGCCGTCCGCGTCGACGATGAGCGCCCTGACGCCGACGTCGCCCGCGACCGCCGCGGCCCCGCCGTCCGGCGGCGGCGTCAGCGACGACCAGCGCCGGCGCGCGCCGGCGTTGGTCGTCGATCTCGGGGGCGGCGAGCCGGCGGTCGGCTCTGCGGCTCGGCCGGGAAGCGCCGCGGCGCCGTTCATGCCGGCTTCGCCGACGGCGGCGGCGGGCGTCGAGGCGCAGGCCGCTTCGGCCAGCGTGTCGGCCGAAGAGCGGTTCGCCGCCCGGGTCGGCGGGGCCGACAACGAGCGCGCCGTCGCCACGCGCCTTCGCAACCCGGGCCTCGTCGTCCCGGAGGGCGCCACCATCGCCGCCACCCTGGAGACGGCGCTGGACAGCGACCTGCCGGGCTACGCCCGCGCCGTGGTGAGCCGCGAGGTGCGCTCCTTCGACGGGCGCAACGTGCTGATCCCGCGGGGCGCCCGTGTGATCGGCCAGTACAAAGCGGCCACCGCGCTCGGCGCCGCGCGCGTGTTCGTGATCTGGACGCGGCTGATCCGGCCGGACGGCGGCAGCATCCAGCTCGCCTCGCCCGCCGCCGACGACCTCGGCCGCGCGGGGCTTACGGGCAGGGTGGACAGCCACTTCTTCGCGCGCTTCGGCGGGGCGATCCTGCTGTCGGTGCTGAACGCGGGCGCCGCGGCGCTGGCCAGCTCGCAGACGGGCGCGCAGGTCTACATCGGCGACAGCTCTGACGCGACGAGCGCCGCCGCCGCCGCGATCAACAAGGACGGGAGCCGCCCGCCGACGATCCGCACGCCGCAGGGCGCCGCGGTGAACATCTTCGTGGCGCGCGACTTGGACTTCTCGCCGGTGGGGCCGGTGCGGTGAGTGGTTCGTCTGATTTGCACCCGCCAAGCACCTGCTCCTCAAACTTCCACACCTGCGCTGCCTCCAAGAGATCAAGGGCCGTCTCCCGCACCGCAGGTGCGGAGTGTTGTAGGGTAGGGCTGCCGCCCGCCGACGTCGCGCACAGCATGATCGGCCCGTGACCGCCCCCGGCGTCTATCTGCGCACCTACCTCGCCCCGTTCGCGCCCTGGCTGGAGCGCGACGACGTCACCGACATCTTCGTCAACCGTCCCGGCGAGGTCTGGGTCGAGTCCCTCGGCGGCGGGCTGGAGCGGATCGACGCGCCGGAGCTCGACGAGACGCTGCTGTGGCGCCTCTCGCGCCAGGTCGCCTCCCTGACGCACCAGGGCGTCAGCCGCGAGCACCCGTTGCTCGCCGCCGTGCTGCCGGACGGCGCGCGCGTGCAGGTGTGCGCGCCGCCCGCCACGCGGGGGCCGCTGGCGCTCGCCATCAGGAAGCACGTGGTGGCCGACCTGGGGCTCGACGACTACGCCGCCCAGGGCGCGTTCGACGGCGTGCGCCGCACGGACGGCGCGCGCGCCGACGCGGGCGAGGCGGAGCTGCTGCGGCTGTTCGACTCAGGCGAGACCGCCGCCTTCCTGCGCGCGGCGGTGCGGGCGCGGAAGAACGTCGTGATCTCCGGCGGCGCCTCCACGGGCAAGACCACCTTCCTCAACGCGCTGGTGCGGGAGGCCCCCGCCCACGAGCGGCTGGTGCTGATCGAGGACACGCCTGAGGTGCGCCTCGCCCACCCCAACGCCGTCGGTCTCGTGGCCGTGCGCGGCGAGCTGGGCGAGGCGCGGGTCGGGGCGGAGGAGCTGCTGCACGCGTCCCTGCGCCTGCGGCCGGACCGCATCATCCTGGGCGAGCTGCGCGGGCGCGAGGCGTTCCAGTTCCTGCGCGCGGTCAACAGCGGCCACCCGGGCAGCGTGACCACCGTCCACGCCGACAGCCCCGCCGGCGCCCGCGACCAGATCGCGCTCATGGTGCTGGAGGCGGGCGCCCACCTTTCCCGCGCGGAGATCGTCGACTACGTGGCCGGCGTGGTCGACGTGTGGGTGCAGCTGTCGCGCGAAGGCGGCCGGCGGCGCGTGTCGGAGGTGGCCTACACCCCCGCGAGGTCGATGCGGCCTTGATGGTGAAACCTTGCTGACAAGCAACACTGCGGCGTTACGTCAGAGTCCGGCCGCCCCGAATCCCGAGTAGGTCAAGTCGCGGGGACCCGGGGGGCCGGGGAGCTTGCGATGAGGCGGATGTCGGGCGTCTTCGCGCACGCCCAGCGCGCTGCGGTGCTCACGGGAACAGCGCTTCTGGCCGCGTGCGGGCAGCAGACGGGCGCCGTGAACGGGATCTTCGGCGGACAGGGCGGCACCATCAGCGCGCCGGACGCCGTGCGCCTCGCCAAGCAGGCGACCTTCGGCCCCACACAGTCGCTGGTGGACCACATCCAGGCGGTGAACCTCTCGGCGTGGCTGGACGAGCAGTTCGCCGCCACCGGCTCGACCTACGCCGACATCATGCAGCGCACGGGCGCGACCAACCGCTGCAGCGCCCTCACCGGCCAGGACGCCACCAACTGCAACCGGGACTACCTGAGCTCCACCCCGGTGCAGATGCGCTTCTACGCCGACGCCGTGGCCCAGCCCGACCAGCTGCGCCAGCGCGTCGCCTTCGCCCTGAGCCAACTTCTCGTGGCCAGCGACCTGGAGGTGCGGTCGTCGGCGGGTGCGGCGGCGCTGCAGCAGATCTTCCTGACCGACGCCTTCGGCAACTACCGCGACATCCTCAAGCAGACGACGCTGAACCCTTACATGGGGTCGTACCTGAACATGGCGAACAGCGCCAAGGCCGCGCCCAGCGAGAACTACGCCCGCGAGCTGATGCAGCTGTTCTCCATGGGCGTGAACCAGCTGAATATGGACGGCAGCCTGAAGCTGGACGGATCGGGCGCGCCGATCCCCAACTACACGGCGGCCGACGTGCACGACGTGGCCCGCGCGCTCACCGGCTGGACTTACGCGCGCCTGAACGGGGCGGCTCTGAGCGACGGGGTGGACCTGGACTACTCATCGCCGATGGTGGTCAACGCCGCCAACTACGACACGGCGGCCAAGAGCTTCATCGGAACCAGCGTCGCCGCGGGCGCGACGCAGGACGCCAGCGTCAACGCGGTGGTCGATGCGGTGTTCACCAACGCCTCCACCGCGCCCTACGTGTCGCGTCACCTGATCCAGCAGCTGGTCACCTCCAACCCGTCGGCCGGCTACGTCGGGCGGGTGGCGGCGGTGTTCGCGAACAACGGCTCGGGCGTGCGCGGCGACCTCAAGGCCGTGGTGCGCGCCGTCCTCACCGACGGCGAGGCGCGGGGCGGCTTCAAGGCCGGCGCGAGCGACGGCAAGGTGAAGGAGCCGGTGCTGATGCTCACCAGCATGGCCCGCCTGACGAACTTCACCAGCGACGGCTACGCCTTCCTGACCCGCGACCAGGCCATGGGCGAGCGCCCGTTCGACGCCCCCAGCGTGTTCAACTTCTACCCGCCCGACTATCCGCTGCCCCTCTCCACGGCGAACCTGCTCAGCCCTCAGACCAAGCTTTTGACCACCTCCGCCGTGCTGGCGCGCCACAACGTCGCCTACGACTGGAACGTCAGCGGCGACCAGGCCTCGCGCGGCGAGTACGCGGCGCAGTCCACGATCTCCGGCGCGACGGGCACCCAGGTGGACTGGTCGAGCTGGCAGAACTACGGGACCGACCTGGACGGCATGCTCGACCGCATCGACCTGCTGATGCTGAACCGCACCATGACCACCGCCCAGCGCGCGGCGCTCAAGGCGGCCATGACCGCGGTCACCAACAGCGACGGGCCGACGCAGGCGAGGAAGCGTGCGCAGACGGCGCTCTACATCGTCGCGGCCTCGCCGCAGTTCCAGATCGACCGCTGAGTGAGGGGACGACCGATGGCCATCTCCCGACGCGAATTCCACAGGCTCCTGGGCGGCGCCGGCGCCCTCGCCGCCGTGACGCAGCTCGGCCGCTCCGCCGCCATGGCCGCGGACGGCACGGGCTACCGCGCCATGGTCGGCGTGTTCCTCTACGGCGGCAACGACGCCTGGAACATGGTCGTGCCCACCGACGGCCGCTACGCGGGCTACGCCGCCGGCCGCGGCGCGGGCGTCGCGCTGGACCAGAGCAAGCTCTCCGCCCTGTCCGGCTCGGCCTTCGGCCTGCACCCGGCGTTCGCGCCCCTGCAGACGGCCTGGACGGAGGGCGCGCTCAACGTGGTGCTCAACACGGGCACCCTGTTCCAGCCCCTGACCAAGAGCCTCTACACCTCGCGCCCCGACCTGCGGCCGCTCAACCTGATGAGCCACGCCGACGAGCAGAACCACTGGCAAGGCCTGCGCGCGCGCGACATCAACGTCGACGGCTTCATGGGCCGCATCGCCGACAAGCTGGGGGCGGCCAACTTCCCGCAGCTGATGTCCATCGGCGGTTCGACCCTGGCGCTGATCGGCCACCAGAGCTCGCCGCTGGTGGTCAGCTCCACGGGCACGCTGGTGCGCAACGGCTACAACGCCGCCGCAACCGACGCGCCGACGATGGCGCGGCAGGCGGGGCTGAACGCCTTCTCCGCCCCGTCCGGCCTCGGCGAGATGACGGCGCTCACCGGCCAGTCCATCTCCGGCGCCTACAGCCAGGCGGTGACGGCCAACGGCGTCTTGACATCCACCGCCTCGACCACCGACCAGTACTTCAAGAACCCGACCACCGGCGCCGCCCTCACCAGCGACATCGCCCGCCAGCTGATGCGCGTGGCGCGGCTGGTGGAGGCGCGGGGCACGCTCGGCCACACCAAGCAGGTCTTCTTCGCCAGCCAGGGCGGCTACGACACCCACAGCAACCAGGTGGACGCGGCCGACAGCTCCACGGGCGTGCAGGCCGGGCTCTACGGCGACCTCGCCATGGCCCTGGCCGGCTTCTACGCCGCCATGAAGGCGCTCAACGTCGCCGACCAGGTGACGGCCTTCACCATGAGCGACTTCGGCCGGGTGTTCAAAGCCAACGCCCAGCGCGGCACCGACCACGCCTGGGGCTCCAACCACCTGGTGGTGGGTGCGGCGGTGAAGGACCAGCAGGTGGTGGGCGCCTACCCCGACACCACCCTCGGCGGGCAGGACGACGCCATCGGCGACGGCCGCTGGATCCCGACGATCGCGCAGGAGGAGTACATCGGTGCGATCGCCCAGTGGTTCGGCGTGGCGGCGGCCGACATGCCCTACGTCTTCCCCAACTGGGCGACCTGGAGCGGCGGCGGCCGCGGCCCGATCCCGCTGTTCGCCTGACACACCGTCCCGCAGAGTGAGAGGAGGGCCCGCATGGCGGTCCTGACCGCAGGGTCGACCCCGCTGAACACCGACCAGCTGAACCTCGCCAAGGTGCAGTCCGGCCAGGTCACCGTCTCCGACGGCGGCCACATCCGCTTCGCCTACGCCGACGGCTCGGCCGACGACGTGTTCGGCGCGGGCTTCACCTACTCGGCGTCGGGCGCCCTGACCGGCGGCGTGGTCACGGGCGCGACCGAGACGGCCAACGGCGCGACGGTCTTCTCCCTCCAGGGCTTCAGCCTCGCCGCCTCCGACTTCGTCGCCGACGTGCTGGCGGACAACAACGCGGCCGTCCTGGCCGCCGCCCTGGGCGGGAACGACACCCTGACCGGCTCCACGGGCGCGGACGTGCTGCGCGCCGGCGCGGGCGACGACACCTTCGTCGTCTCCGGCGGGAACGACACCCTGGACGGCGGGAGCGGGACCGACACCGTGCGCTTCACCGGCGGCTACGCGTCCTACACCCTCGCCGGCCAGGGCCAGGCCGCGTGGACGGCGACCGACACCCGCGCCGGCTCGCCGGACGGAACGCTGACGCTGGCCAGCATCCAGCACCTGCAGTTCACCGATGCGACCCTCACCGCCGCCAACGCGCCCAGCCAGGCCACCGCCGCCAAGATCGAGGCCGCCTTCGCCAACGTGGAGCGCGCCGCCGTGCTCTCCACCGTCGCCCAGGCCGCCACGATCACGCTGGCCGACGGCGCGACCGTGGCCAACCCGCTCGCCGCACAGCGCACGGGCCTGCTGGACATCGCCGCGGCCGTGGACGCGGGGTCGCAGCCGCTGGCCGCCGCAGACCTGCAGGTGGGCCACCTGGCGGACGCCACCACCTCGGTCGCCACGCTCGCCTACGAGTTCTTCACCGGCAAGACGCCCACCTCGGCCGGCTACGACTACCTGGTGAACAGCACGGGCAACATCAACAACCTGAACACCGCTTACTACGCCAAGTTCACGCAGGAGAACCGTTACATCAACTTCGCGGTGAACCTCGGCAAGCTCGGCGCGGGCATGGCGGCCTTCACCGCGGCCTACGGCGGGCTCAGCCTGTCGGACGCGACCGCCAAGGCCTACGGGGAGATCTTCGGCTTCGCCGCCGACGCCTCCAAGGTGTCGGCCATCCTCACCGCCCAGACCGGGATCGCGTCGGCGCCCACGCGCGCGGACTACTTCGCCTACTACGGCCAGGACGGAGCCGACGGGATCGGGACCAAGGCGGCGATGGTCGGCTATCTCCTGAACCAGGCGGTGGTGGCCGATCTGGGCGTCTACGCCCATGACAACGACTTGTTCCTGACCGCGCTGGCGGCCGGCGCGGCGAGCTACAACGTCGACCTGAAGAGCGCCTACGCCGCCTCGTCCGCGCCGCTGGTGGGCCAGTCGGCGGCCGCGCCGTCCGACCACCCGGGCGGGTCCTGAGCCCCGTGCGCCGACTCTCCCCCGCGGTCGCCGCCGGCTTGCTGCTCGCCCTCGCCGCCGCGCCCGCGCGCGCAGGCGACGTCCTGGTGGGCGTGCTGGCGCACAACGCCGACCTCGGCGTCACCGTGACGCCCGTGGAGGGCGGGGCGGACGTGCAGTTCGGCTACCGCACCCTGCAGATCCCGTGGCTGCACTGGGGCGACTTCCGCGCCCACGTGATCGGCGAGGCCAACCTCTCCGGCGGGGTGGATTTCGCCGCGGCCGGCCTGAGCTACCGCGTCCACCTCTGGCGCGACTTCTACGTCGCCCCCGGCGTCGGCGGCGCGGTGCAGGACGGCGACGCGCACCAGCTCCAGGTGCGACCCGACCGCCTGTCCCTCGGCTCGCGGCTCCTGTTCGAGCCGGAGCTGACGGCCGGCTGGCACGTCACCGACCGCCTCTCGGTGGAGGCCATCTACGACCACCTGAGCCACGGCCAGCTCGCCGGCGCGCAGAACCCGGGCGTGGACAACGTGGGCGTGCGCGTCGCCTGGCGCCTCGGCCGCTGAAGCCGGTCCGCGCCGTCGTGCGGAGACACGTGGCTTGCGGCGGCGCTTGCGGCGGCCCGCCGCACCCCCGGAACCGAGCCCGCCTCGCTTCATTTGAGGGCGGGACGGCGGCCGACCGGCTCCGTTCCACCCGCGACGGAGCGCTTCCGATGGCTTCCCCCGGCTTCATGCGGGTGTCCAAGCTCGTGCTGCGGCCTGATCCTGCGCGCACCGTGCTGCGCCCCTTCGACCCCGGCGACGTGAAGCCCGTCGGCCCCGGCGAGCCCAACCGCGCCCAGCGCATCACCGACCGGGTTCTCGCGCTGGAGGACGGCGAGCTGGACGGCCTCTACGAGACGGCCATGTCGACCCTCGCCGAGCGCCACCGCGACGTGGAGGCGGTGCTGCAGGCCCGCTTCGACGAGGTGCGCAAGTCGACGGTCGACTGCCGGGGCGCTTCCGGCAAGAAGGCGCTCCTGATCGGCGCCTACTTCACCGAGGAATACGCCTTCGAGTCCACCGCCCTGTTCAATCCCAGCGCGGTGCTCCACCCCTCGCAGGAAGGCGTGGCCGAGGGCGACACGCGCTTCATCATGTCGCTTCGCGGCATCGGCGAGGGCCACGTCTCGTCGCTGGCGTTCCGCACCGGGCTCTGGCGCGCCGACGACTCGATCCACCTGGACGAGCCCAGCGCCTACGCCACCGGCCCGCACGTCACCAACCTGCCCTCGGAGGAGAAGCGCACCGCGGAGCTGGAGTTCGACCGGTCGCTGCGCACGTCGGAGATGGTGGTGTTCCCCTTCCTGCCGAGCCAGGGGCGCGGCATCGAGGACGTGCGCCTGTGCCGCTTCACCGAGGACGACGGCTCGACGCACTACAAGGGCACCTTCACCGCCTTCAACGGCATGGACACGCGCCAGGCCGTGCTTCGCACCGAGGACTTCCGCAGCTTCGTCATGCGCGGGCTGGACGGCGAGCTCTCCACCACCAAGGGCATGGCCTGGTTCCCCCGCCGCATCGACGGCCGCTGGTTCATGCTCAGCCGGCAGGACAACGAGAGCGTGTGGGTCACCTCGACCGAGGCCGACCTCTTCAATTGGGACGGCGGCGTGCGCGTGATCCAGCCCAAGGCGTCGTGGGAGTTCATCCAGATGGGCAACTGCGGCTCGCCCATCGAGATCGACGAGGGCTGGCTTGTGTTCACCCACGGCGTGGGCGACGTGCGCACCTACTGCATGGGCGCGAGCCTCCTGGACAAGAAGGACCCGACCAAGCTCCTGGCCCGCCTCACCGAGCCGCTGCTGGCGCCGGAGGCGGACGAGCGCTCGGGCTACGTGCCCAACGTGGTCTACAGCTGCGGAGGCCTGCTGCGCGACCGCAAGGTGCTGCTTCCCTACGGCGTGGCCGACCAGTTCACAGCCTTCGGCGTGGTGGACGTGGACCAGCTGCTGCGCTGCATGTCGTAGAGTCGTGGTCGCACCGCCCGCGAGTTCGGGCTATCCGCATCCTCCCGCGCGCTGCGCCGTTCCGAACGCGTTCGACGAAGGACGACCATGACCCACACGCCCGCCGGCGCGAGCTCCCCGCGCGAAGACGGCTCGCCCGAGCGGCTGGCCATCGACACCATCCGCACCCTGACGCTGGACGCGGTGACCAAGGCCAAGTCCGGCCACATCGGCACGCCCCTGGGGCTGGCGCCCGTGGCCCACACGGTCTGGACGAAGTTCCTCGACTATGACCCGGCCAAGCCCGACTGGCCGAACCGCGACCGCTTCGTCCTGTCGGTGGGCCATGCGTCGATGCTGCTCTACGCCTGCCTGCACCTCGCCTCGGTGGAGGAGGTGACGGCGGGCGGCGAGAAGACGGGCAAGCCCGCCATGTCGCTGGACGACATCAAGGCCTTCCGCCAGCTCGACTCCAAAACGCCGGGCCATCCCGAGTACCGCATCACCACCGGCGTGGAGACCACCACCGGGCCCCTGGGCCAAGGCTGCGCCAACTCGGTGGGCATGGCCATCGCGACCCAAGCGCTGGCCCAGCGCTTCAACAAGGACGACTTCCGCCTCTTCGACCACGACATCTACGTGCTGTGCGGCGACGGCTGCATGCAGGAGGGCGTGACGGCCGAGGCCGCCTCCCTGGCGGGGCACCTGGCCCTGCCGAACCTGTGCTGGATCTACGACTCGAACCACGTCTCCATCGAGGGCGACACGCAGCTCGCCTTCACGGAGGACACGGGCAAGCGCTTCGAAGCCTACGGCTGGCAGGTGCTGCACGTGAACGACGCCAACGACACGGCGGCCGTGGCGCAGGCGCTCTCCACCTTCAAGGCCACCACCGACCGGCCGACCTTCATCGTGGCGCACTCCACCATCGGCTACGGCTCGCCCATGGCCGGCACGGGCAAGGCCCACGGCGAGGCGCTCGCCGAGCCCGACCTCGTGGCCGAGACCAAGCGCGCCTACGGCTGGCCTGAGGACTCGAGCTTCCTCGTTCCCGACGGCGTGAAGGAGGCCTTCACCGAGGCCGTCACC
The DNA here is from genome assembly GCA_964242255.1 of uncultured Caulobacteraceae bacterium. Classification (GTDB taxonomy): domain Bacteria; phylum Pseudomonadota; class Alphaproteobacteria; order Caulobacterales; family Caulobacteraceae; genus JASLDZ01. Next base: position 13,263 of record CAXTCO010000012.1, on the reverse strand, counting down.
TCCCGCGGCCGCCCGCAGCGCGAAGCGTGGGATGCGATGTTCGCCCGCTACGCCGAGCAGCATCCGGACGACGCCAAGGCCTTCGACCTCCTGCGCGAGGGCAAGCTGCCCGACGGATGGGAGAAGGACCTGCCGACCTTCCCCGCCGACGAGAAGGGCATGGCCACCCGCGACGCGGGCGGCAAGGTGCTCAACGCCATCAGCCCCCACCTGCCCGGCCTGATGGGCGGCGCGGCCGACCTGGCTCCCTCCACCAAGACCGACCTGAAGTGGGAAGGCGCGGGCAGCTTCGAGCCGGGGAACTACGGCGGCCGCAACCTGCACTTCGGCATCCGCGAGCACGCCATGGGCTCTGCGGCCAACGGCATGGCGCTGAGCTACCTGCGCTCCTATACCGGCACCTTCCTCGTGTTCCTCGACTACATGCGCGCGCCGGTGCGGCTGGCCGCGATCATGGAGGTGCCGGTGGTGTTCGTGTTCACCCACGACAGCATCGGCGTGGGTGAGGACGGGCCGACCCACCAGCCCATCGAGCAGCTCGCCATGCTGCGCGCCACGCCGGGCCTGGACACCATCCGCCCCGGCGACGCCAACGAGACCGCCCAGGCGTGGCGCGTGGCGCTGACGCACACGCACGAGCCCACGGCGCTGATCCTGTCGCGCCAGGCCATGCCGACCCTCGACCGCACCAAGTATGCGTCGGCGGAGGGCGTGCTGAAGGGCGGCTACGTCCTGGGCGACTGCGAGGGCGAGCCGGAGGTGATCCTGATCGGCACGGGCTCGGAGCTGTCGTTGGTCGCCGACGCCTACGAGACGCTGAAGGCCGACGGGGTGAAGGCGCGCGTGGTCTCGCTCCCCAGCTGGCACCTCTTCGAGAAGCAGGACCAGGCCTACCGCGACGGCGTGCTGCCGCCCGGCTGCAAGGCGCGGCTGGCGGTGGAGCAGGGCGGCGAGCTCGGCTGGGACCGCTACGTCGGCTCGTACGGCGACACCATCACCATGAGCTCCTTCGGCGCCTCGGCCCCGCTCGCCAAGCTGAAGGAGAAGTACGGCTTCACCCCCGACAAGGTCGTGGCGAAGGCCAAAGAGCTGATCGAAAAGGCGAAGAGCTGATGGCGAACCGTCTGCAGGACCTCGAAGCCCTCGGCCAAGCCGTGTGGCTCGACAACCTCGACCGCACCTTCCTCAAGGAGGGCGGCCTGAAGAAGCTGGTGGAGGAGGACGGCCTGACGGGCGTCACCTCCAACCCGTCGATCTTCGAGAAGGCCATGGGCCACGGCGACGCCTATGACGACGGCTTCAAGGCCTTCCTCGCCAAGGCGGACGCCTCCGTGCAGGACGTCTACGAGGACGCGGCGATCGCCGACATCAAGGCCGCCGCCGCCGACCTGCGCCCCGTCTACGACCGCACCCAAGGCGCCGACGGCTACGTCAGCCTGGAGGTCTCGCCTTACCTCGCCATGGAGACGGACGACACCGTCGAGGAGGCGCGGCGCCTGTGGCGCGCGGTCGGCGAGCCCAACCTGATGGTCAAGGTGCCGGGCACCACCACCGGCGCCCCCGCCGTCCGCCAGCTGCTGGAGGAGGGGATCAACATCAACGTGACGCTGCTGTTCTCCATGGAGGCCTACCAGGTCGTCGCCGAGGCGCACATGGCGGCGCTGGAGGCGCGGGTCGCCAAGGGCGAGCCGGTCGACCGCATCGGCTCCGTGGCCAGCTTCTTCGTCAGCCGCATCGACGCGCAGATCGACAAGAGGATCGACGCCCGGGTGAAGGACGGCGGCGAGGACGCCGAGGCGCTCAAGGCGCTCCGCGGCAAGGTCGCCATCGCCAACGCCAAGCTCGCCTACGCCTGGTGGCAGGGGCAGATGCGCTCCGACCGCTGGAAGAAACTGGAGGCCAAGGGCGCCAAGCCGCAGCGGCTGCTGTGGGCCTCCACCGGCGTGAAGGACCCGGCCTATCCGGACACCCTCTACGTGGCCGAGCTGATCGGGCCGCAGACGGTCAACACCATGCCGCCCAAGACCATGGACGCCTTCCGCGACCATGGCGAGGCCAAGGCGACCCTCACGCAGGGCGTCGACGAGGCGCGCCGCACGCTCGACGAGGCTAAGCGCCTCGGCCTCGATCTCGACCAGGTCACGACCGACCTCGTGCCCGATGGAGTGAAGCAGTTCGCCGACGCCGCCGACGCGCTCCTGGGCGCGGTGGCCGCCAAACGCGCGGAGATCCTGGGCGACCGGCTCGACGGCTTCGAGGCCAAGCTCCCCCAGGAGCTGCAGGACAAGGTCGACGCCCGCACCAAGTCCGCCACGAGCGAAGGCTGGATGCGCCGCCTCTACGCAGGCGACGCCACGCTCTGGACCGGTAAGGACGAGGGCAAGTGGCTGGCTTGGCTCGAGGCCGGCGAAGGGCGCCAGGTGCCCGACGAGCAGATCGCCGCCCTCAAGGCGCTGGGCCAGGGCCGCCGGGACGCGGTGCTGCTCGGCATGGGCGGCTCCAGCCTGGGGCCTGAGGTGCTGGGGACCATGTTCGGCGGCGACGCCTCCGGCCCCAAGCTGCACGTGCTCGACACCACAGACCCCGGCCAGATCGCCGCCGTCGTCGCCAAGATCGACCCCAAGGAGGCGATCTTCATCAACGCGTCCAAGTCGGGCTCGACCATGGAGCCCGAGCTGCAGCGCGCCTTCTTCTGGGAGCTCTCCGGCAAGGACGGCTCGCGATGGGTGGCCGTGACGGACCCGGGCTCCGACCTGGAGAAGGCGGCCAAGGCGGACGGGTTCGCCCAGATCGTCTACGGCGACAAGGGCGTGGGCGGCCGCTACTCGGTGCTGACCGCCTTCGGGATCACGCCCGCGGCGATCATGGGCCTGGACGTGCGCGCGCTGTTCGACGCCGCGCAGCCGATGGTGACCTCCTGCGGGCCGTCCTCGCCTCCCGGCCGCAACCCCGGCTTCCAGCTCGGCGCGGTGATCGGCGAGGCGGCGGTGGCCGGCCGCGACAAGCTCACCATCCTGCCGTCCAAGGGCCTGGAGCCCGTCGGCGCGTGGCTGGAGCAGCTCCTGGCCGAGTCCACCGGCAAGCAGGGCCGCGGCGTGGCGCCCGTCGATCTGGAGCCCGCGGGCGATCCCGGCGTCTACGGCGACGACCGCCTGTTCGTGCACCTGCACCTGGAGGGCGACCAAGACGAGGCGCTGGAGGCCAAGCTCAAGGCCCTGGTCGACGCAGGCCAGCCCGTGGTCTTCATCCACGTCGCCAAGGCGGAGAACGTCGGCCAGGAGTTCTTCCGCTGGGAGGTGGCCACGGCGGTGGCGGGGGCGATCATCGGCATCGACGCCTTCGACCAGCCCGACGTGGAGGCCGCCAAGATCGCCACCCGCAAGCTGATCGGCGACTTCGACAAGACCGGCGCCATGAAGCCCGAGACCGTCGCCGCCGAGACCGCCGACTTCGCCCTCTACGCGGCGCAGGGTGTGCAGGCCCAGGGCGACGCGGCGGGCTTGCTCAAGGCGCATTTCGCCTCGCTCAAGCCGGGCGACTACGCCGGCTTCCTCGCCTACATCGAGCGGAACGACGCCGACGCGCAGGCGGTCGAGGCCATGCGCCTCGCCGTGCGCGACAAGACGCGCAACGCCACGGTGGCGGGGTTCGGGCCGCGCTTCCTCCACTCCACGGGGCAGGCCTACAAGGGCGGCCCGAACACGGGCGTGTTCCTGGTGGTCACGCGCGACCCCGACCCCGACCTCGCCATCCCCGGCCAGAAGGCGAGCTTCGGCACGGTGCAGCAGATGCAGGCGCAGGGCGACATGGACGTGCTCGCCGAGCGCGGCCGCCGCGTGCTGCGCGTTCACCTGAAGAAGGGCGGGGGCGGCGTGCAGGCCCTGGTCGCCGCCGTCCAAGCCGCCGTCGCCTGAAGGACCGCACGATCATGAAGCTCGCCGTCATCGGCCTCGGCCGCATGGGCTACAACATCTCGCTGCGCCTGATGAAGGGCGGCCACGAGGTCGTCGGCTTCGACCAGAACGCCGACACCGTGCACAAGCTGGCGGGGGAGGGAGCCACCGCCGCCGGCTCGCTCGAAGAAGCCGCCAAGGCCATGGCCGACGGCGAACGCGTCTTCTGGGTGATGCTGCCCGCGGGCGAGATCACCGAGACCACCATCAAGACGCTCGCCGGCTGTTGCGCCGAGGGCGACATCATCATCGACGGCGGCAACACCTTCTACAAGGACGACGTGCGCCGCTCCCGCTCCGACGAGATGCGCGGCAAGCACTACGTCGATGTCGGCACCTCGGGCGGCGTGTGGGGGTTGGAGCGCGGCTACTGCATGATGATCGGCGGCGACAAGCCGATCGTCGACAAGCTCGACCCGATCTTCTCCACGCTGTCGCCCGGCTACGGAGACGTCACGCGCACCAAGGGCCGCACGGGGGACGACGACCGGGCCGAGCGCGGCTACATCCACGCGGGCCCGCCCGGCGCGGGGCACTTCGTGAAGATGGTGCACAACGGGATCGAGTACGGCCTGATGGCGGCCTACGCCGAAGGTTTCGACATCCTGCAAGGGAAGAACAATCCCAAGCTGGCCGAAGGCGAGCGCTACGACCTGAACCTGACCGACGTGGCGGAGGTCTGGAGGCGCGGAAGCGTCATCTCCTCCTGGCTGCTGGACCTCACGGCCTCGGCGCTGGCGGGCGACCCGCAGCTGGCCAAGTTCCAGGGCAAGGTGGCCGACAGCGGCGAGGGGCAGTGGACCATCGACGCCGCTTTTGAGGAGGCGGTGCCCGCCTACGTGCTCGCCTCCGCCCTGTTCGCCCGCTACCGCAGCCGCGTCGAGACGACGTTCGGCGACAAGATGCTGTCGGCCATGCGCTTCGGCTTCGGCGGCCACGTCGAGATGCCCCAGTGACCGGGGCGGACCGGTGAGCCGGCCGGAGCGCGCGCCCGCGGCCACCTTCGTCGTCTTCGGCGGCACGGGCGACCTGACCAAGCGCCTGCTCGCGCCGGCGCTGGTGAACCTTTCGCAGGCGGGGCTGCTGGACGACGGCACGAAGCTGGTCGCCGTCGGCCACTCGAGCCAGTCGCACGAAGACCTGCGCGAGTCGCTGGGCGAGTTCGTCGACGACAAGGACGCCTACGGCTGGCTGCGCGACCGCATCACCTACATGGACGGTGACTTCACCGGCGACGAGCTGTTCGACAAGGTCAAGGCGCTCGGGCTGAAGAACGCCGTCTTCTATCTCGCCACCGCGGCGAGCTTCTTCGGGCCGATCATCGAGAAGCTTCACGCCGCGGGCCTGTTCGACGAGGCCGACGGCTTCCGCCGCGTGGTGGTCGAGAAGCCGTTCGGCTCGGACCTGGAGAGCGCCCACGCGCTGAACGAGCAGATCCTCACCCGCATCGGCGAGAGCCAAGTCTACCGCATCGACCATTTCATGGGGAAGGAGACGGTGCAGAACATCATGGTGTTCCGCTTCGGCAACCCCGCCATCGAGGCCGTGTGGAACAGCCGCTACATCGACCACGTGCAGATCACCGCGGCCGAGGCGGTGGACGTGGGGGCGCGGGGCAAGTTCTACGACGCCACCGGCGCCCTGCGCGACATGACGCCGAACCACCTGTTCATGGTCCTGTCGGTGATCGGCATGGAGCCGCCCAACTCCTTCGACGCCGAGGCGATCCGCACCGAGAAGGCCAAGGTCGCCCAGGCCGCCGCCCCCGTGAAGCCGCAGGACGCCGTGCGCGGCCGCTACACGGCCGGGAAGGTCGGCGACAAGGAGGTCGGCGACTACCTGCACACGGACGACGTCGCTGCCGACAGCCGCACGGAGACCTATGCGGCGCTCAAGGTGGAGGTGAACACGTGGCGCTGGGCGGGCACGCCCTTCTACCTGCGCACCGGCAAGGCGCTGTCGGCGCGCGACACGGAGGTGGTGATCCAGTTCCGCGACGTACCGTTGAAGCTGCTCAAGGACGCCGACATGCGCGACCTGCCGCCCAACCGGCTGGTGCTGCAGATCCAACCCGACGAGGGCATCCGCTGGGAGATCGTGGCCAAGGTCCCCGGCCCGCAGCTGGAGGCCAAGCCCGTCGACATGGCCTTCAGCTACAAGGACAGCTTCGATCTCGGCCATCGCACCGGCTACGAGACCCTGCTCTACGACGTGCTGATCGGCGACCAGACCCTGTTCCAGCGCGCCGACCAGATCGAGGCGGGCTGGCGCGCCGTGCAGCCGGTGATCGACGCCTGGTCCCATGGCGGCGAACCGGAGACGTACGCGGCCGGGAGCGCCGGGCCGAAGGGCGCCGACGACCTCCTGGCGCGCGACGGCCGCAGCTGGCACGCGGTGGGCGCATGAGCCGCCCGCCCATCCGGCTGATGATCTCCGACGTCGACGGCACCCTCGTCCGCAAGGACAAGACGGTGTCGGACGCGACTGTGGCCGCCGTGCGGCGCCTGCGTGAGGCGGGCGTCAAGTTCACCCTCGTCAGCGCGCGGCCGCTCACGGGCGTGCAGTCGCTCCTGCAGCGGCTGGGGATCGACGAGCCCGTCGGCGCCTACAACGGCGGCACGATCGCCCGGCCCGACGGGACCATCCTCTCCGCCGTGCGGCTGGACGCGGCGACCGCACGCGAGGCGCTGGAGCGCTTCGACCTCGACTGGGTGGTCACCTGGGTGTTCGCCGACGGCCGCTGGCACACCAAGACCACCGACACGCTGCACAACGCGAGCGAGATCACCACCGCCGCCCAACAGCCGACGGTGGTCGAGAGCTTCGACGACCTGGTCGACCGCATCGACAAGATCGTGGCCGTCAGCGACGAGGAGCCCCGGCTCGCCGAGCTGGAGGCCCGGACGCAGCAGGCGCTGAAAGGCCGCGCCACCGTGGCCCGCTCGCAGACCTACTACCTCGACGTCACCGCGCCCGACGCCGACAAGGGCCACGGCGTCACCGAGCTCGCCAAGGTGCTGCGCGTGCCGCTGGAGCAGGTGGCGGTGATCGGCGACGGGCAGAACGACGTCTACATGTTCAAGGTGGCCGGCCTCTCCATCGCGGTGGACAACGCGTCCGACGAGGTGAAGAAGGCGGCCGACCACGTCACGGACGCGAACACGGACGACGGGGTGGCCCACGCCATCGACCGCTACGTCCTGCCGGCCGCACGCGCCTGACGGCCGGAGGCGGCCGTCAGGCGCGCATGTTCAACGCAGCCTTCCGAAGGAAGGCCAGAGGGGAAGGTCCCGAGTGAAGAAGCTGATCGCGTTCGACATGGACGGCACGCTGGCGCTCTCCAAGCAGCAGATCGAGCCGGCCATGCAGCAGGCGTTCAAGGACCTCTTGGACGTGGCCATGGTGGCGGTGATCTCCGGAGGCGACTGGCCGCAGTTCGAGAAGCAGGTGGTCGGCCGCCTGCTGCCCGGGACGAAGCAGGAGCGGCTGTTCATCATGCCGACCACCGGCTCCAAGCTCTACCAGTGCAAGGACGGCCGGTGGTCGGCCGTCTACGCCGACAACTTCGACGCCGCCGAGAGCCGGAAGATCCGCGACGCCCTGGACAAGGCCGTCACCGACGCCGGCCTGAAGGGCGAGCAGATCTGGGGCGAGCAGATCGAGGACCGCGGCAGCCAGGTCACCTTCTCCGGCCTCGGCCAGCAGGCGCCGCTGGACGCCAAGGACAAGTGGGACCCCGACCAGAAGAAGCGCCGCGCCCTGCAGGCCACCCTGCGCGCCGAGCTGCCGGAGCTCTCCATCAACCTGGGCGGCACGACCAGCGTCGACATCACGCGCAAGGGCGTCGACAAGGCTTACGCCATGAACCGCCTGCAGGGCTACGCGGGCGTCACGAAGGGCGAGATGCTGTTCATGGGCGACGCCACCTACGAAGGCGGCAACGACCGCCCCGTGCCCGACGCCGGCTACGACACCATCACCGTGCGCGATGTCCAGGAGACCGAGACGGCCATCACCGCCGTGGTCGCCTGCCTGAAGGCGGCCTGACGCGGGTCGGGGAGGGTGGAGGCCCAGCCAGGGGTCGAACCTGGATGTGAGCGCCTTGCAGGGCGCCCCGCGTAGCCGTTCCGCCACCGGGCCGTCCGTGATGTCTAGCACCGCGGCCCTAACACGCCGTTACACCCGCGCGGGAACCGGCGGGCCGGCCACGGCTTAGGTTTGGTCTCGACATCCTTCTGCGGAGTCCCGCGCCATGACCAAGCTCTTCCGCACGGCCGCCGCCGTCGCCGCCCTCGCCGCCGCCGCCGCGCCCGTCGCCGCCTCGGCCCAGCCCTACGGCTACGGCAGCCCCGAGTATCAACGCGGCTACAACGCCAACGGCTACGACCGCGGCGTCTCCTCGCGCGACGCCCGCGCCTACCGTGACGACTACAACGCCCGTTGCCGCCACGACCGCCGCAGCGACGGCAACAAGGGCACGGTGGCCGGCGCCCTGGTGGGCGGCGCCTCGGGCGCGCTGATCGGCGGCGACCTCGTGGGCGGCCTCGTCGGCGCGGGCGTCGGCGCCGTGGCGGGCCACGCCATCGCCAAGGGCCGCGACCATTGCTGACAGGCTAAGGCCGCTTCCGCTCGGGAGCGGGCTGGCGCACTCGACAGGATTCGAACCTGTGACCTCTGCCTTCGGAGGGCAGCGCTCTATCCAGCTGAGCTACGAGTGCCTGGAGCCGTCCGCTCCTCCTAGATCAGCCGGGGCTCCGCCGCAACGCGGAGCCCTCGTCATGTCGGGTCCCGCCTTCGGGCCTCGGCGCCGTCAGGGGACCGGCGCGGGCTCGCGGGTCGGGTCCGGCGCCTGGGGATCGCCATAGGTGAGGGCCAGGAACACGTCCTCCAGGTCCGGCTCCTCCGTGGACAGGTCCTGGATGCCGACGCCCGCGGCGCGCACGGCGGCCAGCACCGCCTCGACCCCGGCCGTCTCGCTCTTGAACGTCACGGCCAGGCGGCCGTCGCGGCGCAGCTTGGCGTCGAACCCGGGGAGGGCGGGCGGCGCGTCCAGCGGCGCGGCCGGCGTGATCACCACCGCGCGCGTGTCCATGCGGCGCAGGAGGTCGCGGGTGGGCTCGCTGGCGACCACGCGGCCGTGGTTGACGATGGCGATGCGGTCGCACAGCGCCTGCGCCTCCTCCAGGTAGTGGGTGGTCAAGACCACCGTCACGCCCTGGGCGTTCAGCTCCTGCACGTAGGTCCACAGCTGGCGGCGCAGCTCCACGTCGACGCCCGCCGTGGGCTCGTCGAGGATCAGCACGGGCGGGGCGTGGACCATCGCCTTGGCCACCATCAGGCGCCGCTTCATGCCGCCCGAGAGCTGGCGCACGGCCGCGCCCGCCTTGTCGGCCAGGCCCAGGGCGGCGAGGATCTCGTCCGTGCGGCGCTCGCCCTTGGGCACGCCGTAGAGGCCGGCCTGCACCTCCAGGCTCTCGCGGGGGGTGAAGAAGACGTCGGCGGCCAGCTCCTGCGGCACCACGCCCAGGGCGGCGCGGGCGCGGCGGGGGTGGCGGTCGATGTCGTGGTTCCACACGGCCACCGCGCCGTCCGACTTCTTCACCAGGCCGGCCAGGATGTTGATGAAGGTCGACTTGCCGGCGCCGTTGGGGCCGAGGAGGCCGAACATGGAGCCGCGGGGCACCGCCAGGTCCACCCCGCGCAGCGCCGTCTTGGCCGGCGCGGTCTTGGTGGCGGCGTAGGTCTTCACGAGGCCGCGCGCCTCGATGGCGTAGTCGGGGAGGGCTGAGGTCATCGGGTCAGGGCGGCCAGGGGGCGGCCGGGGCGGCGGGCGGCCGCGCCGGCCCTTCGCTTCGGGAGGGAGGCGGGCTAGGTAGGCCGCAAGCGCCCTTGCCGCCAGCCGAATCCGCCCGCCGCCCATGCATCCTTCGCCGCCCCCCGTCGACCCGCTCTCCGCCCTGGAGCCGCCGGAGGTGATCACCGTCGACAGCCACCGCGTGTGGTGCGACGGCGGCGTCGGCGCCCTCGGCCACCCGCGCGTCTACATGGAGATGGGCGACAGCGGCTACGTGGTCTGCGGCTACTGCGGCCGCCGCTACGTGCTGGGCGCGCACGACCACGGCGAGGACGAGCGGCTGGATCCCGCGACCTACGAGGGGCCGGACGCCTCGCCGTCCTGACCGGGCCCGCCTCCGCCGTGAAGCGCGCCGTCCTGCACGTGGGGGCGCCGAGGACGGGCACCAGCTCCCTGCAGAAGCTCCTCGCCGACCGGCGCGCCGCCCTGGCCGAGGCGGGGGTGCTCTACCCCGAGCTGACGCCCCGCTCGGCCGCCCGGCCCCACCTCAGCCACCAGCACTTGGGCGAGGCGCTGGACGGCCGCCGCCCGCCCGCCGAGCGCCGCGAGCTGCTGGACGCCCTCGACGCACAGCTGGCGGCCACCCGGGCGGACGTGGCGGTGGTCTCCTACGAGCGGCTGTGGCTGGCGGCGCCCTGGCGGCGGCTGCCGCGCGTGCTGGCCGACCTCTGCGCCCGCCGGGGCTTCCGGCCGGAGGTGCTGCTGACGGTGCGGCCGCAGGCCGAGCTGGTGCAGTCGCAGTACGGCTGGCGCATCCAGTTCCTGCGCGAGGCGCGGCCGTTCGCCCGCGCCTTCCCTTCCGACCTGCACGACGGCCGGCTCGACTTCGCCGCCCGGCTCGCCCCCTGGGCGCGCGCGGTGGAGGGACGGGTCACGGCCACGCCCCTGCGCGACGCCCGCTCCGACGCGGCCCTGCCGCTGCGGGTCGCCTCCGAGCTCGGCCTGTCCGACCGCCTGGGCGCGGCCCTGGCCGGCGGCGGGGCCGACCTGCGCGAGAACCGCAGCCCCGGCCCGGTGACGACGGAGGTGTCCCGCCGCCTGCGGCGCGCCGGAGTGCGCGGAGACGCGGAGGCGGGCCGGCGCAGGGTCGACCACGCCGCCCGGCTCGCCCGCGTCGTGCCGGAGGAGGCGGCGGCCTTCTTCGCCCTGACGCCCGCGCAGGTCGACCGCGTCGCCCGCCGCTTCGCGCGGGGTAACGCCCGCTTCGCCGAAGACCTGTGGGGCCGCGCGTGGGAGGCGCGCGTCGCCGCCCCGCGCCTGCACGCGCCCACGGAGCTGGCCGGCCGCCCGCTGCCCGAGGCGCTGGACGCCGAGGTGGAGCGGATCGTGGCGGAGGTGCGCGGCTGACGCCCGCGCCTGCGCCCATCGGCGCTGAGGCGGGCGTCGGCCTCACATTGCCGAGATGCCGCCGTCGAGCTTCAGTTCGGAGGCGGTCACGAACCGGCTCTCGTCGCTGGCGAGGTAGACGGCGGCCGCCGCGATCTCCTCCGGCCGGCCCAGCCGCTTCAGCGGGACCTGGCGGGAGAGCTTGGCCTCGGCCTCCTCCTTGCCGAACATCGCCCGGATCGGGTCGAGGATCGGCGTGTCGATGAAGGTCGGGTGGATCGAGTTGGAGCGGATGTCCCAACCCTTCTTGGCGCAGTGGAGCGCCACGCTCTTCGACAGCAGCCAGACCGCCGCCTTGGAGGCGTTGTAGGCGGGCGCGTTGTGCGCCGCGATCAGCCCTGCGATGGAGCTGATGTTGATGATCGACCCGGGCTGGTGGTGCTGCATCACGCGCATGGCGTGCTTGCAGCCCAGGAAGACGCTGTCGACGTTGACGCTCATCACGCGGCGGAAGTCCTCCAGCTCCAGCACGTCGATGTCGCCGCCGACGGAGATGCCGGCGTTGTTCACCAGCACGGACAAGCCGCCCATGTCGCTCGCCGCGCCGGCCACGACCTCCGCCCAGTCGGCCTCCTGCGTCACGTCGTGGCGGCGGGCGAAGGCGGTCGCGGCCCCGTGGGCGGCGTTGATCGCGTCGGCGGCGGCCTGCGCGCCCTCCAGGTTGAGGTCGGTCAGCGTCACGCGGGCGCCCTCGGCGGCGAAGCCGCGGGCCATCGCCTCGCCCAGGCCCCGCGCCGCCCCCGTCACCAGGGCGCGCTTGCCCTCCAGCCGTCCCGCCATGCTCCGTCTCTCCCTGTGTCCTACGCCCCTTCTGGACCGGAGCGGGCCGCCGCGTCCATGAACTGCGCCAGGGCCACGTCGCGCTCGGTCACGCCGTCGGCGTCGTGGGTGGCGAGCAGCACCTCCACGCGGTTGTAGACGTTGGACCACTCCGGGTGGTGGTCCATGGCGTCGGCCTTGAGCGCCACGCGCGTCATCCAGCCCCAGGCCGCGTTGAAGTCGGCGAAACGGAAGCTCTTGGCGATGGCGTCGCGGCCCCCCTCGGCGGCGCGCCAGCCCTCCAGCCGCCCCAGCGCCGCCCCGGCCCCGATCCGCCCCGCCCCGCCGCCGTCCGCCACGCCGCACTCCTCCCGCCGCTCCGTCACCCGCGTGTAGCCGGGCGGCGCGCGCCTTGCACCTGCCGGACGAGATCGTCCCAGGAGGGCACATGTCCGCGCGTTCCATCCTCGCCCTTGCGGCGAGCCTCGTCCCGCTGGCCCTGGCCGCCGCGCCGGCCTCCGCCCAGGCGGGAGACCCCGACGGCCTGCTGCCCGGCCTGCCCCGCCACGCCCCGGCCGGCGTCTGCTACGCCCGCGTGCGGCAGGACGCGCAGTGGACCCCGCCCGGCCCCGCCCACGCCCGCTGGCGGCTGGAGCCCGGCTCGCCCGGCCCCGTCTGGTGCCTGGTCACGGAGCCCGGCGCGCCGGCGGCCCTGGTCCGCGTCGAGCGCCACGGCTGGCTCCGCGTGCTGTGCGACGGCGACCGCACGCCCGCGCGCATCGGCGGCCTGCAGCGCCGCCTGCACGAGCGCGGCCTCTACGGGGGCCCCTGGTCCGGCCGCTACGACGAGGCCACGGCCGCGGCGGTGCGCCGCTTCCAGCGCGAGCGCCGCATGGACGCCGGCGGCTACCTGAGCCTCGGCACGGTGGCGGCGCTGGAGGGCGGCGGTCCCGACCCGCTCCGGCCGCCGGTTCCGGCGACGCCCGTGCGCTTCGCCGGAGCGCCGGCCTGCTGCGCCGCGGCCCCGCCGCCGCCGCCGCCGGTGGTGACGATCACCGTGCCCGCCCCGCCACCGCCGCGCTCGCCGTGGCTGAGCTGGTCGGGCAAGTCGCTCTACTGAGGCGTCGGAGCCGGCCGGCCGGCGATGGCGGATGCGGCGCGGTGGGGGCCACTGTGCTCGGGCGCGTCAAGGCACGCTCCGCCTCCGGCTCCGCTCTCCGGCCTTGACCCGCCCTGCGCGCAGCGGCTGACGCTTGGGCGTCGGGACGCGGGGCGTCCCACAAAGGTTCGACGGCCTGCGGCGCGTCGAAC
>CAXTCO010000011.1:0-23113 GCA_964242255.1 uncultured Caulobacteraceae bacterium | reverse complement strand
GGTCACCACCGCCCCGTTCTGCCGCACCAGCACCGCCAGCATCAGCGCCGCCGACGCGAGCGCCCCGCGCACGAGCCGGCCGCCCGCGCCCCGCCCCTCGCGCCCCGCCGACGCCAGCAGGGCGAAGCCCGCCAGCACCGCGTCGGCGAACAGCACGTCCTTCCAGACGATCCCCTGCTCCAGCAGCAGCAGAGGCGAGGCGCACAGGGCCAGGGCGACGACCGGCCCCGCCCGGCCGGCGCGGGGCGCATCCCGCGTCAGCAGCGCCAGCGCGCCGAAGGCCAGCGCCGCCACGGCCGCCGCGTAGACGGCGGTTCCGGGCAGCACGGCGTCGCCCAGCCCCAGCAGCCACGCCATCACCGCCGGATGCCAGGTGTGGTAGACGCCGCTGCGCCCGTCCGCGAGCTGCACCACCGAGTCGTAGGACAGCTGCCCCGGCAGGTTCGCCGCCAGCACCGCGACATACCCCAGCGCCAGCACCGCCAGCGTCGCGGCCCGCGCCCGGCCGCCTTGCGCGGCTTGCCAGCTTCGCGGCCGCTCCCCTACTGGCGCGATGCGCATCGCGGTCCTCGTGCCCTGTTTCAACGAAGAGGCGGCCGTCGGCCGGGTGGTGGCCGACTTCCGCGCGCACCTGCCGGGCGCCCCGGTCTACGTCTACGACAACAACTCCACCGACCGCACGCGCGAGGCCGCCGCCGCCGCCGGCGCCGTGGTGCGCGGCGAGAGCCGGCGGGGCAAGGGCAACGTGGTGCGCCGCATGTTCGCCGACGTGGACGCCGACGTGTACGTGCTGGTCGACGGCGACGCGACCTACGACGCCTCCGCCGCCCCCGCCATGGTGGAGCGGCTGACGGCCGAGACCCTCGACATGGTGGTGGCCGCCCGCGACGAGGCGGACGCGGCCGCCTACCGGGCCGGCCACCGCTTGGGCAACCGCATGCTCACGGGCGCGGTGGCGTGGCTGTTCGGCGACGTGTTCGAGGACATGCTCTCCGGCTACCGCGTGTTCTCCCGCCGCTTCGTGCGCTCCTTCCCCGCGCTCTCCACCGGCTTCGAGACGGAGACGGAGCTCACCGTGCACGCCTTGAGCCTGCGCATGCCCGTCGCGGAGGTGCGCACGCCCTACTTCGCCCGGCCGGAGGGGTCGGCCTCCAAGCTGAACACGGTGCGCGACGGCGCGCGCATCGCCGTCACCATCCTCGACCTGCTCCGCCGCGAGCGCCCCCTCCTGTTCTTCGGCGCGGCGGGGGCCGGCCTGCTGCTCCTGGCCGCGGGCTTCGCCGCGCCGGTGGTGCGCGACTACCTGCGCACCGGCTTGGTGCCGCGCCTGCCGACCTGGGTGGCCGCCGCCACCCTGGCCCTGCTCGCGTTCCTCGCCTTCGGCGCGGGCCTGATCCTGGACAGCGTCGCCCTGGCCCGCCGCGAGGCCAAGCGCCTCGCCTACCTGCGCCACGAGGCCGCCGCCCGCCGCTGAGGACCGCGGCCGCGGGCGTGAGCGCGGTGTTTCGCCGCGGCGATCCCGTCCCGCGTCCGCCTGAGGCCGCTCGCCGCGATCATGGCGGAGATCTGCAGCCTCCAGCCGCGCCGTCCGGCGGGTCTCGGCGATGTTCACCCAAGCTGCGGTCCTTGAACGGGCAAGGGTCTTCCGGCGGCGTCCCCCGCGAGGGGAGGGCGATGCGCTCCCCGCCCCGAGGGCTACGTGACAAAAAAGCTACAGAGGTTTGACGCCTTTCGGCGGCTGATTGACCGAATTGAGGCGATCAGGGACAGCTTCACGCCAGGACAGGGGAGGCCGTCAGGCGGCGTCCCGCTCTCCCCGCCCGTTGCGAAGGACCGACCTGACCATGACCCCGATGCGCAGCCGCCTCCTGGCGACGAGCTTCCTCGCCGGCGCCGCCCTTCTGGCGGCCGCCCCGGCCTTCGCCCAATCGACGGAGCCGACCACCGGCAACGTCAAGACCACCACCACGGAGACCAGCGGCCAAGCCTCCGCGTCGACCCGTGAAGTCCCCAACGCGGGCGGCTTCAACGCGGCCGGCGACCAGGGCGCGCAGGTCGGCGAAGTGGTGGTCACGGGTTCGCGCATCGCGCGCCGCGACTACGTGGCCGACAGCCCGATCGTGTCGGTCGGCCCCAAGGCGATCGAGAACACCGGCGCCGTAACCCTGGATCGCCTGATCAACCAGATCCCGCAGTTCGTGCCCGGCCTCGGCGGCCAGAACAACAACCCCGGCAACGGCCAGGTCAACATCGACCTCCGCGGCCTGGGTTCGAACCGCAACCTCGTGCTGCTCGACGGCCGCCGCACCACCCCGTCCAACGTGAGCGGCGTGGTGGACATCAACACCATCCCGCAGGCCCTGATCGAGAACATCGAAGTCGTCACGGGCGGCCAGTCCACGTCCTACGGCTCCGACGCCCTCGCCGGCGTGGTCAACTTCAAGCTGAAGCACAACTTCCAGGGCGTGGTGGTCGACGCCTCTTACGGCGTCTCCGACCAGAGCGACGCCGAGGAGCAGGGCGTCAACGTCACCGCCGGCTCCAACTTCGCCGACGACCGCGGCAACGCGGTGATCAGCCTCGGCTACTCCAACCGCGAGCCGGTGACCTACGGCGCGCGGGCCAACGTGACCCGCTTCGACAGCCCCACGATCAACGGCAACACCGACCCGCGCATCCTGGCCGTGTCGGGCATTTCCGGCACCAAGCCGGGCGGGCAAGTGTCGTTCCTGGCGAACAACCTGCCGAGCCAGGCGGCCGTGAACTCGCTGTTCGCCGGCTATGGCGCGAAGGCCGTCCCCAACACCTTCCAGCTCGGGATCAACCGCGACGGCACCCTCTACAACGGCCCATCGAACTTCCGCGGCCCGACCTCGATCGACTTCTCCACCATCCCCGGCCTTGGCAACTCGGCCAATGGCGGATCGTACAATACGGGTGCGCTGAATTACATCCAGCTGCCGCTCACCCGCTACAACGCCTTCGCTGAAGCGGAGTATGCGATCACGCCTCACGCCAAAGCTTATGCGCAATTCAACTTCTCCGACTATACATCCGCTACGCTCCTCGCGCCGTCTCCGGCGGCCAACAGCCCCGCCACGGGCGGCACAGGCTTCATCGTGCCGGCCACCAATCCCTTCATTCCCGCCGACCTGCGGACGCTGCTGAACGCGCGCGCCGACCCCAACGCGCCCTTCGTGTTCGGTGACCGTTTCACGGCGCTCGGTCCGCGCAATTTCCAGCAGGAATACACCAACTACCAGTCGGTGATCGGCGTGAAGGGCGACACCCCCTTTAACGACATCACCTACGACGTCTACGCCGCCTATGGACACCTGAACCAGACGGCGACCACCTTCGGCGCCGTCAGCCACGCCAACACCCGTCTCGTCCTCGAGAACCCGGCGACCGCCGGCGGCGGCGCGTGCGCCAGCGACAACCTGTTCGGCAACTACACCGGCGTCTCCGCGGCCTGCCAGCAGTTCATCAGCCCCACCGCCAAGGATCAGACCAGCTACACCCAGCGGATCGTCGAGGCCGATTTCCAGGGCAAGCTGTTCACCACGCCGGACTTCTACAACGGGCATTTCGGCGGCGACGTCCGCTTTGCCTTCGGCGCCGACTACCGCGACGACCGCGCCCAATTCATCCCCGACGCGCTGAGCTCGTCGCAGGACATCTCCGCGGACACGTATACGGTCGCCGGCAAGACCTACACGCTGACGAACAACACCTCCGGCGTGATCGGGCCGAACGGCTCGAAGCCGGTGTCCGGCGACATCGACGTCTACGAGACCTACGCTGAACTGCTGGTTCCGATCGCGAAGGACCTGCCGTTCCTGAAGTCCCTGAATCTGGACATCGGCGGCCGCTATTCGGACTACTCCACCATCGGCTCGGCCTACACCTACAAGGCCGACCTGGAGTGGAAGGTGCTCGACTGGCTGCTGCTCCGCGGCGGCTACTCGCGCGCCATCCGCGCGCCGAACCTGAGTGAGCTTTTCACCCCGGCATCGAACACCTTCTTTACCATCGGCGTTCCTTCGACGAACTTGGGTCAGGGAGACCCCTGCGACGTGCGCGGCGCGGCGCGCAAGGGCGCAGGTGTCAACGCCGCGTCGGTCCGCGCCCTCTGCCTCGCCCAGGGCGTCCCCGCCAACGTCGTCGACAGTTTCAATCAGGACAACAGCCAGGTGCAGGAGCTGTCGGGTGGCAACCCGAACCTCCGCCAGGAGCGCGCCAACACATATACCGGCGGCTTCGTGCTTCAGCCGCATTTTTCCATGCCGTTGTTCAGTCATGTGTCGGCTTCAGTCGACTACTATAATATTGAAATTAAAGGGGTAATTGGAACTGTACCTGCGACTACTCAGTTGTCTAAATGTTTTAACGAGGATGGTTCTAATCCTGGTTACTCCAACGCGTTCCCGCTCTGCAGTCTATTCATTCGAGACCCCAACACCGGGCAGATTGTCTCGGGATCTGCAAACAACCAAAATCTTGGCGCGATTCGTACGAGTGGTATCGATTTTCAGGTCGACTGGACTTTCGCGTTGTCGACCCTTCCTTACCTGAACCTCAGCGACCGATTTGGATCTCTGGCGCTCAACTTTACGGGCAGCTGGCTGAACGACTTTGACTTCCAGGTCCTGCCTGGATCACAGTTCCAAAACTTCCGAGACTCGATTTCATCGTTGACGGGGACGCCAGCACCAAACAGCGCCTACCCTGTATGGAAGGCGCTTCTCAACACCAACTATTCTATCGGTCCCTTCGATATCGGTGTAGTCGAGCGTTATATCGGCAGCGCTCGCGACGGTTCTTGCGTCGGCATCACCACGGTTTGCACGGCGAGGGGTGTCGACCCTCAGTTCTACACGGACATCAACGGGCGCTGGAAGATCAACGACACGTTGGAGCTTCGAGCGGGCGTGACCAACGCCTTCAACAAGGATCCGCGCTTCTTCGCCAACGCAGACGCCGCTCAGGGCCAGACCGATGCGGAAACCTACGACCTGATCGGTCGCCGCTACTTCGTGGCCCTGAAGGCGCGCTTCTAAGCGCCTCCTCAGCCACGGAGGGCGTTCCAGGGCGGCGGGCCACACGGTCCGCCGCCCTTCGGCGTTCATGCGCCGAAACGTCGATCACCGCCCGCTCGGCCGCACCGGGTGCGACGGAGGAGGCTTGGTCGGCGCAGCAGGCCGGCGGCACCGACCTCCTCCGCTCCGGCCCGCCCCTGTAGCGTCGGCCAGACGCGGCCGGGCGCGGTCAGAATGGGACGGGGGCGCCGTCGTAAGCGAAGAAGCCGCCGCTGTCGGCGGGCGTGAGCCGATCCGCGACGGCGAGCAGGCGGTCGGCCGACCCTTCCGGCGTGAGCAGGCGGCCGGGCGCGACGCCGCGCTGGAAGGGCCGGCTCAGGGCCGTGTCGACCGTGCCGGGGTGAAGGGCGGCGCAGACCGCGTCCGGGCGGCTGCGGGCGAGCTCGACCGCCAGGCAGCGCACCATCATGTTCAGCGCCGCCTTGGAGGCCCGGTAGCTCCACCAGCCGCCCAGGCGGTTGTCCCCGATGGAGCCCACCCGCGCCGACAGCGCGAGGAAGGCGCCGCGGCGGTCGCGCGGCAGCAGCGGCGTGAAGTGCTTGGCGGCGAGCGCCGGCCCTGCGGCGTTGACCGTGAACGCCTCCAGCAACCCCTCGGGCGTGACCTCCTCCAGCCGGCGCTCCGGACGGGCGTGGACGCCCTGCAGCACGCCCGCGGCCACCCAGACCTGGTCGACCGGCCCCCCGACCGCGCGGGCCGCAGCGGCCAGGGAGGCCTCGTCCGTCACGTCGGCCCGGCCCTCGGCGGCGCCGGGCACGGGCGCGCCGCGGCGGCTGAGGGCGTGCACCTCCTCCCAGCCGCGGGCGACCAGGGCCTCCGCCAGCGCCCGCCCCAGGCCGCCGCCGGCGCCGAGCACCACCGCCCGGCGCGTCACGCGCGCCTCCGCCGGGCCGCCCTCGGGGGTCTCGTCATCGTCGATCCGCGCTCCGCCGTCCGGACAAGATGGCCGGACGCGTGGGCGGCGTCCAATCCGCGGCGGCTCGGGCGGGCGGCGCACATCCGCCTCCGTCGAGATGACGGAGAATTCACGGAGCGGCCGAGTTGCCATTCTTTTCAGATTGAGACACGGTTTTCACATCTGCTCAGGCGGCGGCGGGGGCCGGCGGCCGGGAGAAGCAGGCGGAGTGCGGTCATGGGTCTCAAGCTCCGGGCGTTCCGTCGCGGCCTTGTCGCGGCGATCGCCGTCGCCTTCGGCGCGGTGACCGCGTCCGCGCAGCCGCCCGCCAGCCTCATGCCGGCGCGCCCCGCCGCGCATGCGGGCGCCGCCGCACCGGAGGCGCCGGCCGCCGCCACCGCCCGGCTCACCCGCGAGGACCTGGACGCCTGGCTGGACGGCTTCCTGCCCTTCTCCCTGGAGCGCGGCGGCGTCGCCGGCGCGGTGGTGGTCGTGGTCAAGGACGGCCAGGTGCTGTTCCAGAAGGGCTACGGCTACGCGGACGTCGCGGCCAGGACGCCGGTCGACCCGGAGCGCACCCTGTTCCGGCCCGGCTCGGTGTCCAAGCTGTTCACCTGGACGGCGCTGATGCAACTGGTGGAGCAAGGCCGCGTCGGCCTCGACCAGGACGTGAACACCTACCTCGACTTCAAGGTGCCTCCCTTCCACGGCCGGCCGGTCACCCTCCGCAACCTGATGACCCACACGCCCGGCTTCGACGAGGTCGGCAAGGACGTGGTGGCGTTCGGCCCGTCGGTCCCGCCTCTCGGCGCCTTCCTGAAGCGCGCCCTGCCCAAGCGGGTCTACCCGGCCGGCGAAACGCCCGCCTACTCGAACTACGGCGCGGCCCTCGCCGGCTACATCATCGAGCGCGTGTCGCACCAGTCGTTCGACGCCTATGTCGAGCAGCACATCTTCGCGCCCCTGGGCATGCGGCGGTCCACCTTCCGCCAGCCCTCGCCGGAGGACCTGCGGACGCAGACGGCCAAGGCCTACATCGACGCGTCCGAGCCGCCGAAACCTTACGAGATGGTCGCCCTCGCGCCGGCGGGCAGCCTGGCGGCGACGGGGTCGGACATGGCGCGCTTCATGCTCGCGCACCTGCAGGACGGGGCGTCGGGCGGCGGCCGCATCCTGCAGCCCGCGACGGCGCAGCTGATGCACGGCCTGGCCTACCCCGCCGTCAGCCCTAACCTGAACAGCATGCTGCTGGGCTTCATGCAGATCAACCGCAACGGCCGCCGCATCATCGGGCACATGGGCGATACGGAGGCCTTCCACAGCTACCTGTTCCTCTACCCCGACGACCACGTCGGCGTGTTCGCCTCCTTCGACGGGCGCGGGCGCGACGCGGCGGTGGGCCCGATCCGCGGCGCGCTGTTCGATCGGTTCGCCGACCGCTACTTCCCCGCTCCGCCCGCAGCGCCGGCGACGCGGCTCGACGCCGCCACGGCCCGCCGCGACGGGGCGCGGCTGGCGGGGCAGTACGACGTGACCCGCCGGTCGCAGTCGAGCTTCTTCTCCCTCACCACCCTGCTCGGGCAGACGGCGGTGGCGGTCGACAAGGACGGCCTGCTGACCGCGGCGGCCCTCAAGACCTACGCCGGCCAGCCCAAGCGCTTCGAGGAGGTCGCGCCCATGCTGTGGCGCGAGGTGGGGGGCCAGGAGCGGCTCGCCGCCAAGATCGTCGACGGCAAGGTCGCCCTGTGGGCGGAGGACGAGTTCTCGCCCTTCGAGGCCTTCCAGCCGACGCCGGCCTGGCGGGACGCGGCGTGGCTCCTGCCGCTCCTGATGCTGTCGGTCGCGGCCGGGCTTGCGACGCTGCTGCTCTGGCCGGTCACGGCCTGGGCGCGGGCGCGATACGGCGCGGCGTTCGCGCTGGAGGGGCGCGAGCGCGTCAGCTACCGCCTCGTGCGCCTGCTGCCGGGCGGCGCCGCCCTGGTCATGGCCGCCTGGTTGGCGACGATCGTGCAGATGCTGCAGGGGGGGCTGTCCGGCGCGCTCGATCCGTGGATCCTCACGCTGCACGTGCTCACCGTGCTGCTGTTCCCCGCGGCGGCCGTGGCCGCCGCCTGGAACGTCGGGGTGGTGTGGCGCGGGCGCCATGGCTGGGCGTCGTCGTTCGCGCGGCTGTGGGCCCTGGTGCTGCTGGCCGCCTCCCTCGTGCTGCTCTGGGTCGGGCTCGTGTTTCACCTTGTGGGCTTCGGCCTGAGCTACTGAGCCGCCGGCGGGCCGGCCCGCCGGCCGCGCCGGGACGGCCCGCGGAGGCGCGGGGAGCGGCGCTTTACAATGTTGACAGGATCATAAACGCCCCTAACCCTTTCAGATAAGAAAAAGCCGGCCTACTCATTCACGTCACCGCGAGACCCTCGCGGGGTCGGGCCGGAGCCAGAGGGGGTCATGATGTTCGCCAAGGCGACAGCGGTCCGGTCGGCGCTCTGCGGCTCCTGTGCGCTCATCGCGCTCGCCGCCGCCCAAACGGCCCGGGCGCAGGAGGCGGCAGGCGGCCAGGCCGCCGAGGTGGTCGTCACCGCCCAGAAGCGTGCGCAGAACATCCAGGACGTGCCCGCCGCCGTCAGCGTCTTCTCCAACGAGAGCCTCAACGACTTCCACGTCACCCAGCTGGCCGACATCGGGGCGTACATACCGGGGCTCCAGATCAACTCGTCCGGCACGGCGGGCCAGACCACCATCAGCATCCGCGGCATCGCCCCGGTGGGGCCGGGCGCGACGGTGGGGACCTACGTGGACGACATCCCGGTGGGCGGCAGCTCGAACTACTCGCGGGCCGTCACCTACCAGCTCGACTTGCTGCCCTACGACGTGGCGAACATCGAGGTGCTCAGGGGACCGCAGGGCACGCTGTACGGCGCCAGCACGATGGGCGGCCTGCTGAAATACGACCTGATCCAGCCCAGCGTGGACAAGCCGACCTTCATCGCCGGCGGCGACCTCTTCGGCGTCAAGGGCGCCGACGACGTGGGCGGCGGCGGCCGCGCCTTCGCCAACATGCCCCTGGTGCAGGACAAGCTCGGCCTGCTGGCCAGCTACGCCTACGAGGGCACTCCAGGCTACATCGACGACCCGCGCCTGGGCGTGAAAGACCAGAACGGCGTCAGCCAGCAGAGCGCCCGTCTCGGCCTGCTGTGGAGGCCGACGGACAAGGTGACGGTCGTCCTCGGCGCGCTCTACCAGCAGGTGCAGGCCGACGGAAACGGCACGATCGCCCTGGATCCGGCGACGCTGAAGCCGCTGCTCGGCGACCTGCGCGACCAGAACCTGCGGGCGCAGCCGTTCCGCAAGGACGTCACCCTGCTCTCCGCCCGTGTGAACTGGGACCTGGACTGGGCGACGCTGACCTCCGTGACCAGCTACACCTACGCCGACACCAAGTCGCAGCAGGACGGCAGCTACACCTACGGCGTGCTGTTCCCCCTGTTCGGCGCGCCGGCCGAGGGGGCCTCGGCCTTCGACCTGAAGCTGCAGTTGCGCAAGTACACGCAGGAGTTCCGCTTGGCCTCGCCGTCCGGCCAGCGCTTCGAGTGGCTGGTGGGCGCCTTCGTCACCTACGAGCGCAGCAGCAACCTGCAGCTGGTGGACGCGCAGACCTTCGCCGGCGTCCCGCTGGCGGGCCTGAGCCCCCTCGCCACGGCCGGCCTGCCCTCCACCTACCGCGAGTACGCGGGCTTCGCGGACGGCACCTACCACTTCACCGACAAGCTGGAGCTCTCCGCCGGCGTCCGCTACTCCGAGAACAACCAGAGCTTCCGCCAGATCAGCGGGGGCGCCCTGCTGCCGACGGCCGATCAGGCGGGCCGTTCCTCCGAGGGGATCGCCACCTTCAGCGTCAGCCCCGCCTATCATCTCACCAAGGACATCTACGCGTACATGCGCTTCGCCAGCGGCTATCAGCCGGGCGGCCCGAACATCGTCTTCCCGAACGTGCCGCCTTCGGTGGACTCGGATACGCTGACCAACTACGAGATCGGCCTGAAGACGCAGTTCTGGCGGAGGCGCGCCACCCTGAACGTGGCTGCGTTCGACATCGAGTGGGACGACATCCAGATCTCCTCCAACAACGACGCAGGCGTCACCTTCCTGACCAACGGCGGCACCGCCCGCAGCCGCGGCGTCGAGCTGGAAGGCTCGGTGCGGCCGCTGCCGGGCCTGACCCTGGGCGGCAACTTCACCTACACGGACGCGGTCCTGACGGCCGACGCCCCCGGCGCCGGCGGCAAGGACGGCGACCGGCTGCCCGACGTCCCCAAGCTCAGCGGCGCGGTCACCGCCGACTACACGCACGCCTGGCGCGAGGGCTGGAGCTGGCGGGTCGGCGGCGGCCTGCGCGCGCAGGACCACCGCTTCTCCATGGTGCAGAGCGATCCCACCGCCTTCCGCGAGCCCGGCTACGCCGTGCTCGACCTGAACGCGGCGGTGTTCAACGACCGCTACACCGTGCGGCTCTTCGCCAAGAACCTGAACGACAAGCGGGCCATCCAGACCGACGCGCCGATCCAGAACGGGGCCACCGGCGCCGTCACCTACGTCAGCGCGGCCATCCTGCAGCCGCGCACCATCGGCGTGGCGTTGGACGCCAAGTTCTGACGGCGGCGTGACCCCGCCCTCCTCCTCCGGCGCCGGCGGCCTCGCGCTGCCGACGCCCTACCTCCTCTTCCTCGGCGACGTCGCCGAGGAGGGCTACGCCAAGACCGCCTTCGGCCTGCGTGACTGGGCCGCCGGGCTGTGCGTCGGCGAGCACGCCCTGCCCGGCGCCCGGGTGACCACCGGCCTGCCGCGGCTGACGCCCGCCGAGGCGCGGGCGCGGGGCGCGCGCGCCATGGTGATCGGCGTGGCCAACAGCGGCGGCGTGATCCCGCCCGCCTGGACCGCCGCCCTGCACGAGGCGCTGGAGGCGGGGCTGGACCTCGTCGCCGGCCTGCACACCCGGCTGAGGAGCCTGCCCGACCTCGCCGCCGCCGCCGAGCGGCTCGGCCGCCGCCTCCACGACGTGCGCGACCCGCCGCCGGGCCTGCCCATCGCGAGCGGGCGGAGGCGCACGGGCCGGCGGCTGCTGACGGTGGGGACCGACTGCGCCCTGGGGAAAAAGTACACCGCCCTGGCCCTCGCGCGCGCCTTCCAGGCCCGCGGCGCCGACGCCGACTTCCGCGCCAGCGGGCAGACGGGGATCATGATCGCCGGCGGCGGCGTGCCCCTGGACGCCGTGGTCGCCGACTTCGCCGCCGGGGCCGCCGAGACCCTGAGCCCCGACGCCGCCCCCGACCACTGGGACGTGATCGAGGGCCAGGGCTCCCTGTTCCACCCGGCCTACGCGGGCGTGTCCCTGGCGCTGCTGCACGGCAGCCAGCCCGACGTGATCGTCATGTGCCACGCGCCGGACCGCCTGCGCATGCTGGGCCACGACGCCTACGCCACGCCGGGCCTGGAGGAGGCGATCGCCCTCAACCTGCAGCTCGGCCGGCGCACCAACCCCGCCGTCCGCTGCGCGGGAGTCAGCCTCGACACCTCCAGGCTCGACGACGCCGCCCGCGCGCGCGTGCTGGGCGACACCTCCGACGCCCTGGGCCTGCCGGCCGCCGACCCCCTGCGGCCCGGGCGCGGGTTCGACGCCCTGGTCGACGCCTGCCTCCGCGCGCCGGCCGGAGCCTGACCCCATGCCGCTCCCCCGCCTCCTGCTCGCACTGCTGCTGTTCGCGGCGCCGGCGGCGGCGCAGGGGCTGCGCCCGCCGGACTTCACCCTGCGGCAGGTGCTGAGCGCGCCTTTCCCCTCCGGCCTGGCCGCGGCGCCGAAGGGGGGGCGGGTGGCCTGGGTGTCCGACGCCGAGGGGGTGCGCAACGTGTGGGCGGCCGAGCCGGCCGGGCCGGGCGGGGCTTTCACCGGCCGCGCCCTGACCGCCTACACCGGCGACGACGGCTATGACCTGGGCGAGCTCGCCTGGAGCCCGGACGGGGCGCAGGTGGCCTACACGCGCGGCGGCAGCCTGGAGGGCGGCGGCCCGGTCAACACGCTGAGCCTCGCCTCCGGCGCGCCGGCGCAGACGGTGTGGACCGTCTCCGTCTCCCCCCGCGGCGCGCCGCGCGAGATCGGCCCGGGCCGTTCGCCCACGGTCTCGCCGCGGGGCGACGTGGTCGCCTACGTCTCCGGCGGGCAGGTGTGGACGGCGCCCCTGGCCGGCGGCGCGCCCTCCCAGCTGATCCACGAGCGCGGCGAAAGCGGCGCCCTGGCTTGGTCGCCCGACGGCGGCCGCCTGGCCTTCGTCAGCACGCGGCGCGACCACAGCCTGGTGGGCGTCTACGACGCGGCCACCAAGCTGATCGCCTGGATGGCGCCCAGCGTCGACACCGACGCCGCGCCCGAGTGGTCGCCGGACGGGCGGCGGCTGGCCTTCGTGCGCGTCGCTGCGGGCGCCCGGAACCCCTTCCACGCGCACCGCGAGGGGGAGCCGTGGTCCATCTGGGTCGGCGACCCGAGCACGGGCCAGGCGCGCCTTGCGTGGCGGGCGGAACCCGGCCGCGGCAGCGTGCTCCACGGCCTGGAGGGCGAGCGCATCCTGTTCTGGGCGGCGGGGGACCGGCTGCTGTTCCCTTGGGAGCGCACCGGCTGGACCCACCTCTACGCCCTGCCGCTCGGCGGCGGGGCCGTGCGCGACCTGACGCCGGGCGACGGCGAGCTGTTCAACGCCGCCTTGTCGCCCGACCGCGCCCGCGTGGTGGTCTCCACCAACATCGGCGACATCGACCGCCGCCACCTCCTGGAGGCGCCCGTCGACGGCGGCGCGGCCCGCCCGCTTACACCCGGCCGGGGGCTGGAGGACGCGCCCGCCTTCACCAGCGACGGGCGGCTGGCGGCGCTGCACGCCACGGGGCGCGACCCGCTGCGGCCCGTGCTCGTCGCGGGCGGGGCCCTGCGCGACCTGGCGCCCGGCGCGATCCCGGCCGACTTCCCGGCGGCGCGGCTGGTGGAGCCGCAGGCGGTGGTGTTCCCCGCCGCCGACGGCCTCCTCGTCCACGGCCAGCTGTTCCTGCCGCCGGCGGGCAAGCCCGTGCGCGGGCCGGCGGTGCTGTTCTTCCACGGCGGACCGGTGCGGCAGATGCTGCTCGGCTGGCACCCGATGGACGCCTACAGCTTCATGTACGGCATGAACCAGCGCCTCGCGGACGAGGGCTACGTGGTGCTGTCGGTGAACTACCGCGGCGGCGTGGGCTACGGGCTGGACTTCCGCGAGGCGTTGAGCTTCGGCGCGGGCGGAGCGAGCGAGCTCAACGACATCCTGGGCGCCGCCCTCTACCTGCGCGGGCGCGCCGACGTGGACCCGGCGCGCATCGGGATCTGGGGCGGCAGCTACGGCGGGCTGATGACCGCTCTCGGCCTGGCGCGCGCGCCCGAGCTCCTGGCGGCGGGCGTCGACTACGCGGGCGTGCACGACTGGCGGAGCCTGCTGCCGCAACGGGACGGGCCCGCCGCACCCAAGGGGGCGTCGGAGCTGGCGTTCCAGTCCTCGGCGCTGGCGACCGTGGACCGGTGGCGCGCGCCCGTGCTGCTGGTCCACGCCGACGACGACCGCAACGTGCCCTTCTCGCAGACCGTGCAGCTGGTGGAGGCGCTGCGTCCCCGCGGCGTGGAGGTGGAGCAGCTGGTGTTGCCCGACGAGGTCCACGACCTTCTGCGACACCGGTCGTGGCTGACCTTCTTCGACGCCGCGGACGGCTTCTTCGCGCGCCGCCTCGCGGGCGCCGCCGCCGCGCCGGTCGGCCGCTGATGCGGCGCCGTCCGCTCCTGGCGGGGCTGGCCGCCGCCCTGACGGCCTCGGCGGCGTGCGCCGCGCCGCCTGCGGACCTCGACGCCTACGTCGCCCGCGCGCTGCAGACCTTCGGCGCGCCCGGCATGTCGGTCGCCGTCGTGGAGAACGGCAGGGCGGTGGTGGCCAAGGGCTACGGCGTGCGGCGGCTTGGCTCGCCCGAGCCGGCGGACGCGCACACCTCGTTCCCGATCGGCTCGGAGACCAAGGCGATCACCGCCGCCGCCCTCGCCGTGCTGGTGGACGAGGGCCGGCTGAAGTGGAGCGACCGGGTCGTCGACCGGCTGCCCGGCTTCCGGATGCACGACCCCTACGCCACCGGGCACATGACGGTGCGCGACCTGCTCACCCACAGGAGCGGCCTGGGCCTGGGGGAGGGCGACCTGCTGATCTTCCCCGCCAACGACCGGTCGCGCGCGGAGATCGTGCACGCCCTGCGCTTCCTCGCCCCGGCGACCGGGTTCCGCGAGCAGTTCGCCTACGACAACATCCTCTACATCGTCGCGGGCGCCCTTGTGGAGGCGGTGTCCGGCCGGACGTGGGAGGCGTTCGTCGCCGAACACGTGTTCCGGCCGGCGGGCATGGCCGACGCGCACCCCGGCTACGAGGCGCAGGCGCCGAACGTCGCCTCCTTGCACGCGCGCACGGGCGGCCCCATCCGCGGCGTGGGCGGGCAGCGGGTCATCCCCCTCGCCGCGGGCTTCGACGTGCTGGCGCCCGCGGGGGGCGCGACCCTCAGCGCCACGGACATGGCCAGGTGGATGCAGCTGCAGCTCGACCGCGGGGCCGCGCCCGGCGGCGGCCGCGTGTTCAGCCGCGAGCAGGCCGACGAGATGTGGAGGCCGGTGGTGGTCGTGCCGGCCGACGCCTTCCCCCTGCCCGCGGCCCTGGCGCCGATGGAGCCCGCGCTGCAGACCTACGCGCTCGGCTGGTTCGTGGAGACCTGGCGCGGCCACACGGTGATCGAGCACTCGGGCGCGGTGTTCGGGGCGGTGGCCATGCTCTACCTGATCCCCGACCTGCACGTGGGCGTCTCCGTGGCGATCAACTCGGAGGACAGCGGCGCCCGGCGCGCGGTGATGTTCCACATCCTCGACCACTACGTGGGCGCGCCGGCCACGGACTGGATCGACGTGCTCGACCGGGCGCACACCGGGATGACGGCGGAGGCGGCGGAGGCGGTCAAGGCCGCGGCCGCCTCCGCATCCGGGGCGCAGGCGGGCGAGGCGGCCGCCCCGGCCTCCCGCTACCTCGGCCGCTACGCGGACCCCTGGTACGGAGGCATGGCCGTGTCGCGCCGCGCCGACGGCGGCCTGTCGATCCGCTTCGAGCGCACGCCCGGGATGGAGGGGCCGCTGCTGCCGGTGGGCGGCGACCGCTTCCGCACCGTCTTCGCCGACCCGAACATCGAGAACGCCTACGTCGACTTCCACCTGTCGGGCGGGCGCGTGACGGGTGTGACGGCGAGCGCCGTCTCGCCCCTGGCCGACTTCAGCTTCGACTACCAGGACCTGCACTTCGCCCCGGCCGGCGCCGCGGCGGCGGCCGGGCGCTGACGCCGGGCCCTGCCCGGCTAGGGCGCGCCCTCACGCGCGGGTCTCCGCGAAGGCCGGGCGGCCGGGGCGGCGCAGCAGGCGCGCGACGCCCAGGGTGGCGAGAGGAAGGACGAACACCGCCAGCACCACCCACGCCAGGAAGCGGTAGCCGTGCCCGATGAGGTCGATCAGGCCCACGCGACCGGCGACGCCCATGGCGAACAGCAGCAGCAACGCCGCCCCGGCCAGGCGTACGGCGGGCGTGTCGCGCCGGCCGTGGCGGCGGTTGTGCGCGGCGACGCGCTCGTTGATGGCGTGGACGCCGCCGGCGCTGCACTCCAGCAGCGCCGCGAAGATCATCACCTGGAACAGGATGTGGAAGGCCGGCAGCTGCAGCCGCAGCAGCAGGAAGTCCGACGGCAGCGCCAGGTCGCGCACCTGCGTCCCGAAAGCCGTCAGGCAGACGAAGAACACCAGCGCCGGCGCCATGGCCAGCGGCCCGCACAAGAGCCCTGCGACCACCGCGTCGCGCCGGCTGCGCCCGTGGCGCAGGGCGGCCAGGATCAGCGCCGCGCCGATCACGTTGTAGCCGGCGTAGGTCAGCCCCCCCGCCACCCACCCTCCAGGCCCCCACCCGTTCGGGCTGGGCGAGGCGTGGAAGGCGTCGGCTATGCGCCCGCCGAAACGCCATACGCACAGGGCCAGGAACGCCGCGTAGACGCCGTACAGCAGCAGCGACACGTATTTGAACAACCCCTCCACCGCGCCGCTGCCGCGCGACACCACGAGGAGCACGCCCACGGCGAGGAGCCCTGTCCCGGCGAGCGGAGGCCATCCGAACAGGGCCGCGCCGATCGCGCCCGCCGCCGCGCCGAAAACCGACAGGGTCAGCACGGCGAACAGCACCAGGACCGCCTCGAACAGGAAGGCGAAGCGGCCGAGCAGGGCGCGGAAGAAGGCCTGGTAGTCCAGCGCGCCCACCGTGCGGGCGAACAGGAAGGTGAGCACGCACACCGCGCTCCAGACCGCGGCGGCGAGCGACATGGCCAGGACGCCGCCCACCGGCCCGCTCGGCCCGAAGAACTCCACCAGCTCGCGCCCTGTGGCGTAGCCGCCGCCGATCACCACCGCCTTGAACGCGAGCCCCGGCAGCACCCAGCGGTCGAACCGGTCCCGATGGGCGGCGAGGGCGGCCATGCCGGGCTCGGACGGCCGCGCGCCGCGTCGCCGCCCGCCTCAGGCCGCCGTCGAGCGGACGGGCCGCTCGCAGCCGCCCCAGACCGCCTCGTCGCAGAAGATGCGGCCGTCTTCGTAGCGCACGGGCGGCGAGCGGTCCTCCGCCAGCGAGACCGGCCCGTCGAGGTCCACCACCCGGCACGCCTGCCCCACGATGAAGGCGGGCGCCATGGCCCAGCTCGTGCCGGCCATGTTGCCGACCATCAGGTCGAAGCCGAGCCGGCGGGCGGCCTCCACCATCGCCAGGGCCTCGGTGAGGCCGCCGCACTTGTCGAGCTTGATGTTGATCACCGAGAAGCGGCCGACCGCTGCGGGCAGGTCGGCGCTCGACAGCACGCTTTCGTCGGCGGCCAGGGGGATCGGCGAGCGGAAGCCGTCCAGCTCCGCCTCCCGGCCGCGGGGCAAGGGCTGCTCGACTAGGCGCACGCCGCAGCGCTCGAACGCGGGCAGGGCGGCCTTCAGCCCGTCCAGGTCGTAGCCCTGGTTGGCGTCCACCCCCAGCCACACGCCGGGGCGGGCTGCGGCCACGGCCTCCACGCGGCGCGCATCCAGGTCGGGCTCCCCGGTCAGCTTCAGCTTGAGGGCGCGCGCGCCGGTGAAGCTGCGCGCCCTGTCCGCCATCCGCTCGGGCGTGTCGGCGCCGGCGGTCAGGGTGGTGACGAGGGGCTGCGGCGCGTCGATGCCGGCCAGCCGCCACGCGGGGCGGCCGGCGAGCTCGGCCTCCAGCTCCCACATGGCGCAGTCCAGGGCGTTGCGGGCGCCTCCCGGAGGCAGCATCGCCTGCAGCTCGCGGCGCGAGGCGCCCCGCTCGATCTCGGGGCGGACCCGCTCGATCTCCGCGGTCATGTGCGCGACGTCGTCGCGCAGGTAGTAGACGCCCGCCGCCTCGCCCCGGCCGCGCGCCCCGCCCTGCGTCAGGGTCGCCACCACGCACGGCATGCGGGTGA
This sequence comes from uncultured Caulobacteraceae bacterium, assembly GCA_964242255.1. Lineage (GTDB taxonomy): Bacteria > Pseudomonadota > Alphaproteobacteria > Caulobacterales > Caulobacteraceae > JASLDZ01. The sequence goes on along the minus strand of CAXTCO010000011.1, from coordinate 5,545 downwards.
ACACGTGGCCGGAGATGGCGAACGGCGCCTTCATCGGCAGCGGCTCGTTCGTGAGGTGAAGGCTTCGGGACGTCATCGCCGCAACTCCGCTTGGCGGCGGCGCACCCCCGGCTCCGGCCGCGAGCGGGACGCGGCGGCGCTGCGCCGGCCGGCCCCGATCCGGCGCCGCCCCGGCTACGCCCCGATCATCAGCATGTGAACAGCGGTAGTCGGATGTTCAAACACGGTCAATGCTCGTGCGGCGCGCGCGCTCAGCCCTCGGCGCGCCGACGCGGGCGGGACGCGTCGGCGCCCTCGAGGGATGCGGGCGCCGCCCCGTCGTTCTGGCGGTCGAACGTGCGCAGGGCGAGGGAGTGGGGCTGTAGGCCGCCCGCCGGGTCCCGCCGCGCATTCTCCGGATGCGAGTAGACGCACAGCATGCGCGCCGGCTGCTCAGCCTCTACGCGCAGGTAGCGGTGGGGCAGGGAGGCGTCGAAGTAGACGCTGTCGCCCGTCTCCAGCACCACGGGAGCATAGCCCTCGCACAGGAAGCGGACGCGGCCCTCCAGAACGTAGGAGAACTCCTCGCCGCCGTGCGCCTCCACGTCGGCGCGGTCGCCGCCGGCCTTCACCTCCACCACGCAGGGGGAGTAGTGCTTGCTGGCGATCTCCGACGCGAGGAAGTGGTAGAGGTTGTCCTCGCAGTCGATCACGGGGCCCGCGCCGCGGCGCTCCACGATGCGCCGGCCGCCCTTGCGGATGGCGGGTTCGGGAGGGGCGAACAGCTCGCTCACGGGCACTTCGAGGCCGTCGGCCAGCTTGGCGAGCTTGCCGTAGGTCAGGGTGGTCTGGGCGTTCTCGACCTTCCACAGCATGGACACCGACACGCCCGTGCGGCGGGCGGTCTCGGCGATGGACCAGCCGCGGCGCTCCCGCAGCGCCTTCACCCGCGCCGAGAGCAGCGCCTTCTCGTCGACCATCGCCGTCCTCCGTGGTCCCGCCCGGCCGCCCCGCGTCTGACGGCGGGGTCGGCCCGCGCATCATGCGCGAGGGCCGCGCCGCAGCCTATGTGGTAAGATGTGAAAGCCCGGCCAAGGGCGCTCGGGCGTGAGCGTCGCCGGCGGTCGGGCCTTGCAGATGTGAAAAGCCGGACGCAGGGTCGCGCCATGGCTCCGACCCTCTCGCCGACGGCTCCCCAGGCCCGGCCCGCGCGTGCGCTGTTCGGCCATCCGCCCGGGTTGACGGTGCTGTTCCTGACGCAGATGTGGGCCGAGTTCTCCTATTTCGGCCTGCAGGCGACGCTGGTCTACTACATGACGCAGCGGCTGGGGTTCGATCAGGCGAAGTCGTCGCTGATCTACGGCGTGTACGGCGCCTCCGCCTTCTTCAGCCCGTTCTTCGGGGGCATGATCGCCGACCGGTGGCTGGGCCGCACGCGCAGCGTGGTCGCGGGCGGCGTGCTGATGATGGCGGGGCACCTCGCCATGACCTCGCAGGCGCTGCTGTTCCCCGCGTTGGCGCTGGTCGCCCTGGGCAACGGACTGTTCCTGCCGACCCTGGCCGTGCAGGTGGGCGCGCTCTACGCCGACGACGACCCGCGCAAGTCGCACGCCTTCAGCGTCTACTACATGGGCATCAACCTCGGGGGCTTCCTGGCGCCCCTGGTCTGCGGATCCTTCGGCGAGTTCCTCGGCTGGCACTGGGGGTTCGGGGCGGCGGGCGTCGGCATGTCCTTGGGCCTGTGCGTCTACCTGGGCTTCCGCCGGACGCTGCCGCCCGATCCCGGTGCGCAGCGCACCGCCGGCCGCGAGGGGCGGCGGCCCCTGTCGGTCCGCGACCGGCGCGACCTGGCGCTGATCGCCGCGGTCGTCGGCGCCGTGGTGCTGTTCCGCATCGCCTACGAGCAGAGCGGCAACGTGATCGCGCTGTGGGTCCTGCACCAGACCGACCGCCGCGTCGCCCTGCCCGGCGCCGGCTTCGACATCCCGGCGACCTGGTTCCAGGCGATCAACCCGCTGCTGATCATCGCCCTGACGCCGGTGCTGATCCGGATCTGGAACCGGCGGGAGGCGCGCCACGGCGCCCCCAACCTGCTCCGGCGCATGAGCCTGGGCTGCGTGATCTCCGCCCTGGCGCTCGGGGTGATGGTGGTGGCCGCCCTTGTCTACGCCGCGTCCGGACGGCCGGTCGGGCCGGGGTGGACGGTCGGCTACCTCGTGCTGCTGACGCTGGGCGAGCTGATGATCGTGCCCGTGGGGCTCAGCCTGGTGAGCGCGCTTTCGCCGCCGCAGATCGGCGCCATGGCCATGGGCGCCTGGTACATCGCCAAGTTCGTCGGCGGCCTGGCCGCGGGGGTCATGGGCGCGGGCTGGGGCGTGATCCCGCCGACGCTGTTCTTCGGGCTGGGCGCCTTCACGGTGCTCCTCGCCGCGGGGCTGCTGTTCCTCCTCGGCCGCAGCCCCCTGGCGGCGCGCCCCGCGGTCACACCCTCAGCGGCATGAGCACGTACTGCACGCCCGCGTCGCCAGGGTCGAGCACCAGCGTCGGCGAGGCCGGGTCGGCGAAGCGCAGCTCCATCTCCTCCGCGCCGATCTGGCCGCAGACGTCGAGCAGGTAGCGGGCGTTGAAGCCGATCTCGAAGCTGTCGCCTTCGTAGTCGATCTCCACCTCCTCCACCGCCTGGCCGGCCTCCATGTTGCGCACGGTCAGCGTCAGCTTGCCGGTCTCGACGGCCAGCTTCACCGAGCGGCTCTTCTCGGCGCTGATGGTGGCCACGCGGTCGACGGCGGCGGCGAACATCTTGGCGTTCAGCCGCACGATCTTGTGGTTGTCGCGGGGGATCACGCGCACGTAGTCGGGGAAGGCGCCGTCGATCACCTTGCTGGTCAGCGCCGCGCCGCGGGCGGGGGCGTCGTCGTCGTCGGTGGAGGACTTCCCCCCCGCGGCGAACTGGAAGCGCACCTTGGCCTGGCTGATCTGCAACTCCACCAGCTCGCCCGCGTCGTCCAGCAGGCGCCGCGCCTCGGCGACCGTCTTGCGCGGCACGATCACGCCCGGCAACCCGGCCGCGCCCTCCGGCGCCGGCATCTCGGCCAGGGCGAGGCGGTGGCCGTCGGTGGCCACGCAGCGCAGCTTGGTCACGCCGCCCTCGCTGACCGTGTGGACGTAGAGGCCGTTGAGGTAGTAGCGCGTCTCCTCCGTGGAGATGGCGAAGCGCGTCTTGTCGATCAGGCGCGCCAGGTCGTCGGCCTCGATCCTGAGCTTGCCGCTGAGCCCGTCGCTCGACATCTGCGGGAAGTCGCCCGACGGCAGCACCGGCAGGTTGAACCGCGAGCGCCCCGCCGTGACGCTGAGGCGCGGGTCGTCGCCGGCGAACTTCAGCTCAACGTCGGCCCCGTCGGGCAGCTTGCGCACGATCTCGTAGAGGGTGTGGGCCGGGGCGGTGATCTGGCCCTCGCCGCTGACGCGGCCGCGCGCCTCGTCCACGATCTCCATGTCCAGGTCGGTGGCGGAGAAGCTCACGCCGTGGCCGTCGGCGGAGACCAGCACGTTGCTGAGGATGGGGATGGTGTTGCGCCGCTCCACGACGCTCTGCACGTGGCTCAGCGCCTTCAGGAGGGCGGCGCGTTCGAGGGTGAGCTTCATCGCGGGTCCGGCGGAAGGTGCGGGCGACTCAGGCGTCGCCTGCGCCGAGCTTGGGGGGTCGGGGGAGCGGACACTAGCCGATGCGGCCGCCGGTGCGGAAGGCGGCCGGTGCGCGGCGAAGCGCCCGCGCGCGGGGCCGCCCGTCCCGGCTCGCCTGGCCGGCTCATCGGGCCGGCTCATCGGGGCGCGTGGCCGGCGACCACGACCACCCAGGCCAGGCCGGCGAGCACCGCCCCCACCGCCCCCACCGTCAAGGGGATGCGCAGCGAGCGGTACCATGCCGGCAGGTCGGGGCTGAGCGTGTCGCCGACGCCCTGCACGGCCAGCACCAGCGCCAGCCCGGCGTAGCGGTCCGTCGCCGGCAGCGGCGCCGCCACCAGCGCCACGGCGGCGAGCTGGGGCGCCACCGACGACACCAGGAACAGCGGCCGCGGCCCGCCGGGGCGCGCCGTCTCCGCCCCCCAGCGCGCGCCGCCGAGGAAGCTCGCGATGGTGGCCGCGTAGGCCAGGAGCACGATGGGCGCGAAGAACACGCCCGGCCCCAGCCGCTCGGGCCCGGCCCACAGGGCCGCCGAGGCGGCGAAGAAGGGCAGCAGCCCCGCCACGCCCAGCAGCCACGCGGTGCGGACGCCGGGCGGCTGGGCGGCGGCGAGGGAGGAGGCCATGGCCGGGTGCATGCCCCAGCGGGCGGGCCGCCGCCAGCCCGGCGATCAGCTTCCGAAGCGGATGTCGTAGGCGCGGCCGTCGTGGGCGCCGACCACCGCGCCGGTCACGCCCACCAGCTGGATCAGCCCGTCGGACCCGGCGGCCGCGCCCAGGTTCACCGCAGGGTCCGCGTTCTGGTGGAACACGTAGGTGGAGCCGCCGTATCCGAACACGGTGTTCGCGCCCGCGGCCGTCTCCGCGGCGACCTGTGTCAGCGCCGCCTGCAGGCTCGCCGCCCCGCGCACGTCGACGGGCGAGACGCGGCCGGGGCCCACGGCGTCGGTGAGGATCAGCTGGTCCCGCCCGCGGCCGAAGCCGGCGATGGCGGGCGTGGTCCCCACCCCGACCGACCCGGCGGCGGTCATGGACGTGAAGCTCCCGATCGTCACGGTGTCATATCCCGGCCCCGTGTAGATGAGGCCGTTGAAGGCGGAGAGACTGATCCTGTCGTTTCCCGCCCCGGCGTCGATCAGGCCGGAGGCGAAGCCGCGCGCCGGTGGAGGTTCACGAACTCGGCGTTCAGGACGTCGATGTTCGCCATCGTTCAGGGTCTCTGCCGTTCAGCGAACACCATACCCATGTGAGGGCGGGCCGTCCAAGCAAGGCCGTGCGGCCCGTCCGGGGAGGGACGGGCCGGGCGGCGGCCCCCGCGTCAGCGCGCCAGGAAGCCCACGAGGCCCGCGAGCAGCGAGGCCAGGATCAGGACGAGCGAGGCGTCGGCGCCGCGGAGCGTCCAGGTCTTGAGGGTGGAGGCGGTGGAGGTCGTCATGGTGGTCATCCCCTGTTCTTGCGGATCCGCGGCGCAGGGCGCCTCCGAAGAGGTTTGCCCGTCAAACACGTTCAGGCGGGTGAGTTCGTCCCCGTCGCGGTCGAGCTGCGATATAGGCGTGCCTCATAAGGCCGCCAAGTTAAAATGCTGCAATGCGGTATCAGGCGCGGGGCGCACGCCTCGCCCCCGATCGGTGGTAGAGGGCGCACGTCCATGCCCGCCGCCCCATGCCGCCCCGCACCTCCGTCGCCCGCCTGCAGCTGACCGACTTCCGCTCCTACGCCGCCGCGGTGCTGGAGCTGGACGGCCGGCCGGTGGCCCTGTGGGGGCCGAACGGGGCGGGCAAGACCAACCTGCTGGAGGCGGTGTCGCTGCTCGCGCCCGGCAAGGGGCTGCGCGGCGCGGCGGCCGCCGAGGTGGGGCGGCGCGAGCCGGGCGGGCCGGCGG
>CAXTCO010000010.1:0-24998 GCA_964242255.1 uncultured Caulobacteraceae bacterium | reverse complement strand
GCGCTCGGCCTGCCCCCCGCGCAAAGCGCCGTCGCGCCGCTGATCGTCGGCGCCGCGGCGGCCGCGACGGCGCTGTCGGCGCGGCTGGAGGCGGAGGGATTCCTCGTGACCGCCATCCGGCCGCCCACCGTGCCGGACGGCACGGCGCGGCTGCGCTTCGCCCTCAGCGCCGACCACACGGAGGCCGACGTGGACGCGGTGGCCGCGGCCGTGCGGCGCGCCGGGGTGGAGGCGGCGTGACGACGCTGTTCATCGCGGGCGCGGGCACCGACGTCGGCAAGACCTACGTCGCCGCCCGCCTCGTCCGCGCGCTGCGCGCCGCCGGCCGCTCCGTCCTCGCGCTCAAGCCGGTGGCGAGCGGGGCGCCCGCGTGGGACGATCCCGCTTTCGCCGACAGCGACACCGGCGTGCTGCTCGCCGCGCAGGGCCTGACGATCACGCGGGAGGCGGCGGACGCCTGCACGCCCTGGCGCTTCAGGGCGCCGATCTCGCCGGACATGGCGGCCGCCCGCGAGGGACGCACCGTGACGGTCGCCGACCTGGTCGCCTTCCACGAGGCCGCGACGGCGCGCGCGCCGGACGCCGAGGTCGTGCTTGTGGAGAGCGCGGGCGGCGTCATGAGCCCCGCCGCCGCCGACGGGCTCTGCCTGGACTGGGCCGCCGCCCTGGGCGCGCCCGTACTGCTGGTCGGCGGCGGCTACCTGGGCGCCGTCAGCCACACCCTGACCGCGTGCGAGGCCCTGGCGCGGCGCGGCTTGCCCCTGCACGCCGTGGTGCTGAGCGAGAGCGGCGTCGGCCCGGTCTCCATCGCCGAGACGGCCGCCGCGGTCCGCCGCTGGTGCGACGCGCCCGTGAGCTACATGACGCGCGAGCCGCCCGCGCCGCGGGGGAAGGCGCACGCCGGCTGACGCCCTCCGCCCGCGTGCGGAGTTCGGGCGCGAGGCTGACGACCTCCGCAGAGAACGGCTTCTTCACTCCCGTGCGCCACTACAGGGACGTGCGCTCACACATCGCGACCCTTGGCGCCCCGCCGCAGGAGCCGCCCGGCCCGTGGAGATCGGCGGCGAATCCTCGCGCCTTCCCTGCGCGGCGTCGGACGTCGTCCCCGACGCGCCCCGCCCTCCGCGCCTCTCGGTCGAAGCCGCCTGAGTCCATGTTCCGCAGCCTGCAGAGCCGCCTGACCGTCCTCTACGCCGCGCTGTTCGGCGCGGTGCTGCTGGCCGTGGCCATCGCCGTGGTCTGGGCCACCACCGACCAGGCGCGGCGGACGGGCGGCTCGGCCCTGTCGGCCGCCGGCGAGGTCTTCGACCGGATCTGGACGGTGCGTGTCGAGCGCCTGCGCGTCGGGGCCGCCCTGCTGTCGCGCGACTACGCCTTCCGCCAGGCGCTCGCGACCGGCGACGCCCCCACCGTCGTCTCCGCCGTCGAGAACCTGCGCGCCAGGCTCGGCCTGGAGGTGGCCCTCGTCGCCGACCCCGACGGCCGGCTCCGGTCCGCCAGCGGTGCGGACGCGCCGGCCGTGGCGGCCGCGCTCGCCCCCGGCCTGGCGCAGGGCGACGAGGTGCAGGGCGTCGCCGTGGTCGGCGGCCGGGCGTTCCAGACGGTGGCCGCCCCGATCCTCGCGCCGGACCTGAAGGGCTGGATCGTCTTCGCCGAGCGACTGGACGGGCGGCAGATGCAGGCCCTGGCGCGCCTTTCGCCCTTGCCGATGCGCGCGGAGATCGCGCGGCGCGAGGGCGCGCGGTGGGTCAGGCTCGACGCCCGCGCGGCGCCCGTCGATGCGGAGGTGGCGCGCGCCAAGGTCGTCCCCACGCCCGCGGGCTCCCTGCTGATCCTGGCCCGGCCCCTGGCGTCCGCCGTGGCGGGTCAGCGGCCGGCGCTGCTGCTCAGCTACCCCCTGAGCACGGCCATGGCCCCGTACCGCACCTTGCTGCTGATCCTGGCCGCCGTCGGCCTGGTCGGGCTCGCCCTCGTGGTGGCCGGGGGATGGGCGCTGGCCCGCTCCGTCACGCGCCCCGTCAAGGCGCTCTCCTCCGCCGCGCGGCGCCTGCAGGCGGACGCGGGCGCCCGGGTGCACCTCACCTCGCGCGACGAACTCGGCGAGCTCGCCCGGAGCTTCAACGCCATGGCCGGCGCGGTGCAGGAGCGCGAGGCGCGCCTCACGCAGGCCGCGCGCACCGACGCCTCGACCGGGCTGCCCAACCGCGCGGCGCTGGAGGATGCGGTCGCCGGGCTGGCGGCGTCGGGGCCGGTCGCGGTGGTGTCGCTGGGGGTGGAGCGCTTCGCCCGCATCCGCGGCGCGCTCGGCTTCGAGATGGCGTCCGACCTCATTCGGGAACTGGGCGCGCGGCTCGCCGCGATGCAGCCGGACATGGTGGTGGCGCGGTCGTCGGCCGACATCCTGACCGTCGCCTTCCCCGCGGCGGACGCGGAGGCCGCCCGCGCCCGCGCCGAGGCGACCCGGCTGCGCCTGCAGGAGCCCCAGACCCTGGGCGACCAGCTGATCGACGTGCGCCTGACCGCGGGCGTCGCCTTGGGCGCGGATCCGGTGCGGCTCGTGCGCGAGGCGGACATGGCGCTGGACGCGGCCCGCGCCTGCGCCCAGCCGCTGGTCATGTTCGACCCCGCCGCGCACCGGCGGGCCGCCGAGAGCCTCGGCCTGATGCCCGCCCTGCGCCGCGCCGTGCGCGACGACGCCCTGACCCTCGCCCACCAGCCCAAGCAGAGCCTGCGCCGCGGCGGGGTCTGCGGCGTGGAGAGCCTGGTGCGGTGGACCCACCCGCAGCTCGGCCCGCAGCGCCCCGACCTCTTCATCCCGCTGGCGGAGGAGACGGGCGACATCCGCCTCCTGACCGAATGGGTGGTCGAGCGCGCCGTGGCGGAGCAGGCCGAACTCGCGCGCCGCGGCCACGTGCTGCCCTTCTCCGTCAACCTTTCCGGCCGCCTCGTCGGCGACGCCGAGATGACGCGCCGGCTGCTGGCGCTCGCCGCGGCGGCGGCCGGGCCGCTCTGCGTGGAGGTGACGGAGACCGCCGTCATCGGCAGCCCTGAGGCGGCGCTGGCCAGCTTCGCGCAGTTGCGCGAGGCGGGCGTGAAGATCTCCATCGACGACTACGGCTCGGGCCTGTCGTCCCTGGCCTACCTGAAACAGATCGCCGCGGACGAGCTGAAGCTGGACCGCGGCCTCGTCTGCGACACCGCCGCCAGCGCGCGGGACGCGCTGCTGGTCCGCTCCACCGTCGACCTGGCGCACGCGCTCGGCATGTCCGTGACCGCCGAGGGCGTCGAGGATGCGACGACGCTCGCCGTGCTCACGGGCCTGGGGTGCGACGTGGTGCAGGGCTGGGTGTTCGCCAAGGCCATGCCGCTCGACGACCTCACGGCCTTCCTCGACGCGGACGCGGCGGAGGAGCCGGCGCGCCGGCGACACGGCTGACCGCAGGCGCGGGCCGGCTCCGCGCCCTCGTTACAGATGTAACATCCTTGAAGCGGGCGCGTAACTCGGCCCTGTGATGAACGGCTCCGCGCACGGCGACGCATCCTGCGACGCCGGTGAAGACGCAGACGCCCGGGGGCACCCCTCCACGCGCGTCTCCTCTTCCAGTGGGATGGAGCCTGTTCCGTGACGTTCAACGCAACTCAAGTCGGCCGCTGGTTCACGAACATCGAGGGTTTCACCCCGGACGCGCCCACGGCCGCGTCGCTGCAGTCGCTCGCCCTGCAGAACGCCTCGGGCGCCCTGACCGACCAGCAGACGGTGGCCGCGGTGACCCGCTCGCCTCTGGCGCTGTCGACCAACGAGGTCGCGCTCTCCAGCTACGAGTTCTTCACCGGCAAGGTTCCGACCCAGGCCGGCCTGGCGTTCCTGCGCGGCGACGCCGGCGCCGGCAATCCGAACGGGCTGAACAGCGCCTTCTTCGCGGGCTTCAACACGGAGAACCGCTACTACAACTTCGCCCTGAACCTCACGAGCACGGCGGGCGAGGGCAACGCGGCCTTCGTGAAGAGCTTCGGCGCGATGACGGTGCCCGCCTTCATCGCCAGCGCCTATGAGGCCATCGTGGGCTCGGCGAACGTCGGGGCGGCCAACGCCTCGGCCGCCATCGCCTCCATCACCGCCTCCCTGCCGTTCCTGACGGGCGTGGCGCAGACCCGCGGCGGCGGCGTGGACGTCGGCGGCGCGGCCGGCCAGAACATCGCCCTGAAGGCGGTGATCGCCGGCTTCATCCTGGAGGAGGCCGCCAAGGCCGACGTGGGCACCTACGCCCACGCGCTGGACCAGTTCACCGCCGCCCAGACCATCGGCCAGGCGCAGTTCGGCACGGACATCACGGTCACCTACGCCCCCGGCGGTTCGGCCTTCAACACGGGCGCCGGCTTCGCGCCCGTGTCGGTGACGGGCGACGCCGGCTCGACGGTGAGCGTCTCCAACGGGTCCAACGTGGTGAGCGTTCCCGGCGCCTTCACGGGCGGGACCTTCACGGGCGGCGGCGACGGCACGCTGGCGGTCACGGGCGCCACGGCCCAGGCCCTGGCGAGCGTGCCGGCCGGCGCGACGCCGCACTTCACCGGCTTCACGACCCTGTCCGTCACCGACGCCCTGGCCGCCGGCGCGAGCTTCGCGCCCTCCGCCGTCGGCGCGACCAACTTCCAGACGGTGGGCGTGGCCGCGGGCGGCTCGGCCACGGTGACGCTCGCCTCGGGCGGCACGGTGGTCGAGAGCGGCGCGCTGAACACCAACACCGGCACGCTGAACGTCGCGGTGACGGGCGCGGCGGCCGGTACGACCGACGTGCTCAACGTGGCGGTTGCGGGCGCGACGGCCTCGGCCACGCACACGATCACGGCCGCGGGCGTGGAGACGGTGAACTTCGCCGCCAACAGCACGGCCGCCGGCGCCGTCGACAAGCTGCTGCTGAACGACGACGCGGTGACCACCGTGCACGTCTCGGGCGGGGCGCAGGCGACCTTCGTGGCGCTGCCCACCCAGACCGGCCTCTCGGTGGTGGACGCCTCGGCCGCCACCAACACCACGCGGCTGGACGTCTCGGCCGTGGCCGCCACCCACGCCGGCCAGATCACCCTGATCGGCGGCTCGGCGCACGACGTGCTGAACTTCAAGGACTTCACCAACGTCACGGGCGGCGGCGGCAGCAACGACCTGTGGGTCATCGCCCCCACCTCGTCGGCCACCCTCTCCTCGGTGCTCGACGAGAAGGCCGGCGACCGGATCGGCTTCTTCGCCGCCGACCCCTCGCCGGGCGTCGCGGGCGGACCGCTGCCGATCATGAACGCGGACGGCTCGGCCGGCGTGCACAGCTTCGTCTCCACCGCGATCACGCTGGGCGCAGGCGCGACCCTGCAGAACTTCCTGGACGCGGGGGCCGCCCGTGGCGCAGGTGTGGAGTCGTGGTTCACCTTCGGCGGCGACACCTATGTCGAGCTGGACGTCAGCGCCTCGGCCTCGACCTTCCAGAACGGGACCGACTCGGTGGTCCGCCTGGTGGGCATGCACGACCTGTCGCACTCGACGGTGGTGGCCGGCAACGGCTTCCTGACCACCAGCGCCTGAGCCGCGACGGCTCCCGACGCCCCTCCCTCACGCCCAGGCCCACGATCCCATGACCGATCGCCGTCTCACGCCCGCCGCGCTCGCCGCCCTTCTGCTGCTGCCGGCGTGGCCCGTCGCCGCCCAGCCGCTCCCGGGCGACGTGGTCGAGCCGGCCGCCTCCGACCCCGCCGTGCTGGCCCGCCTGCACGCCCGGGGCGACCAGGTGTACGTCTGCAAGGCGGACGCGGCGGGCGGGGGGCGGGCCTGGAGCCTGAGGGAGCCGGACGCCGTCCTGGCCGACGACGCGGGCCGCGTCGTCGGCCGCCACTCGCGCGGACCGGCGTGGCGGTTGGACGACGGCTCCGCCGTGACCGGCAAGGCCGTCGTCAGCCGGGCGGGCGACACGCCGCAGGACGTGGCGTGGCTGCGGCTGGACGTGGTGGAGCGGATGGGCGCCGGCCTGATCTCCCCCGCGCGCACCGTCCTGCGCCTGCACACCCGCGGCGGGGCCTTGTCCGGCGCCTGCCCGACGGAGGGCGAGGTCAGGAACGTCTCCTACACCGCCGACTACGTGTTCCTGCGCTGACCGCGCGAACCCACCCAACGAAGGCTTCACGATGCTCACCCTCGTCGCCACCCTCCTTCTGGCCGGCGCGTCCGCGCGGGAGGTCCATGTGCCCATGGCGCTGGCCACCCCCGACGGTCCGGGCGCCTCCGTCGGCGAGGTGCGGATCCGCCGGACGTCCCACGGCCTGCGTTTCACCCTCGACCTGCACGACCTGCCGCCGGGCGAGCACGGCTTCCACGTCCACGCCAAGCCGTCCTGCGCGCCGGGTCCCAACCCCGCCGGCCAGATCATCCCTGCGGGGGGTGCGGGCGGCCACCTCGATCCCGACGGGACCGGCCACCACATGGGCCCCGACGGCATGGGCCACATCGGCGACCTGCCCCGCCTGACGGTGGCGGCGGACGGACGCGCCCGCGCCAAGCTGTCGCCGCCTCGCCTCACCGACCTGTCGCAGGTGCGCGGACATGCGCTGATGATCCACGTCAACGGCGACAACTACTCCGACGAGCCTTCGCCCCTCGGCGGCGGCGGCGGCCGGCTGGCCTGCGGGGTCGTGCCCGACGCCGCGTCGTGACCATCGCGCGGTTCGGGGCGGCGGGCGCATGAGGGAGGGAAACGATGCGGCGGGGTCGCCGACGCCGCCTCGCGTCCTGGTCGTCGACGACGACCCCGCCATGCAGCGGATGATCTCCTCCTTCCTGGAAGGCCACGGGATGGGCGTGCGGACCTGCCCCGGCCGGCGCGGGCTCTCGCAGGCCCTGTCCCGCGGCGACGTCGACCTCATCCTCCTCGACATCAACCTCGGGGAGGACGACGGCCTCGACCTGCTGCGCGAGCTGCGCAAGGAAAGCATCGTCCCGGTGATCCTGATCACGGGCCATCGCAACGACGAGATCGACCGTGTCATGGGGCTGGAGCTCGGCGCCGACGACTACATCCTGAAGCCGTTCAGCCTGCGCGAGCTCCTGGCGCGGGTGCGCGCCGTCCTGCGCCGCCGCGACATGGACAGCCGCGAGCCCGCCGCCCGCGACACGCGCTCCTTCAGCTTCGCCGGCTGGCGGCTGCACGGGCGCACGCGACAGCTGACCGACCCCGACGGCAAGGCGGTCGCCCTCACCGCGCGGGAGCACGCGCTCCTGACCGCCTTCGTGCTCGCCCCAGGGCGCCCGCTCAGCCGCGAGCACCTGATGCAGGCGACCCACACGCACGAGGACGTCTTCGACCGCAGCATCGACGTGCAGGTGCTGCGCCTGCGGCGCAAGCTGGAGACCGACCCGAGCGCGCCCAGCCTGCTGCGGACGGAGCGGGGCGTCGGTTACCGGCTGGCGGCCGACGTGCGCGTGGCCTGAGGTGCGGGGCGTCGGTGCGAGGCTGGCGGCCGCCGCCGTCGCCCTTACGGCGCTGGGCGCGGCGGGCGGGGTGGGGGAGCCCCTGCGTCCGCTCCCGCAAGCCCCCCCCGTCGACGCCCGGCGGGCCGAGCTGGGGGCCCGCCTGTTCCGCTTTTCGGGCCTGTCCGCAGGCGGACGCACCTCCTGCCTCTCCTGCCACGACGTCGCCCGTTCGGGCGCGAGCCTCCACGCCCGCGACCTGGGGCAGGACGGCGTTCCCCTCGCGCTGAACACCCCCACGGTGTTCAACGCGACCGACAGCTGGCGGCTGAACTGGGAGGGCCGGTTCGGCGACGCCGCCGACCTCGTCCGCGCGACGCTGCACAACCCCACGCTCATGGGCCCCGCGCCGGCCCTGGCGCGCGTGAGGAGCGACCCGTCGCTCGCGCCGGCCCTGCGCGGAGCCTACGGCCGGCCGGCGGAGGAGGCCGACGTCGTGGACGCTCTGACCGCCTACCTGCGAACGCTCCGGACGCCGGACGCGCGCTTCGACCTGTGGCTCAGGGGAGACCGGGGCGCCCTGACGTCCGTCGAGCTGCGCGGCTATGCGCGCTTCAAGGCGCTCGGCTGCGCCGCATGCCACCAGGGTTCGGGCGTGGGCGGCAACCTGTTCCAGCGCCACGGCGTGTTCCACCCGCTGGGCGCGCCCGACCCGGTGATGCTGCGGGTGCCGAGCCTGCGCAACGTGGCGGCCACGGCGCCCTATTTCCACGACGGCAGCGCCCCGACGCTGGAGGGCGCCGTTCGCGACATGGGCTGGTCGCAGCTGGACCTTCAGCTCGGTGACCGCGACACGGCCGACATCGTCGCTTTCCTGAAGACCCTCTCAGGCCGTCGCGACGGCCATGTCGTCGGAGCCCCGCCGATGCGGGGAACCGCGCCGTGAGACGCGTCGCGGCGCTCTGCGGCCCGATGCTGGTCGGGCTGCTGGCCTGCTCGGCGCCGGCCGCGCCCCGGTTCGGAGGCCCGGAGTGGTCGGCCCGCGCCCACCGCGCGCTCGACCTCTACACGGTCGCCGACCGCTCCCTGGAGCGCGACCTGCTCACCGCGCGCACGGGCCTGCTGCGCGAGTACGACCCGGTCGTGAACGACGTCGCCTCCGCCGGCCGCGCCGTGGCCGAGCTGGAGGCCCTGGCGGGGCGTGAGGAGCCGCTGGCGGCCGCGGTGCGCGAGGTGGCCGACTGCCTTCGCCGCCGCCGCACCCTGGTGGAGGACTTCAAGACCAACAACGCCCTGCTGCAGAACTCCCTGGCCCGCATCGCGCTGCTCGCGAACGCCTCCGACCGTTCCGCAAGGCCGGGCGGGACGCGCCGGCAGGCGATCGCCGCAGGCGTGCTGCAGCTGACCCTCGATCCCGGTCCGGACGCCGCAGGCCGCCTGCAGGCGCTGCTTTCGTCGTCGGCGCCGGACGTCGACGGCTCCGACCTGCACAGCCACGGCGAACTGCTCGCGCAGGTGCTCCCGCGGACCAACGCCCTGCTGCTCGACTTCAGGGCGGTTCCCGTGGACGCCCGGATCGGCGTCGTGCGCAGGCGGCTGGCCGACATCGAGGCCGCGGACGGCTCCCGGCGGAGGACGGCCGAGAGCCTCGCCGCCGCCGCCGCCGCCCTGGCGGCCGTGATGCTGCCCGCCGCCGCCGCCTACGCGGCCCTGCGCACGCGGCGGCTGCGGCGCCGCGCGGAGAACGAGCACCTGGCCGCGGCGGTCACGACGCTGCTGCTCGACTCCTCCTCCCCGACCCCGCAAGCCCGCATCGGGCACGCGCTCGCGCGGTTGGCCGAACCGCTGGGGGCCACGCGCGCCTTCCTGCAAAGGTCGGGCGCCGCTCCCGCGTTCTTCGCCTGGGCCGGCCCCGGAGCCGCGGCCCTCGACGGCGCGAAGGCGGCCGCCTTCGGCGAAAGCGGGGCGCCAGGCGCGACAGCCCGGCGCACGACGGTCGTCCTGCGCGCGCAGGACCCCTGCGTGACCGTCGGCTTCGACGCTGAGGGGCGCCCCGTCCGGCCGCGGCCGGACCTGCAGCCGGGGATGGCGGCCGCGCTCGCGGCCCTCGTCGAAGCCGTCGAGCAGGACAGGCGCGACGAGGAGCGCCTGGAGCTGGAGCGCTCCCTGGCCGAGGCGCGGCGGCTGCAGACGGTCGGAGCCATCGCCAGCGGGGTGGCGCACAACTTCAACAACATCCTTGGAGCCATCAGCGGCTTCGGCGAGATGGCGGAGGCGCACGCCGAGCCGGCCTCCCCCATCAGCCGCAACCTCGACGAGATCCGGCTGGCGGTGGACCGGGCCCGCAGCCTTGTCGACCAAGTGCTCGCCTTCGGACGGCGCTCGCGCGCGCCGCGGCGGCTCGTCGAACTCGGCCCCTTGCTGGCCGAGACGCTGCGCCTGCTGGAGGCCTCCCTGCCCGCCGCAGTGCGGGTCGAGATCAGCGGGACGGGCGGCGACCAGCGCGTGTGGTGCGATCCCGCCGGCCTGCAGCAGGTGGTCCTCAACCTCTGCCACAACGCCGCCCAGGCCATGCACGGGCGCGGACGGATCCACGTCTCCACGGCGACGCGCCGCATCGTCAACCGCACGGCCCTGAGCCACGGGACGGCCGCGCCCGGCCGCTACGTGCTGCTGAGCGTGGCCGACAGCGGCGACGGCGTCTCCGCCGCGCGCATGCCGCGGCTGTTCGAGCCGTTCTTCACCACGCGCGAGGGCGGCACCGGCCTCGGGCTGTCCACCGCGGCGGAGATCGTCGGCGACCTGGGCGGCGTGATCGGCGTGACGTCCAGCCCCGGCCACGGCGCCGAGTTCCAGGTGTGGCTGCCCACGGCCCCGCAGACCCGACCGGCCGACGCCGAACCCGCCAGGGATCCCGCCACGGGTCGCGAAGGCGCGGGGATCGCGCTGGAGAGACGACCGGCCGCCGCCGCGGCTTCGAACGACCACGAAGGGGAAGACTGACCATGCCTGCACGCCGGCCCGCGCTCCTGGCGCTGATCATCGCCGCCTGCGGCGCGGCCGCCGCCCGCGCGGGGGACCTGGAGGTGGTGGTCCGCGACGGCCGGGGCGCGCCGCTGTCCGACGTCGTGGTCACCGCCGCTCCCGCCCGGGGCGGCAAGGCGCCGGCCCGCTACGGCCAGCCGCTCGACATGCTGCAGGAGCACTATCAGTTCTCCCCTTTCATCCTCGTCGTTCCCAAGGGCGCCGTGGTGCGGTTCCCCAACCACGACCCGGTGCACCACCAGGTCTATTCGTTCTCCCCCGCCAAACCCTTCGACCTGAAGCTGTACGGGGGCCGGGACGTGCCTTCGGAGCGCTTCGACAAGACGGGCGTGGTGGCGCTGGGCTGCAACATCCACGACGCCATGGTGGCCTACATCGACGTGGTCGACACGCCGTTCGCCGCCAAGACGGACGCCGGCGGCCGGGTCGTGTTCCACGGCGTGCCGGCCGGACCTGCGGAGGTCCGCGCCTGGCACCCCTACATGCGTGCGCCCGGATCGGCCGAGACCACGCGCGTGGCGGTGGCCGCGGACGGCGCCACACGGATCGGCGTCACCGCCGAGCTGCGGTCCACGCCGCACCGGACCGCCCCTCTCTGACGCGGAGCCGAGGCGCTTCGCCGCCGTCCAGGGCCGCGCCCGGGCGCCCGCCGCGACGGGGCCGACGCCTTCGACCTGCGCCCACTATCGAGGGGATCCCGGTTCCATCCGGTCGTATGCGACATTCGGCCTGAGACGAGGCCTCGCCTCGACGCCTTTGCAGAAACACACGATTAACTGCGATGGTTGATTTTCCCTCCGAGAACGTGGGGAGAATGCGATGTCGGCCGGGCTTAAGATCGGACAACGGCTCACCATCGGCTTCGGCCTGATGCTGTCGCTGACGTTGGTGGTGGCCGGGATCGCCGAGAACCGGGTCAGCGCGATCAGCAGGAGCCTGGCGACGGTCAACGACGTCAACAGCGTGAAACAGCGTTACGCGATCAACTTCCGCGGCAGCGTGCACAACCGCGCCATCTCGCTCCGCGACGTCACCCTCGTGGAGCCCGCAGAGATCGACTCGAACGTCGCCGACATCGCCCAGCTGACGGACGCCTACACCAAGTCCTCCGGCCCGCTGGACGACATGATGGCGTCCGGCCGCGGCGTCACGCCCGAGGAGATGCAGATCCTCGGCACGATCAAGGCCACCGAGAAGCGCACCCTGCCGATGATCACCGAGGTCGTGCGCCTGCAGCGGGCCGGTCAGAAGGACGCCGCCCACACCCTGCTGATGGCCCAGGCGCGGCCCGCCTTCCTCGAGTGGCTGAAGGAGATCAACCAGTTCATCGACCTTGAGGAGGCCAAGAACAAGGCCGAAGGCGCCCACGTGAGCGCCATGGCCAAGGGTTTCCTGCTCCTCATGGTGGCCGTGTGCCTGGGCGGGATCGCGCTCGGCGTGGGCGTCGCCTTCTGGGCGCTGGGCGCCATCCGTCCCTTGATCCCGCTGACCGAGGCCATGCGCCGCATGGCCGCCGGCGACTTCGCCGTCGAGGTGCCCGGCCGCGAGCGCGGCGACGAGGTCGGCGCCATGGCCAAGGCCGTGGAGATCTTCAAGGCCGACGGCGCCGAGCGCCTGCGCCTCGAGGCCGAAGCCGCCGACTTCCAGCGCAAGCTGGACGGCAAGCTGAAGGAGACGGAGGCCGCCTTCACCTCCTCCGGCGAGGCGCAGAAGCGCGTGGTGACCAGCATGGCCGAGGCCCTGTCGCGCCTGGCGTCGGGCGACCTGTCCGTGCGCGTCACCGAGCAGGTGTCGGCCGAGTACCAGGGGCTGAAGGACGACTTCAACGCCGCTGTCTCCAGCCTGGAGACCACCCTCTCGGCCCTGCTGGAGACCGTGCACTCCGTCGCCGGCGGCTCGCGCGAGCTCAGCTCCGCCTCCGACGACCTCAGCCGCCGCACCGAGCAGCAGGCGGCCAGCCTGGAGGAGACCGCCGCCGCCCTCGACGAGATCACCGCCACGGTGAAGAAGACCGCCGACGGCTCGCGCCACGCCCAAGGCGTGGTCGGCCAGGCGCGCAGCGACGCGGAGCGCTCGGGCGAGGTGGTGCGCTCCGCCGTGGAGGCCATGAGCGCCATCGAGGGCTCGGCGCGCCAGATCAGCCAGATCATCGGCGTGATCGACGAGATCGCCTTCCAGACCAACCTGCTGGCCCTCAACGCGGGCGTCGAGGCGGCGCGCGCGGGCGACGCCGGGCGCGGTTTCGCGGTGGTGGCGAGCGAGGTGCGGGCCCTGGCCCAGCGCTCGGCGGATGCGGCCAAGGAGATCAAGACGCTGATCTCCGCCTCCAGCCAGCAGGTGGAGCGCGGCGTGAAGCTGGTGGGCGAGACCGGCGAGGCGCTGTCGCGCATCGTGGGCCAGGTCAGCGACATCACCGGCGTCGTCTCGGAGATCGCCGCCTCGGCGCACGAGCAGGCGGCCGGGCTGCAGGAGGTCAACACCGCCGTCAACCAGATGGATCAAGTGACCCAGCAGAACGCCGCCATGGTGGAGGAGTCCACCGCCGCGGCGCAGAAGCTTCTCGGCGAGGCGGGCGCCCTGGCCGACCTGGTCTCGCGCTTCAAGCTCTCGGGAGCCGCCCGCCCCTCCGCGTCGCCCATGCGCGGGACGGCTCCCGCCGCCCGCTCCACGCGCCCCACGCCGGCCCTGCGGACCACCTCGCAGGCCCGCTCGGCGCCCGCGCCCCAGACCGACTCCTGGGAGGAGTTCTGAAGCGCGGCCCGACCGCGGAGCCTCGGCGGGCTCGGTCGGGCGCCGAGCCCGGCTCCCCTGCGGCGCCGACGCCCGGCGGGCGGCGCTTGCACCTCGCCCGCCTGAACTGCGCGAAGCCTGCTGCAGCGCGTGAGCCGAGCGTCTAAGCCGGCGCGGCGGTGAGGCGCCGACCCGAGCCGCCCGGCGACTTTCCGCCGGGACGGCCGAGGAGCACGGTGGCCAGCGCGTAGATCAGGATGGAGACGAGGGCGGCTCCGGCCTCCATGAACAGCATGGTGTTCAGCTTGAAATGTTGGTTGACCCAGCCTTCGAGCATCACGCCGCCGTTGGCGCCGATCGCCTGGACGGTCGTGAGCAGCGCGAACTTGCTGGCCGTCGCCTCCTCGCCGATCACGTCCAGGACGGCCGCCTGGAGGCCCGTGTACCCGACGCCTACGAAGAAGAGGTAGAGCAGGTTCAAGCTCACGAAGGCGGCCGGCGTCCGGGGGCCGAGCACCATGACCACCACCGTCAGGGCCGTGGCCGCCCCCGCCGCGCAGTAGGTCCAGCGCCGGTTCCAGCGGTCGCATATCCAGCCGCCGGCGAACGCGCCCGCGATGACGAGGACGCCGCCTGGGACGCCCGCGACCGCGGCGACCTCCGCCGCACCCGCGCGCCAGTCCTTCGCCAGCACGGGGGTGAGCAAGGCCAGGGCGCCGGTGCAGATGGGCAGCGCGGCCAGCAGCAGGACCAGCAGCCCTCCGCGCGACCGCAGAAGGTCCCACAGCCTGGACGCCACGGCCGCCGCTTCCCGCCTGACGCCCGCCCCCGGCGCGAGCGGTTTGCGCGGGGAGGCCGCCCACGAGAACGGGATGCAGAGGAGGCACAAGGCGGCCAACACCAGCGGCGGCGCCCAATGGGGGGCGCCCTTCGCCACCATCCATATGGCGAGTCCGCTGCCGAGGCCTTCGACGCCCAAAGCGGTCGCCATCTTCCAGGCGCTGGTCTTTCCCTTGTGCTCAGGGGCGACGTCCTGGGCCAGGATGCTCTCGGTCGGCGTCCCCACCAGCGTCACGGCGACCGTCGTCAGGAACGCCAGGAAGGTCAGCAGGGCCAGGGTGGCCTGGGTCGGCGGCGTGAAGGCCATGGCCGCCAAGCCGGCGGCGCAGGCGGTCGCACCGATGGCGTACCACCGCCGCACGCCCAGCGTGGTGTCCAACAGCGGCGCGTAGAGGATCCTGCCCATCAGGGGGATGGCCGTCACGAACAGGAAGCCGCCGATCGCCGCCGTACCCACGCCCGCGTTGCCGAGGTCGAGGATCAGGACGGTGGCGACGTAGCCGTTGCACAAGGCGGCGGGCAGTTGCAGAGGGGCGGCCACCCACGGGGGGAGCCTCCGGACTGCGCCGCCGCCGGGCGCCCTGCGCCATCGGCGCGTCGCGGCCGTCACCTTCGCGGATCGTGTAGTCAAGACGGGCTCCTGTCACGGCGCGGAGGCGTCGCCGGATCGAAAGAGGATGAAGTTCGGTAGAACTGCGTTCAGCCAGGAAGTCAATCCGAAGCGCGTCGCGCTCGACTTGACCTTGGCCTTCTTGCGCCGCGCCTACGCTGCAACCCTTTTGAGGAAATCGAGGGGCGATCCGTTCAGCTCATCGCGCCATCATCTATGTCGACGACCTGAACCACAAGGTTCTTCGTCGATCGCGTGCATCGCCGAGCCCCGCTCCGCAAGACCGCGCACACCACGAACCGAGCCGAGCGAAGGATGCGGATGTCCTGACCTTTAGCGTCGGCCGCCCCTGATCCGCATACGCGCCTCCCGCGAGAGGCGCCCCCTGCCCGCGGAGCCGACACGGAACGTCGACGTTCCAGCCTCCGGCGGCGAGGCGCCGTTCGGGACCCAGGGGAGACACGGGATGCGCCCAGTGTGGAGGGATCGATCGCGGAGGGCCGTCCTGGCCGGCGCCTGCGCCGCCCTCGGCTGCGGGCCGGCGCTGGCGCAGGGTCCGTCCGAATTCGACGCGGCCGACGCCAGGCTGAAGGCCTGCGTGGCGAGGGACAGCAGCAACATGCACGTCCAGGCGTGCGACTCCGTCGCGCAGGCCTTCGCCGACGGCAGGTTGAACGGCGTCTATCAGGCCTGGACCGCCACGCTGAAACATCCCAAGCCCGACGAAGCCAAGGACGACGCCGAGATCCTGAAGCGCCTCGTCGCGGCCGAGCGGGCCTGGATCGACTTCCGCGACAAGGACTGCGACCTGCAGAGCACGTCCATGCTGGGCGGCACGGGCGAGCCCGTCGCCTACGGCGCCTGCCGCTACGACATGACCAAGGCGCGGGTGAAGGCGCTGGAGACGGCCCGCAACGCACGCTGAGCGGCCGGCGGGGTCCGTGAAGCGGAAGGCAGGGGAGCGGCCCGTCCCTCCCGTGCCCGGACGGGCGCGGTCAGGCGGCGTGGGCGCCGGGGCGGCCGTCCTCCACCGCGAAGCGGGCGAGCACCTGGGCGGGCGCGGCCTTGTCCAGGCGATCGACGGACATGAAGCGCGTCTCCAAGCGCCGCGGGGTGACCTCGCAGGAGACGTAGCCGTGGCGACGGCTCTCGAAGAACTTCACATGCGGGTTGTCGGGGAGGTGCTTGGCGAAAAGGTCGTAGTCGGGCGCGTCGGCGGTGAGGGAGCCGCCCACGAACTCGGTGGCGACCGTCGGCGTCTGGCGGTCGAAGTCGACCTTCAGGTCGGTGGTCCAGAAGGAGTGGATGTCGCCGCCGATGAACACCGGGTTGCTGACTCGGCTGTCGCGCACGGCGCCCAGCACGCGGGCGCGGCAGGCGGGGTAACCGTCCCAGCCGTCGGTCCAGTGGCCGACGAGCCCCTTCTTGTCCTCCTGCAGGAAGGCGGCGACCAGCAGGTCCTGGGCGACGATGTTCCAGCGGGCGTCCGACCGGCGCAAGCCGTCCGCCAGCCATCGTTCCTGTTCGGCGCCCAGCATGGAGCGGGCGGGCAGGTCGCGCTCGGTGCAGCTGAGCGGGACCACGTGGCCGCCGCGCCAAGTGGACGTGGGGCAGGCCTGGGGGCTGCGGTGCTGGCGCCCGTCCAGGATCGGCATCTCCACGAGGTCGCCGAAGCGGAAGCGGTCGTAGATGCGCGCGTCGGGGCCGACCGGCCGCTTGCGGCGGCGGATCGGCATGTGCTCGTAGAAGGCGCGGTAGGCCGCCGCGCGGCGCTGGGCGAAGCGGGCCTCGCTGACGTCGGGATGCTCCGACTGCAGGTCGGAGTAGTCGTTCTCCACCTCGTGGTCGTCCCAGGTGACAAGGGAGGGGGCCGCAGCGTGCAACGCCTGAAGGTCGGGGTCGGTCTTGTAGAGGGCGTGGCGCAGCCGGTAGGTCGGCAGGTCCTCAGCCTCGGGCGTGGGGTGCAGGCGCGGGCGGCCCTCCTGCTTGGAGGGCTTGTTGTTGTACTCGTAGATGTAGTCGCCGAGGAAGACGACCACGTCCGGGTGCTCCTCGGCGATGCGGCGGTAGGCGGTGAACCAGCCCTCCTCCCAGTGGGAGCAGGAGACGAAGGCGAAGCGCAGGCGGTCCAGCGGCGTATGGGCGGCGGGGGTGGTGCGGGCGCGGCCGGCGGGGCTGCGCACGCCCATGGCGCTGAACCTGTACCAGTAGTCGCGGCCGGGCTTCAGCCCCGCCACCTCCACATGGACGGAATGGGCCAGGGCGGCGTCGGCGGCGGCGACGCCCCGGGCGGCGAGCGTGCGGAAGGCCGGGTCGTTCCCCACCTCCCACCGCACTTCGACGGGGCGCTCCATGCCGCCCCGCCCGTCGGGGGCGAGGGGTTGGGGCGCGAGCCGCGTCCAGATGACGAACCCGTCCGCTGACGGGTCGCCGCTGGCGACACCCAGGGTGAACGGGTCGGCGGCCTCGCCGCGCGCCCAGCCGGGCAGGAGGTGCGCCGCGGCGAGCCCGCCCGCGCCGGCGAGGAGGGTGCGGCGGGTGCGGGCCGCGGCGTCGGCGAGGGTCATGCCGCGACGTGTAATGCGATAGCGTCCGTGGCCGCAACAGAGGGGGATCTGCGCGCTTCCCTCGGGTCAGCCCCGGGCGGTGCGATGGGCGGGGCGGGCGTCCGGCAGCGCGTAGAACAGCCCGGCCGAGCTTGCAGGGACCAGGGTCAGGCGGCCGGCGACGGTGACCTCCTCGGAGGTGACCGGCACGGCCTCGCTCAGCCGCACCTCGACCGCCTCGTTGGGCGCGTTGGGCGGGCAGAACGGGCAGGTGACGCTGCGGCGGGTGAGGATGAAGCGGCGCACGCGGGGCTGCGCCTCCAGCGGCGTCATGAAGCCGCTGACGGTGACCACCCTGCCGCCCAGCGCGGCGACGGCGGGCGGGAAGGCGGCGTCGTACTCGCCCCTGGCGCGGTCTTCGGTGACGGCGGCGGAACCGAGCACGGCCCAGATCGGGTCGTCGTCGGTGTAGTGCTGCGCCAAGAGCTTCTGCTGCGCCGCGGTGGGCGCGACCTTCACCAGCCCGCCCGTCGCGACGAACACGCCCGCGCCCAGCCACAGCGTCGCCGCGAGGCGGCGCAGGCGGGCGGAGGGCGTCGAGGACATGAGCCGCCTCCTACCACGGATCCGGCCCGCAGGCTGCGGGACGCGTCAGCGGCCGGGGGCGTCCGCGTAGATGACGATCAGCCGGTCGAGGTAGTCGCGGCCCCGGTAGAGCGAGCTGACGCGGATGTGCTCGTTCAACCCGTGCACGCCGCCGCCGTCGCCCTCGTAGAGGATGCCCGGCACGCCGTAGGAGGGGATGCCCGCCGCCGACAGGTAGATGGAGTCCGTGGCCCCCGTCGACATGTTGGGGATCACCGGCAGGCCGGGATACATCTCGGCGGCCAGCGTCTCGGACGGGCCGATCACCGCGGGGTCCAGCGGCGCGGGCACGGCGACGGGACCGCGGCCGGGCTTGAGGGTGATGGCGACGCCCGGGTCCTCGACGACGCGGGCCAGGGCGTCGCGGGTGGTCTCCGCCGTCTCGCCGGGGGCGATGCGGCAGTTGACGTTGGCTCGGGCGCGCTGCGGCAGGGCGTTCTGCGCGTGGCCGCCCTCGATCAGGGTGGCGACGCAGGTGGTGCGCAACGTCGAGTTGTAGACGGGGTCGCGCGACAGGGTGCGGTCGGCCAGCTTGTCGTCCGGGTCGGCGGCGATGGCGGCCATGGCCACGCCCAGGGACGGGTTCACGGACGGGAGCTTGGCGGTTTTCGAGAAGAACACCTGCGTCGTCGGGTTGATGTGCACCGGGAAGCTGTAGGCGGCGACCCTGCCCAGCGCCGCGGAGAGTTCGTAGATCGCGTTGTCCGGCCGCGGCACGGAGGAGTGGCCGCCGGGATTGCGCGTCTCCAGCCAGTAATCCTGGCTGGTCTTCTCCGCGACCTGCAGGGCCAGGAACACGGGCTTGCCGTCGGCGTCCAGCCGCCCTCCCCCGCCCTCGTTCAGGGCGAAGCCGGCGTCGATCAGGTCGCGCCGGTTCCGGCTGAGCCACTGGGCGCCGTTGAAGGCGCCGCCGGTCTCCTCGCCGCAGGTGAGGGCCAGCTTGACGGTGCGGCGCAAGGGCTGGGCCGCCTTCATGCGCACCATGGCGTCGGTGAAGACGGCGGCCATGGCTTTGTCGTCGGACGCGCCGCGGGCGTAGAAGAAGCCGTTCTCCTCCACGAGCTTGAACGGGTCGCGCGTCCAGTCCTCCCGCTTGGCCTCCACCACGTCGATGTGGGCGAGCAGCAGCAGGGGCTTGGCGGCGCGGTCCCTCCCCGGCAGCACGGCCACGAGGCCGCCCTCCTTCGGGTGGTCGGGCGCCGTGAAGACGGTGACGTCGGCGGCGGGATAGCCGGCGGCGGTCAGGTGCGCGGCCATGCGTTGCGCGGCCAGCGTGCAGTCGCCGACCGAGAGCGTCGTGTTGGTCTCCACAAGCTCCTGGTAGAGGGCGCGGAACGCCTGCTGATCGGGGCGCGCCTGGGCCTGCGCGGCCCCCAGCCCCGCCAACGCCCACGCCATCAACCCCGCGCCCAACATCTTGTACATGCGACAGTCCCCGCCCGCGCCGAGGGTGCGGGCGTCGGGCGTGCGGACGCAAGGGGCCGCGTGGACTCACGCGCCCCGTGGGTGCACATGTCGCAGCGTGCAGGCGCGCCGCATCTTCCTCGGGCTGCTCGGCGCGGGCCTATGCGCCTTCCAGGCGCCTCCGCTCGCCTATGACCCGCAGCATTACGTCAACAACGACCCCATCTGGAGCCGCCTGGACAAGACGGGCGTGACCGCCGACCGCACCCGCGGCGTGTACGTCGCGGCGTTCCCGGCGGACGTGCGCGCGCTGGGCGGCGGGACGGTGCGGATCGCGGGCTTCATCCTGCCGCTGGAGGCGAGCCCGGCCTCCGCGCACTTCTCGCTGGTGCGCCGCAACACGGGCTGCCCCTTCTGCCCGCCCAACGCGCCGACGGAGGCGGTGGAGGTCTTCGCCCGCGCGCCCCTGCGCTACACGGGCGAGGAGGTGGCGCTGACCGGCCGCTTCGAGCTGGTGGCCTCCAGCGGCGACGGACTGTTCTACCGCCTGCGCGACGCCTCGCCCGTTCCGGCGCACGGCGGCTGACCGCTCAGGCCGCGGCGAGGACGGCCGCATCGCCGGGCCTCCACAGCGGGGGCGAGGTCGCGGAGGGCGCGTCCACCGCCAGGAAAAGCCGCTCCACCCCCGTGCCGGCGAGCGGCGGCGAGCGGTGGACCAGCCCGCGCCCGGAGTCCGCCTCCGCACCGCGCATCCAGGCGAGCGCTCCGGCGCGGCAGGTGCGGATCTCGCCCGCGAAGGCGCCTTGGAGCCGCAGCGCCGCCGGCGCGTCGGCGTCGGACACGTACTGCGTGCCCGGTCCGGCATAGGTCGTCGTCAGGCGCACGCGCAGGCGGTCGCGGTGGAAAGCGCGGCAGGCGTCGTCGCAGATCCGCTCGAGCCGCACGTCGACCACGGGCTCGCCCGCGCTCGCCGCGAAGGCCCGCGCGAGATTGGCGACGTCGGCGGCCAGCGCCGCGAGCCGCGGCCGCCCCGTCGGCGCGCGCAGGGCGGCCGTGAGGTCGCAGGCGGCGGCGTGGAGACGGAGCGCGTGGAAGGCGCCGGCCATCAGCTCCGCGGCGCCGGCGCGCACGTCATCGTCCAGCTCCCGTTCGACGAGCTCCAGCTGCGTCGTGAACGGCGCGGCCGAGGGAGGGGGCGGGACCCGCAGGGCGCAGGCGGAAGGGAGAAGCGCAGCGGCTTGCATGTCGGTATAACATACCTAAAGCGCCGCCCGCTCCGCGGTCAACCGCCGCGCCCACCTGATGGAGCGGGCCGTGACCGCCGCCGATCCCCGCCTGCCCGTCGCCGTGCTCTGCGGCTCCTGGGCGCGGGCAAGACCACGTTGCTGAACAACCGCGAGGGCCGGCGCGTGGCGGTGATCGTCGACGACATGGGCGAGGTGAACATCGACGCCGCCCTCGTGCGCGACGGCGGCGCGAACCTGTCGCGCACTGACGAGAAGCTGGTGGAGATGTCCAACGGCTGCATCTGCCGCACCCTGCGCGGCGACCTCCTGCCGAGGTGCGGCGCCTCGTTCCGCACTGGACGCAGCCGCAGCCCGCCGAGGCTTGGCGGCCTGTCCGATCGACCGGGAGCCGGTGATTGACCGGCGGCCGGTGAGAGCCTAGCGCGGATCACAGCCCTCCAAGCCGGACACCTGCATGCGCCCTCGGTCCTTTCTGCCGTCCCTGCTCCTCGCCGCCGCGCTCGCCGCGCCGCTCGCCGCCGCCGCGCAGGACGCCAAGCCCGCGCCCGCCGCCGCCAAGCCGGACGGCCCGGCGCTCCCGCCCCTGCCGGCCGACGCGTCGGTGAAGCAGACGATCCACGTGGGCGGCCGCGCGCTGACCTACACGGCGACGGTGGGGACGCTGCCGGTGCGCGACGCGGAGGGCAAGAAGACCGCCGAGATCGTCTTCACCGCCTACACCCTGGACGGCCCGCGCGACCCGAACCGCCCCGTCACCTTCGCCTTCAACGGCGGCCCGGGCGCAGCCAGCGTCTACCTGAACTACGGCGCCATCGGCCCCAAGCACGTCCCCTTCGGTGCGGCCGGCGACAGCGCCAGCGCCCCGCCGCGGCCGACGGACAACCCGGGCACTTGGCTCGACTTCACCGACCTCGTCTTCATCGACCCGGTGGGCACCGGCTGGTCGCGCTCGCTGTTGAAGCAGGACGAGACGGACAAGACCTTCTTCACCATCAGCGGCGACATCGATTACCTTTCGCGCATCGTCTACGACTGGTTGTCGAAGAACGGCCGCATGGCATCGCCCAAGTACCTGGTGGGCGAGAGCTACGGCGGCTACCGGGCGCCCGCGCTGGCGCACCACCTGCAGACGGTCGTGGGCGTAGGCGTCGCGGGCGTGGTCATGGTCTCCCCCGCCCTGGACGCGCGCACCGCCGCCGACCCCGAGCTGTCGCCCATGAGCTGGGTGGAGACGCTGCCCTCCATGGCCGCCTCCAACTACGAGCGTCAGGGCAAGGCGCTGACCTCGGAGCAGATGGCCGACGTGGAGCGCTACGCCCGCACCGACTTCGTCAGCGACCTGCTGCGCGGCCGCGCAGACCAGGCGGCGGTGGACCGGCTGGTGCAGAAGGTGACGCTCTACACCGGCCTGCCGACGGAGGTCGTGCGCCGGGCGGGCGGGCGGATCAACAGCCTCGCCTACCTGCGCGACCTCTACCGGGATCAGGACAAGCTCGGCAGCGTGTACGATCCCAACCTCACCGGCTACGATCCGTACCCCTGGTCGCCCAGCCAGGAGACCAACGACCCCCTCCTCCAGAGCATCCCGGCCCCCACCACCTCGGCCATGGTCGATTTCGTCACGCGAGAGGTCGGCTGGAAGGTGGACGGTCACTATGAGGCTCTCAACGTAACCGGCGTGAACCAGCATTGGGAGAAAAATTGGTTCAGGTCCATCGAGAGCGCGTCCGACCTGCGGCAGGCGCTGGCGATCGATCCGAAGATGAAGGCGATGATCGTGCACGGTTACAACGACCTTTCATGCCCCTATTTTGAATCCAAGATGATCTTGGATCAAATTCCGCAGATGGGCTCGACCGACCGGCTGCAGCTGCACGTCTATCCGGGCGGGCACATGTTCTACTCGCGGCCGGAGAGCCAAGCGGCGCTGAAGCGAGACGTCAAGCAGCTCTACGGCGTGAGCTGACCAGGGCGGAGGCGGCGCCCCGACCGCGTCGCCTCCGCCCTCCTCCAACGGCTCCGGGTCTCGTCGATCTCGACCCCCGAGAGCGGTTCGCCGCGCTCAGTTCCGCAGGAAGACCACGTAACCCCGGAACATCGGCAGGCGCTCCAGGCCGGCCGGCGCGACGTAGTCGCCTCCCTGGAGCAGGCCGACGCGGAACGGCGTCCTCAACCGGCCCGCCCGCCGCAGGTGGTCGGCGTAGCCGGGGATGACGTGGCGGCCCTGGTAGATCTGCAGCACCACTTCGTCGACCGTCGCGCCAAGGGCGTTCAGCGCAGCCGGGTCGCCGTGGCTGCTCCAGTCGAGCAGGCCGGTGACGCCGAGCCTCAGCGCGGGGGGCAGGCGGCGGCGCAGATCCTGAAGGAAGCGCGCGTACTGGTCGAGGTGGCGCGTGCGGGCGTCGAAATCGACCTGCAGCCCCTCCAGCGACGAGCCGGCCAGGCGCCAGCGGTCCAGCATGCCCGCCACCTGGGCGTGGGCGACTTCGGGCCAGAGCAGCGTCTCCACCCGCACGACGGGCCACACCTTCGCCCCGGAGACGCGGGGCGGGGCGGGACGCTGCGCCTGCAGGCGCGCGGGCGCCGTCGCCGTCACCTGCGCCGCCAGGAGGTAGATCCGCCGCGCCCGGGCGAGCACGGGCTGGGGCCGCACGCCGGCCCAGAGCCAGAACGCATCGTAGCGGCCGGCGTCCACCGGAGCCGACGCACCTGCGCCAAGGCCCGCTCTCACCACCAGTAGCGCAGCTCCTTCGCCCAGCGGGAGGTGGGGTAGGCCGACTTCAGGCGCGTGAACCACGCCTTGCGCTCGGCCTTGTCGACCTGCGGCCCGCCGCACCTGTTCGCGCCCGAGGGCGCGTAGCAGTTCACGGCGCGGAACAAGGCGTAGGCGCGCTCCTCCGGCGGTGTCGCCCCGCCCGCCATCAGGGCGCGGTATGTGGTCATGCGGGCGTAGGCCGGCCCCGGGAAGAGGGAGGGCGCGCCGCCGAGCTCGTCCTTGGGGGGCGGCGCGTCCAGGGGATCGCCGTCGAGGTCGTTCAAACGCACCCACTCGGCCAGGCAAAGCGCCGCCTTGGCGGCGCGCGGGTCGGCGGCGAGCGCCCGGGCCGTGGCCGCCAGCGCCGGGCAGGGATAGGCCTCGCTCGTAGCCCCGTGGGTGAACACGCCGAGGGCGGGACGGCCGTCGTCGGTGAGGGTCGAGCCGGCCGGCGTCAGCGGCGCGTCCGCCGGCGCCAGCGCCAAGTCCGCCCCGAAGTCGCGGAAGCGGCCCCGCGTCACCTCCTTGTAGAGCAGGACGTAGAGCGCGACCTCCCGCTCGTGGGGAGACTCGCCGGCCGGACCGGCCTGACGCCGCAGGAGCGCGGCGTCGGCCCCGTCGGCCAGCAGGATGCGGCGCACGGCCGGGTCGCGCACCGGCGAGCCGGCCTCGAACACCCGCGGCAGGGCTCGGGCGCGCTCGTCGTGCGAGGCGATCGCCAACTCGACCGTCTGCGGCTCGAACGCCCGCCTCGCGCCGGGCAGGAGCTCCACCCAGAAGCCCCGCGCGTTGCGGTCGCCGACACGCTCCAGCGCCATGCCGCGCAGCACTTGGCGGCTGAACCAGACGGAGCTCCCGGGCTGCGCGTGCGTCTCGTCGGGGATCAGGCGGAGCACACTGGCGGGATCGTGCTCGACGTAGAAGGCGTGGACGGCCAGCAGCAGGTCGAACAGGGCCGGCGCCGCGGCGAACGCCTTCCGCTGGGCCTCCAGCCGGGCGAGCGGGATCACGCCGGTGCGGCAATCCTTGTCCTGCGGCCCGCCGTGCGGGCGCATGTTCCGCAGGTCGTCGACCGCGAGCAGGACGGGATCGCCGGTCGAGGCGGCGTCGAACTTGGTCAGCAGCTTGTCGTCGATCTCCTCCGCCAGGTCGGCGTCGCCGAGCCCCCGTGCGCGGGGCGGCTGGGCGATGAGCGCCGCGTACGCGGCCGCGAGCCGGTCCCCGCGGCCCGCCAGCCAGTCGACGCGGCGCAGCAACCCGCGCGCCGAGCCGGCGTAGGCCCCCCGCGGCCGCTCCTGCAGGTAGGTGCGAAGGGCGGTCTCCGCAGAGGCCGCGGCCGGCCGGCTGACATGCTCGGGGCCGAGGAACGCGCCGTATGGGTCGAAGGCGCCCACCTGCAGCCGGTTCACCTCCGTGCGGGCGCGCATGTAGGCGGCCGTGTCCTGCAGCCAGGGCGACGGCGCGGTGCGCAGGGCGGAGAAGGCCGCCGCCGCGTCGTCGTAGCGGCCGGCGTAGAAGCCCTCCGCGCCGTCCAGGTAGCGGGCGAACGCCCGGCCCGCGGGCGAGCGCGCCTGGGACGCGGCCCGCGCCACCGCCGATGCGCTCACCATCGAGCCCGGGGTCTACCACATCGTGGATGACGATCCGGCGCCGGTGGCGGCCTCGCTGCCGGCCTTCGCGCGGTCGGTCGGGGCCCCTCCGCCCCCCCGGATGACGGCCGAGCAGGCGC
>CAXTCO010000009.1:0-25744 GCA_964242255.1 uncultured Caulobacteraceae bacterium | reverse complement strand
GCGCCGCTCACCACGGCCGCCACCACGGGCGCGGCGGCGCCAGCATGGCGGCGAGCTGGGCGGCCGCGGCGTTGAAGGCGTCGATGACGGCGACGGCCGCATCCTTGCGCGTCTCGCACACGGACTCGGCGCCCTCCTGACGAACGGAGAAGGCGGCGAGGTCGCCCACGGTGGGCGCGGCCGGGCGGTCAGGCCGGGGGCACCGCGCCCGCAGGCTGTCCGCCACCGGGATGCGGAGCGGCGGGGTCGGCGGCGTGGGCGCGGTCGGCCTCGTCGCGCACGCCGTCAACGCCAGCGCCCCAGCTGCGCAGCACGTCTGGAGGAACGGCGCCCGACGCGCCGTGGGCTTGTTCGACGGCATGGGCCGCGGTCTCCGTGTGGACGGTGATGTCGAGGGCGCGCCGGTCGGCGGCGGCGGGGATGGCCGCCGCCTGGCCGGTCAGGGCGCCTTGGACGGTGGTGGTCGCGGCCTGCGCCTGGGCGGCCGCCACCTTCGGCTTCAGCTCGGCGGCCGCGTCGTGCCTGCCGTGCAGGTAGATCCAGCTGAGGCCGCCGAGCACGGCCGCGGTGCCCACGCCGGCGGCGATGAGCTTCAGCTGCGCCGCGCCGGGGATCAGGTCGGTGAGGTCGGACAGCTTCACGCGCCGGCCCCCGCGCGCGCCCGGTCCACGCCCGCCGCCCAGGTGCTCACAACGGAGGCGGGCAAGGCCTCGGCGAGGTGCTGAACGCCGGCGACCGGCGGCACCGCGGCCGCGATGTCGAAGGCGTACAGGGCGGAGCCGGCCATGACGGCGTGCAGCAGCGCGCCGTAGTGGGTGTCGGTGGCGTACGTCCCCTGGAGCGCTTGGCCGAAGCGGTCGTCATCGTCGGGGGTGTGGTGCTCGTAGCCGCGGGCCCGGGCGTAGGCGCCGCCCTGCGCCAGCAGTCGGCCGTGGTCGTCGAAGGCCTCGGCCAGGTCGCGGTAGGCGCGGAAGCGCTGGGGCAGGTGGACGGAGACGCCATTCAGCACCTCGCGCGTCATGGCCTCCACGAAGGGCTTGCCCGGGCGCGCCTTGATGCCGAAGGGGTTGTTGGAGCCGGCGGGCGTGTGTTCGCCCCAGCCGCTCTCCAGTGCCCACTGGGCGATGGTGATCGCCGCCGGCACGCGCCACTTGTGGTCGACCGCCTGGGCGGCCGCGATGACGTCGGAGGGAGGCCTGCGCATGGGCGCCACCTCGCCGCGCGGGCGGCGCGCCCGCGAGCGGCGGGTGTCGTCAGGCGGGCGGCGACGACACAGCGCACGCGAAAGGGGCCGCCCCGGTGAGGAGCGGCCCCGACGTGACCAGGAGGGGTGTGGGCCGGATCTCCGTGACCGTGTCTCCCGGCGTACTCAGCCGGCGCGGGCGTAGCGGCCGCGGGCGTCGCGCGCCTGCGGAGCGCGGGGCGCGGGCGGGGCGGGGTCGGTGCCGAAGGTGAGCCGTCTGGCCCGCTCCCAGCCGGCGCCGGCCACCAGGGTCGCGACCGCGCCGTAGCCGACCACGCCCCAGTAGAGCCAGTCCACCCGCACGTCAGCCGCCGGAGGCGTTGCGCTGGGCGGCCAGGACGTCGTTCCCGTTCACGATCATGATCGTGTTCAGGACGTCGATCTCGATGAGGTCCGTGCCGTTCACCGTCTCCTTGTAGTAGACGCAGGTGAGCTTGACCTTCTCCTCGCTCATTTTGCCGGTCTCATCTTCGCCCGCCTCGATCTCCTCGATGCGGCCGCGCACCACGATCTCGACGGCATCAACGCCGCCCTGGCTGTTGTCGAACGCGCCGGCGAAGCGCAGCTGCACCGCGTCCACCGTGGTCGCGCCGAACTTGGCCCGGATGTCCGGCATGAGGCCGCCGAAGTTGATGTTGGCCTCGATCGGCTCCTGGCCCATGTCGATCTTGATGACGCCGTCCAGGCCGCCGCCCTTCCAGTCCTCCATCTTGCGGGTGAGCTTCGGGCGCGTGAACGTCTTGGTCTCGCCCAGGTAGGACACGCCGTCGACGAAGACGTTCATCCGCTTGAGCTGGCGGGGCAGGGCCATGGGTCAGGTCTCGGTGAGGTTGCGAGGCGGGGCGGGGCGGGAGCGCCGTCAGCTTGCTTGGCCCGTCGCGCTGGCGACGAAGTCGGCGAAGTAGCTGTCGGTGAGCACCTGGGTCAGCTCCAGGTCCTCCAGCGGCGGCACGGGGGTGAAGTCGTAGACGATGCCGAGCTTGCCCGCGGCCAGGTCGCCCTGCTGGTTGGCGGCGGGATCGATCCACGCCTTGCCGCCGATGATCCGCTCCTGGGCCTTGAGCGCGCGGAAGCCGGCGTTGATCGTCTCCACGATGTCCTTGGCCAGCGAGGGGTGGAGCGGCTTGTCGGCGGCCCACTTCAGCCCGTCGGCCACCATGTCCTTCAGCACCTGGCTGGTCCGCACCGAGCTCTCGAAGGTGTAGGCCGCGTCCGCCGAGCAGGTGCGCGAGCCCCAGAAGCGG
Source organism: uncultured Caulobacteraceae bacterium (assembly GCA_964242255.1). Taxonomy (GTDB): domain Bacteria; phylum Pseudomonadota; class Alphaproteobacteria; order Caulobacterales; family Caulobacteraceae; genus JASLDZ01. The sequence goes on along the minus strand of CAXTCO010000009.1, from coordinate 23,257 downwards.
AAGCCGTCGTCCTGGATCAGGGTGGTGACGTCCGCAGCGTTGAGGATCGCGGCGTCGCTGGCGACCGAGTGCAGGTCGTAGGAGACGCCGGGGTCGATCCCCGTCACGCCGGCCACGGGGACGTTGGAGAGGGTCTTGTGCCAGCCCTGCGTCTGGTCGATCTGCGCCCGCAGGCCAAGCGCGCGCCCGATCACCGAGGCGGACGCCCCGCTGATCGTGAAGTCGGGCCAGATCACCATCAGCTCGCGGGCGCCGAAGGTGGCCCGGTAGGCCACGGCGGCGCCCACGGTGGTGCAGCCGTGCGCCTGGACGTAGGCGAAGGCGTTCAGCTTGGGGGCGAGCGTGGCCAAGGCGGCGGCCACCGCCGGCGTATCCAGGCCGGGGGCGCCGAGGATGCGAGGGCGCACGCCCGTGACGGCCTGGCCCGACAGGAGCGCCTGCAGGCCCGTCTTCACGCCGCCCAGGTCGGCCCCGACAACCGCGACGTCCGTGTGGGCGTCGTCGGCGCCCGGCGCCACGCGCACGATCACCACCGGGCAGCTCGCCACCTGGTCGGCGATGGCGCCGAGGGCCGCGCGGCCGGTGCCGGAGGCGCCCAGGGCGGAAGCGGCCGAAGCGGGGCTCGTGATCAGCACAGGGGTGTCGAGCGGGAAGGCGGTGGGGTCCGCGTCCGGGGCGGTGACCACCAGGCCGATCACGGCTGTGGCCGCGGAGCCGAGCGCGCGCGCGCCGGAGGTCGTCTCGGTGGTGAAGATCCCGTGCGGCATGGGTCGATCCTTCAGGCGGCCGCGGCCGCAGGGGAGGAGAGGGTGAGGCTGAGGCGGCCGTAGGCCACGGGCGCGGGCAGGTCGGTGCGCACGCCCTCAAGGGTGAGCCGCCAGGCGCCCGGCGCGAGCGCGGCCACCGCGACCCTGGTGAGGCGCAGGCGCGGCTCCCAGCGGCGGATGGCGTCGGCGGTGGCGGAGACCAGGCGGAGCGCCAGCGCCGGCGTGGCCGGCTGGTCTATGAGGCGGGGCAGCAGCGAGCCGTAGTCGCGGCGCATGACCCGCGAGCCGAGCGGCGTGGACAGGATGTCGTTCAGCGACTGGCGCAGGTGCGCCACGCCCTCGATCGCCTGGCCGGTGGTGGCGGAGAGGCCGCGCATCAGGCGGGCGGCCCCGACACGCCGCTCCCGGGCTGCACGGCCTTGTGCATGTGGCCGTGCAGGCTGACGCCTTGGCCCGTCACGTCGCCCTGGGCGGTGACACCTTGCGAGACGGTGAGGGGGCCCTCGATGTCCACGGGGCCGGTGACCTTCACGCCGGCGGGGGCTACCAGCTGCACGGCGCCGCCGCCCGGCAGGGTGATGGTGAGAACGTGCGCCTCCGGATCGTAGCGGAAGGCGGCCTCGTCCTTGAAGTGGACGGCCTCCACGTCGTCGGTGGTGGGCTCCGGGAAGGCGTCGGAGAGGACGCCCGGCAGGAACACGCCCGCCTCCACGTCGCCCTCCGGGCAGAGCAGCAGGCCCTGTTCGCCGGCGGTGACCTTGGACCAGCGGCGGGTGTCGCCGGCGCGGCCGACGAACCACGGAATGGGCCCGGTCTCCAGCTCGCCGGCCGCCACGACGCAGCGGCGGCCCTCGACGGAGCTCACCACGGCCATGCGCAGCAGGTCGCCGTCGCGGCGCGCAGCTTCCTCGGGGTGGTCGACGTGCATCGCCGGGACGATGGGAGCGGCCGCGCCGCCCCGGCGAGCGGGGGCTGTCGTCAGGCGGGCGGCGACGACACCGCGGAGGCCGCTCCGACGCGCGCGTCCGGGCCGGGCGGGTCGGCCGGGGTCTCCGCCAACTCGATCTCCGCGCCGGCCGGCCCCCGCCTCGCGCGCAGCGCCACTCCGGCCAGCGCCAGGGTGCAGACGAGCGCCAGCAGGGCGGTCCAGTCGATGGTCCGCGCCAGGATGTGCAGCCGCAGCGGCTCGGTCCCGCGCGCCCAGGGTCGATCGGCGACCATGTGCGCCAGGTACAGGAGCACGCCGGTGAGGATCGGCACCGCCAGAATCTTGGCCCAGAGGCGGGCGGCGGCCGCTCCGCCGAGGAAGCCGGCCCACACGGCGCCGGCCAGCCGCCAGCCGCCCGCGCTGGCGCGCTCCAACCAGCCCGCCTCAGGTCGCTGAACGTCAGTCACGGCGCTTCTCCTTGGGGGCCGCCGAAGGCGCGCTGCTCCAGGCGCAGGACGCGCACGGCCATGGCGTTCTCCCGGCTGTCCATGCGCTTGGTGCGCTCGTCGAGGCGCGCCAAGGTGGCGGTGATGGAGGCGTCGCCGCCGGCCGGGCCGAACACGGCCTCCAGCTGGTGCATGCGGGCGTTCATGCTCGCCGCCCACCACACCGCCGCGGCGATGTGCATGAAGACGGCGACGGCCAAGCCGAGCACGGCCGTGGTCACCTTGATCGCCGGCTGGGCGGGCTCGGGCGGGCGCACGGAAAAGGCGGCGTGGGCGGTGCGGCTGGTCACGGGTTCAGTCCCAGAGCTGCTGCAGCGGCGCGGGCGCGGGGGCCTGGGCGGCGGCGGGGATGATGACGACGCGACCTTCCGGCAGGCGCGCGGGCAGGGCGGCCAGCGTCGGGTCGGCGTCGAGCACGGCCTCGACGGCCCCGTCCGTGCGGCCGAGCGTGCGCCACAGCACCGAATCCAGCGGCTCGTCCTGGCGGGCGGCGGCGGCGAGCGGGAGGACGGCGGCGGCCATCAGATCAGCGCCACGGTGACGCGGGGCACGCCCAGGAAGTCCCGGATGGCCTCGCGCGAGCGCCGGCGCGAGTCGGCGATCACCGGGGTGAGCGCGTCCGCCCGCGTCTGCACGTTGGAGATCCCGGCCGTGTCGGCGCCGCGGTAGCCCTCGTCCAGCTCCGCCTTGGTCTCAGCCTGGACGGCGCGGAGGTAGAGTCGGACGCGGGCGCTCACGCCGCCGATGGCGACGGAAGGCACGGCCGCCAAGTTCGCCGGCGAGGCCGGATCGGCCTCGGCGAGAGCGCGCCAGGCGCCGAGCTCGCGGTTCACGAACAGGACGGCGGCGGCGGCGACGTCCACCAGGCGGTCGTCGGTGACGGTGGTGTCGAGCTTAACGGCCGCGCGCACGTCGGCCAGCACGACGTCCGGCCACCAGCCGTCGTTCTCTACGGCGACGGGGCCGGCCGGGGCGACGGCGGGGAGGGAGACGAAGCCGGACATGGTGCGTGTGCGCGGGGTCGGGTCCGCTTCGTCTCCGTGAGGTGCCCCCGGCGCATCGGCGGTGGGGGGCTCCGTCGGCCGGAGTGGGCGCGAGGCCGTCCGGTCTGGAGCCCCGCCGCCGGGCGCGGGGGGGCGCGGGTTGAAGGAGGTCAGCCGGCGGCCGACGCCTCCTTGGCTTGGTCGCGCTCAAGGCGCTTGATCAGGGCCGCCACGCCGCAGCGGCCGTCGAGCTCGCGGGCGCGGCGGAGGTGGACGAGGGCGGCGGTGCGGTGCTGCGCGGCCTGGACCGCCCCGGCGGGGTCGTCCGCGAGGCGGGCCGCCTGCTGGCCGACGGCCTTGTGCAGGCGGGCGCGCACCTCGTCCGGCATGTCCTGCTCTGCGGTGAGCGCGCCCGTGCGCAGCAACACCTCCGCCGGGAAGTCCTCCTGGCGATCGTGGGCGGCGCAGGCGGCGTCGGCGATCATCTCGGCGATGGCGGCGGCCGGCGTGCGCTTGAAACGGGCGGGCAGGGCGAGGCTGTGGCGCAGGGTGTGCGCGGCCAGCTGCAGGCCCAGCTCCCACTCGCCCACGTCCAGGCTCCAGACGAGCATGGTGGCGACGATCGCGTCCTGGGCGCCCACGTCGCCGGCGAGCCGGCCCTCCACCCACGGGCGGTAGGCGGGGAGCATGCTGCGCTTCGCGGCCACCTTGCTCGCGACCGACTGGATGCACTTCAGCCGGCGCTCGTCCTGGCCGAGCGCCGCCAGGAGCTGCTGGTAGGCGCGTCCCTCCGCCACGATCGGCGCGGCGTCCGACGGCCGGCCGCCGGCGTCGTTGGCCGCCGCAGCCGCGCGCGCGGGCGCGACGCCGGTGGAGGCCAGCACGCGCCCGCCCATGGAGGCGAGCACGCGGGCTTGGTGGGCCCGCGCGAGGCTCACTGGGCCTTCGGCCCCATCTGGATGTTCTCGGCGAAAGCCGAGTAGCCGTAGTTCTCCACCACGTACGCGTCGTTCGACGACTCAAAGGTTTCGACGCGGTCGAACTTCGGCCGGTCCTCCGTAAGGCTGCGCCGCGCGCCTTCCTGGTAGTAGACCGAAAGGTTCTCCAGGGTCGTCAGCAGGATGCCGTTCTCCGGGAAGAAGGGGACCGTCACGGCCGGGAAGCCGCCGACGCGCCGCTGAGCCACGATCGTCTGGCCGGCCAGCACGTCGATCGGCTTCTGGTTGGTGTTGAGAATTGGCAGGTACTTGTCGTGCATCAGGCCCCGGCCGAGCACGACGCGGAGGCGCGTGTCTTCGCGCGCCCAGGGGTCCAGCAACATCACCATGTCGTAGACCAGGGCGTCGAGGTTGGCGTAGTCGGCGTGGCCCGCGTCGTGGCCGGGGCCGTCCACGTAGATCTTCGCCGTGTCGAGGGCGCCGTGCTCCATGGCGCGCTGCGGCGCGTCTTCGCGGATCGCCTCCAGCCAACCGCGCGCGACATCCTGCAGCAGCGGATTGGCGGTCACGTCCGTGGTGGGGGCGGCGTGCGTGCCGTTGAAGCCGATGGTGATCCGGTCGAGCGCTTGCTGGCGCACGGTCTGTGCCCGCAGGCGAGCCTGGAAATCGGGGAACTTGGCCCAGGTGTCGAGGGTCGAGTAGTTGATGTGCGTGTCGTAGTTGATTTTCACGCACTCGTAGTTCTGCGGCTCCAGGCCACCCGGGTCGCGCGTCTGGCGGCCGGTGCTGCCGGCGGCCGAGGTGTCGACGCGGCTGGCGATCGGGCCGGTGACGCCGAGGCGCAGCTTCTGCCCCTTCAGCTCCGTGACGGGCACGATGTTCACCGCCGTCAGGAACTCGGCGGACTCTTGAATCTTGCTCTCCAGCTTCTGCTGGACGGAGGGCGAGACGGCGTAGCCCGAGAAGGCCGCGCCGGCGGGCGCGCCGTTCAGCCGCTCCTGGTTCAGCAGGTAGGCGGCGAAGGCGAGGCGGGTGTCAGCGCGCATGGGCGAGGGCGATCCTGGTTGGGGCGGGGCGGAGCGGCGGAGGACGGCGGCGCGTCAGTAGTCGACGGCCGCGTGGAAGCCGGCCGCACCCGGCGATGCGGGGCGCTGGGTCCCGCCGACGTCGGTGCGCTCGACCTGGGCCTTGAAGGCGGCCAGCTCCTCGCGCACCGGCTTGACGGCGGCCTCGATCGCGGCGGCGAACTGGGTCGCCATGCCCTCCGTCACTCGGGTGAAGGCGGCTTCGTCGAAGGCGGGCGCGCCGGCCGCCGGCGCCGTGGGCGGCACGGCCGTGGACGTCGCGGCGGGCGGGGCCTTGTGGCCGAACAGCTCCCCCAGACCGGCGAACAAGGCCTTCAGCGACACCTTGTCGTCGCCGGCGGGCGGCGCGTCCGGCTCCAGCTCGATGGACGTCTCCTCCGCGGCGGAGAAGAGGTTGGCCTTGTCGGCCTTGCGGCCGTCGAGGGTGGACTTCAGCTCGGCGGCGAAGGCGCCGTCGCCGGTGGAGAACTTCAGGGCCTCCGTGCCGAGGCTCGCGGGAGTGTCGGTGACCGCCAGGCCCACGAGGCCGGCCTTGCCCGTGTTGCCGAAGTTCGGCGCGACCTCGATCGAGGTGTAGATCTTCTGCCGGTCCTTGGTGAGGGAGACCAGGTCGGGCGTCGGGTCGATCTAGGCGTAGAGCGCCAGGCGCGTCTCCGTCTTGCCGCCGATCGTCAGCTGGACGGGCTCGGCCTTGACGGCCAGCACGTCGCCCAGCGCCTTGAACGGGGCTGCACCCGTGGCGCCGCGGATGTGCTCCAGGTTCACCCGCGCGCCGTACGTCTGCGGGTTGTAGGTGGCCGCGATGTCCTGGAGCCAGGACTTCTCGATCACACGGCCGTCGCTGGCGGTGGCGCCTTCGACGGCGACGCGGGTGAACTTGGTCTTGGCCATGGGTGCGGCGAACCTCAGTAGTTGGTGCGCCGGGCGGGGTGGGAGCGGCACGCCGCCCGGCGCTGGCCACAAGGGGCCGTGCTGAGGGCGGCGCGGTCGAGCGGCGCCTGTCGTCAGGCGGGCGGCGACGACACGCCCGAGCGCGCGCCGCCCCCGGTGATGATCAGCTCGCGCGCCGCCCGCTGGCCGCTGGCGATCCCGTAGGCGAGCTCCACCGGCGCCAGGTCGAAGCGCGCGAAGGTGCGCCGCACCTCCGGCCGGTCGTTCAGGGACAGGATGAAGCGCCCGCGCAGCTGCGCCAGCGCCTCGGCCATGCGCTCAAAGTCCTCGCGGGCGAACAGGCCCGGGCCGTAGTCGCGCTCACAGCCCCAGTACGGCGGGTCCAGGTAGAAGAGGGCGTGCGGCCGGTCGTAGCGCGGGAGCAGCTGCTCCCAGGGCAGGCGCTCGATGACGACGCCCGCCAGCCGGCGGTGCAGGTCGGCGATGCGCGCGGCCACGCGCGGCGCGATGTAGGCGGCGGCGCCCTGGGCGGAGGCGTCCACCCCGAAAGCGCGGCCCACCACCTTGCCGCCGAAGGCGCAGGCCTGGAGGTAGATGAAGCGGTCGGCGCGCTCCAGGTCGGTGAGGTGCGCGGGGTCGAGGGCGAGCAGCCGCTCGAACTCGTCGCGGGAGGTGACGCGGCGGGCGACCTCGGCCGCCAGGGCGTCGGGGTGGCGCTGCACCATGCGGAACAGGTTGGAGACGTCGCGGCCGAGGTCGTTGATCACCTCCAGCTTGGGGCGCGAGGTGCGCCGCAGGAAGACGCCGCCCATCCCGACGAACACGTCCAGGAAGCTGCGGTGCGGCGTGCGGTCGATCAGCGCCGTCAGCCGCTTGGCTAGCATGCGTTTGCCGCCCTGGTAGGGGGCGAGGGGCCGCGCGGGCGCGACCGGAGAGAGGGTGGTGGACTCCACGGGGGGACTCATTCGCACTGGACCCGCCGGGGGCTCCGGCGAGGGGACCTGCGGCCGATCGCGACGGCCAAGGGTGCGGGTGACCGCCCGCGGGCTTGGGCGTTGACGCGCCCGGCCCTCCCTCTTCCTCGCGGCCCGGCGCCGGTCGCGCCGCCCCTGTCGTCGCCGCCCGCCTGACGACACGCCCCGCTCGCCCCCGCGCGCGACGCGCGGGCAGCGTCCGCCGCCATGGACCTCATGCCGCCGGCGTTGGACCCGCGGCGCGCGGCGCGGGCGCTCTACTGGATGGGCTGGCCGCTCGCGGAAGCGGCCCGTCACCTCGACCAGCCCGAGGCCACCGTCCGCTCCTGGTGTGCGCGGGATGGGTGGAACAAAGCGGCCGCCATCGACCGGGTGGAGGCGACGCTGGAGCAGCGCCTCGTCCAGCTCATCGCCAAGCCGATCAAGACGGGGGCCGACTTCAAGGAGATCGACCTCCTGGGTCGCCAGGTCGAGCGGCTGGCGCGGGTGCGCCGCTACGAGGCGCCCGGCGGCCACGCGGCCGACCTGAACCCCAACCTGGAGCGGCAGAACGCCGGGCCGAAGCGCAAGCCCACGCGCAACGCCTTCACCGACGAGCAGGCGGCGCAGCTGGTCGCCCGCTTCGAGGAGCTGCGCTACGCCTACCAGGACGACTGGTGGGCCGCGCGCGTCCACCGCACCCGGGAGGTGCTGAAGAGCCGCCAGATCGGGGCCACCTTCTACTTCGCCAACGAGGCGCTGGTGGAGGCGGTGACCGAGGGGCGGAACAAGGTGTTCCTCTCCGCCAGCCGCGCCCAGGCGCACATCTTCCGCAACTACATCGTGGAGGCGGCCAAGGAGGTGGGCGTCGACCTGGTGGGCGACCCGATCGTGCTGGCGAACGGCGCGTCGCTGATGTTCCTGGGGACGAACTACCGCACGGCGCAGGGCCACAGCGGCGACCTCTACTTCGACGAGTTCATGTGGACGTTCGGCTTCGCCGAGCTGAACAAGGTGGCCTCCGCCATGGCCACCCTGTCGCATTGGCGGAAGACGTACTTCTCCACGCCGAGCTCGATCACGCACGAGGGCCACGCCTTCTGGTCGGGCGCGGCCTGGAACAAGCGGCGCACGAAGGCCGACCGGCGCGAGTTCGAGCTGACGCACGCGGCGCTGGCCGGCGGGGCCGTCGGGCCGGACGGCGTGTGGCGCCAGATCGTGACGGTGGAGGACGCCGTGCGCCGCGGCAACGGCGCGCTCGACGTCGAGCAGCTGCGCGGCGAGTACGGGCCGGACGAGTTCGCCAACCTGTTCCTGTGCGAGTTCGTGGACGACGCGCTGAGCGTCTTCCCCCTGGCCGAGCTGCAGCGCTGCCTGGTGGACACCTGGGCGGAGTGGGAGGACTTCGCCCCGCAGCAGGACCGGCCGCTCGGCCGCCAGCCCGTGGGGATCGGCTACGACCCGGCCGCGACCGGCGACACGGCCGCCCTGGTGGTGGGCGCCCACCCGCCGCGCCCGGGCCAGGGCAAGTTCCGCCTCCTGAAGAAGGAGCAGTTCCGCGGGCTCGACTTCCTGGCGCAGGCGGAGGCGATCCGCGCCTACACCTTGCGCTACAACGTGGTCGACATCGCTATCGACGCCACGGGCGTCGGCCTGGCCGTGCTGCAGCTGGTGAAGGAGTTCTTCCCGCTGGCGCGCGGCATCACGTACAGCCCCGAGACCAAGACGCGCATGGTGCTGAAGGCCACGGACACCGTGCGCCGCGGGCGCCTTGAGTACGACGCGGGCTGGAGCGACCTCACCCAGGCGCTCATGGCCGTGCGGCGCGAGATGACGGCCAGCGGGCGCGCCATGACGTACGCCGCCGGCCGCGACGAGAACGGCCACGCCGACCTGGCCTGGGCGACCTTCCACCTTCTCGACCACGAACCGCTGGAGGTCGCCATCGGCGGCGGGCGGACGTCCACCCTGGAGATCTTCTGATGGGCAAGCGCGCGCGACGTGGCCGCTTCAGCGGCGCCGCGGCCAGGCCGCCGGCGCTGGTGGGCGAGGTGCTGGAGGCGGCGGCGCGGCCGGCGCCGGCGGGCGCGGCCGGCGAAGGGAGGGCGGTGGAGGCGTTCAGCTTCGGCGACCCGGAGCCGGTGCTCGCCGGGCACGGCTGGCTCGACTACATCGCCTGCTGGTCGGCCGGGCGCTGGTACGAGCCGCCCATCGACCTGGGCGGCCTGTCGCGCGCCTTCCGCGCCAGCCCGCACCACACCTCGGCGCTGATGCTGAAGCGCAACCTCCTGGTGTCGCTGTTCCAGCCGACGCGGCTGCTGAGCCGCCAGGAGTTCGCCGGCATCGCGCTCGACCGCCTGGTGCTGGCCAACGCCTTCGTGGAGCGGCGGGACAACGCCTTCGGCCGGCCCGTGCAGCTGCGGCGCTCGCCGGCGCGCTGGACGCGGCGCGGACTGGAGCCCGGGCAGTTCTTCTTCCTGGTGCACGGCCAGCCGGGCGCGGTGGGGCCGGACATGGAGTTCCCGGCCGGCAAGGTGTTCCAGCTGTACGACGGCGACCTGGACCAGGAGCTGTACGGCGTGCCCGAGTACCTGTCGGCCATTCAGGCGGCGCTTCTGTCGGAGGCGTCGACGCTGTTCCGCCGCAAGTACTACCTGAACGGCTCGCACATGGGCTTTATCCTCTACATGAACGACGCGAAGATCCCGGAGGAGAGCGTCACGGCCGTGCGCCAGGCGCTGAAGGAGAGCAAGGGGCCGGGCAACTTCCGCAACCTGTTCCTGCACGCTCCCGGCGGCCAAAAGGACGGCGTGCAGCTGATCCCCGTGGGCGAGATGGGCGCCAAGGACGAGTTCCTGGGCGTCAAGAACACCACGCGCGACGACATCCTGGCCGCGCACCGCGTGCCGCCGCAGCTGCTCGGCATCGTGCCCGTGAACGCCGGCGGCTTCGGCGACGTGGAGAAGGCGACCGCCGTGTTCGTGAGGAACGAGATCGACCCGCTGAAGGCGGCCTTCCTGGCCATCAACGACTGGATCGGCGAGGAGGCGGTGCGCTTCGCCGATTACCTCCCGAGCTCCGGCCCCGAGGCGCCGCCGACCGGGATCAGCGGGTGACGGATATACGGGCCACCCGCACACTTTCCGCTTGCGGGGTGTACGGGTGGCCCGTATGGTCCGGCCCATGGAAGCGCCGGGCGAATTCGAATGGGACGAGGCCAAGGCGGCCTCGAACGCTCGCAAGCACGTCGGGGTGACCTTCCAAGGCGCCATCGCCGTCTTCCTCGATCCCGGCCGCGTCGACTTCGACGTGAGCCGGCCCGAGGACGGCGAGGCCCGCCGCAAGGTGGTCGGCCGGATCGCCGGCCGGCTGTACGCGGTGACCTACACGATGCGCGGCGCGACGGCGCGGCTGATCTCCGCCCGACGCGCGAACACGAAGGAGGAGCGGCTCCATGGCGACGGTTAAGGTGAAGCTGAACCCTGACGACCCGCCCCGCTTCACGGCGGAGGAGCTGGCGCGGCAGGACGCCATGACGGACGCGGAGATCACCGCCGCGGCCGAGAGCGACCCCGACAACCCGCCCCTCACGGACGCCGAGCTGGCGCAGGTGCGCGCCATCCGCGCGGCCAAGGCGGCGCGCGCGGCCGCGGGCCTGTCGCAGGGCAAGTTCGCCGCCGCCTTCCACATCAACCCCGCGCGGCTCCGCGACCTGGAGCAGGGCCGCTACACGCCGGACGAGACGCTGGTGTCCTACCTGCGCGTGATCGCCGCCGACCCGCAGGCCGCCCTGCGCGCCCTGGCGGCCTGAGTCGCCGTCCAAGCGCTCACGGCGTCGTCGAGGGCGCCGACACGGCGAAGGGCCACTGCTGCCGGCGGCACCAGGAGCAGGCCCCCCGCACCAGGTCGGGGGCAGGCGGTCGATAGGGTACGCCAGGCGCGAGACGCCGGCCGGCGCCGTCAGCTCGGCGAAGCGCCTGATGGGGAACACCTCAGGCGCGCCCTCGCCGCAGAGGCAGCGCACCGTCACGGTGGCCGTGGGGTGGGAGAGGTAGGCTCCCAGCGGCAGGCCGCGAGGGTACCGCTCCGGTAGCCAGTCCAGCCCGCAGGGCACCAGCGCGCAGCGGTAGGCGCGCTTGACGTGGCGCAGCTCGGTGAGGCCGTGGCCCCGGGCGCACCACTCCTCCGCATCGAGCACGACTCGCCGGCGGCACGCCTCGCGGGCCTTGCACCGCCCCTCCAGCACCGCGCCTCGGGCGCGCAGCGCAGGGGGCGTCTGCGGCTCGGTGACCCGGCCGTCCTTCTCAACCAGCCAGCCGCATAGCTGAGGCGACCGGTGCTCGGCCGCCAGCCGGCTGAGCTTCCGTTCGGAGACGTTGTGGCCCACGCGCCGTGGGGTAGCGCACGCGGAACGAATCGGGAACCCGGCCGGGTGGGCTCCCCCCAGGCGAGGTCCCCACGGCCCGCGGTTCCCCCCGCCTCACCCGCGGGCCTCGTCCCCCGTTGTCGTTGCACCGATGGGAGGGCAGGAAACCGAACAAGGAAAAGGGCCGGTCCCTCGCGGGCCGGCCCTCAGACGTGATGCGAAACGATGCGCCTTGGCCATCGTTCCCGCAAGGCCTCGGCGGTTTTTCTAGCCTTCCGCAACCCCTTGCGGCATAAGGGGTCACGGATCGCTCGTTTTGCATCTAAGGCGTTGATCTACCTACAGGGTAGGCCGCTTTGGGAGCAGAGGGTCGCAGGTTCAAATCCTGCCGCCCCGACCAGCGTCGCCGCCGCAGAACACGGACCCGCCATGCCGCTCGCGCGCATCTACAAGCCGACCAAGACGACCATGCAGTCGGGCCACGCCCGCGCCCGCGAGTGGATCCTGGAGTTCGAGCCCGGCAGCGCCCGCACGCCGGACCCGCTCACCGGCTGGACCTCCACCACCGACCTGAACGGGCAGATCCGCCTCTCCTTCGAGACCCCCGACGAGGCGACGGCCTACGCCCGGAAGCACGGGATCGCCTTCCAGCTGTTCCCGGCCAACGAGCGCAAGCTCATCATCAAGGCCTACGCCGACAACTTCGCCGCCGACCGCAAGCAGCCCTGGTCGCACTGAGCGGCCGGCGGAGAAGCGCCCTTAGCTCAACCGGATAGAGCACCCGCCTTCTAAGCGGGCGGTTGCAGGTTCGAGTCCTGCAGGGCGCGCCACCGCCTCACCCTGTCGCGGTCATGGCCGCGAAACCGCGCTCCAGGTCGGCGGTGAGGTCGTCGGGATCCTCCAGCCCCACGTGCAGGCGCAGCAGAGGGCCGGCGAGGGCGCCGGGCGCCGCGGTGCGGCGCAACTGGGGATCGCAGCTCACCGCCAAGCTCTCGAACCCGCCCCAGGAGAAGCCCAGGCCGAACAGGCGCAGGGCGTCCAGGAAAGCGTTCACCGCCCGCGTCGAGGCCGGGCGCAGCACGAGGCCGAACAGGCCGCAGGCGCCCGCGTAGTCGCGCCGCCACAGGGCGTGGTCGGGCGAGCCCTCCAGCGCCGGGTGCAGCACGGCGGCCACCTCCGAACGCGCCTGCAGCCAGCGGGCGACGTGCAGCCCGCCCGCCTCGTGCGCCCTGAGCCGGACGTCCAGCGTGCGCAGGCCGCGGAGCATCAGGTAGGCGTCGTCGGGCGCGACGGCCCAGCCCATGTCGTGGAGCAGGTCGTCCAGGGCGCGGGCGAGCGCGGCGTCGCGCACGGCCACAGAGCCCATGAAGGCGTCCGCGTGGCCGCCGACGTATTTGGTGAGCGACTGGATCGACAGGTCCACCCCGGCGTCAAGCGGCTTGAACACCCGGCCCGCGCCCCAGGTGTTGTCCATCGCCGTCAGCACGCCGCGGGCGCGGCAGGCGGCGGCCACCGCGCGCACGTCCTGCATCTCGAAGGTGAGGGAGGCGGGGCTCTCCATCACCACCAGCCGCGTCGCCTCCGTGGCGAGCGCCAGCACCTCGTCGGCGGTGGCGCGCACGGGGAAGTAGCGCGTGCGCACGCCGTAGCGCGTGAGCACGCCGTCGCAGAGCCGGCGGGTGGGGCCGTAGACCCCGTCGGCGCACAGGACCTCGTCTCCGGCCTTCAGCACCGCCACGAGCGCCGCGGTCACCGCCGCCGCGCCGGAGGGGAACAGCGCCACGTGCTCCGCCCGCTCCAGCGCGCGCAGCGCCCCGGCCAGCGCCTCCTGCGTGGCGAGGCCCTGGCGGCCGTAGGTGACGGGCGCGGTGTAGAGCGACGCCGCGTCGGGCAGGATCACGGTGGATCCGCGCTGCACGGGCGGGTTCACCGCGACGGGATGCGTGCGTGCGGCCGTCTCCGGCCCGCCTGCGGTGCGGATCAGGCGGGTCGCCTCGCGCCAGGCCGGGTCGGGCGGGCCGCCGCTCATGTTGCGCTCAGGCCGCGCCCGTGGCGACGGGTGCGGAGGCGTCGGCCCCCCACTCGGCCCAGGAGCCGTCGTAGACGGCGGTGCGCCAGCGGCCGAGCCGCGCCAGGGCCAGCGCCACGACGCAGGCGGTGATCCCCGAGCCGCAGCTGGTCACGACTGGCTGGCCCGTGTCCACGCCGGCCTCGGCGAAAACGCGGGCCAGGGCGTCGGCGGGCAGCATCGTCCCGTCCGCGGCGAACAGGGACCGCAGGGGCGTGTTGCGCGCGCCCGGCATGTGTCCTCCGGCGAGCCCGGGCCGCGGCTCGGGCGCTTCGCCGCGGAAGCGGGCCGCCGGCCGCGCGTCGACCACCTGCTCGCGCCCGCTCGCCAGGGCGCGGCCCACGCCGGCCATGTCGCGCACGAGGTCGTGGTCGAGGCGCGCGGTGAAGTGGCGCTCGCGGGGGTGCGGCTCGCGGTCGTCGACGGGGCGGCCCTCCGCGATCCACTTGGGCAGGCCGCCGTCGAGCACCACCACCTCCTTGTGCCCCATGACGCGCAGCATCCACCAGGCGCGGGCGGCGCTCGTCAGCCCCGTCTGGTCGTAGGCGACGACGCGCGACCCGTCCCCGAGCCCCAGCGCCTTGGCGCGGCTGGCGAACTTGGCGGCGCTCGGCAGCATGTGGGGCAGGGGGCTGTCGGTGTCGGCGATCTCGTCGATGTCGAAGAACACCGCCTCGGGCACGTGCGCCGCGCCGTAGTCGGCGCGCGCCTTGCGCTCCGACCCGGGCATCAGCCAGGTGGCGTCCACCACCCGCACGTCCGGAGCATCCAGCCGCTCGGCGAGCCAGGCCGTGGAGACGAGCGGGTCGGAGGGCTGGCGGTCCATGCGTCCCCTTAGCGCGCCCGCGCGGCGCCACGAAGGCCGGGAAGGCTCACAGCCACGGCGGGACGGGAAGGCCGCGGGCGCGCAGGAACTCGGGGTTGAACAGCTTGGAGGCGTAGCGCTGGCCGCCGTCGCACAGGATGGTCACCACCGTCCGGCCAGGCCCGAGCTCGCGCGCCAGCCGGATCGCCCCCGCCACGTTCACGCCCGCCGAGCCGCCCACCAGCAGGCCCTCGTGCTGCAGGAGGTCATAGACCTGCTCCATCGCCTCGGCGTCGGAGACCTGGAAGGCGCCGTCCACCTCCAGCCCCTGCAGGTTGGCGGTGACGCGCCCCTGGCCGACGCCCTCCGTGATCGACTCGCCCTCGCTCTTCAGCTCGCCGGCGGTGAACCATGAGTACATGGCCGAGCCCGGCGGGTCGGCCACCGCGATCCGCACGCCCGGCCGGCGCTCGCGCAGGGCGGCCGCCACCCCCGCGAGCGTGCCGCCGGTGCCGACCGCGCAGACGAAGCCGTCCACCTCGCCGCCGGTCTGCGCCAGGATCTCCGGGCCGGTGGTGAGGCGGTGGGCGTCGCGGTTGGCGGTGTTGTCGAACTGGTCGGCCCAGACCACGCCGTGCGGGTCGCAGGCGGCGCGCTCCTCCGCCAGGCGCTGCGCGACGCGCTGGTAGTTGCCCGCGTCGGCGTAGGGCGCGGCGTCCACCTCCACCAGCTCGGCGCCCGCGAGGCGCACCGCCTGCTTCTTCTCCTCCGCCTGGGTGCGCGGCATCACGACCAGGCTGCGGTAGCCGAGGGCGCGGCCGATCAGCGCCAGGCCGATGCCGGTGTTGCCCGCCGTGCCCTCCACGATCAGGCCGCCGGGCCGGAGCCGGCCGGAGCGCTCGGCCTCGCGGATGATCTGCAGCGCCGCCCGGTCCTTCACGGAGCCGCCGGGGTTCATCCACTCCGCCTTGCCCCAGATCTCGCAGCCGGTGGCCTCGCTGGCGCGGCGCAGGCGGATCAGCGGCGTGTCGCCCACGGCGTCGACGAGGGAGGGGACGGGGGCGGGGGCGCTCACGCGCGCTCCGTCGCCCATGGGCCGGCGGGGTGCAAGCTGCTAGGACGCAAGGCGATGGAGAACGGACGCGGAACGCTGCGCATGGTGCTGGGCGACCAGCTCAGCGGCCCGGAGCGCCTGTCCAGCCTGCGCGACCTCGATCCCGAGCGGGACGTGGTGCTCATGGCCGAGACCATGAGCGAGCTCGTCTACGTCAAGCACCACAAGCAGAAGATCGTCCACACGCTCAGCGCCATGCGCCTCTACGCCGAGCGCCTGCACGCGCGGGGCGTGGCGGTGCGCTACGTGCGCTACGACGACGCGGGCAACACGGGCTCGCTGCCCACCGAGCTTCTTCGCGCCGCCCGCGCCCAGCCGTTCGAGCGCATGGTGATGACCTGCTCGGGCGAGCAGCGGCTGGAGGGCGCGTTCGACGAGGTGCAGCGCCAATTCAACATCCCGTTCGAGCGGCGGGAGGACGACCGTTTCATCTGCTCGCGCGGCGAGTTCTTCGACTGGTCGCGGGACAAGGCGTCGCTGACCATGGAGTTCTTCTACCGCGAGATGCGCAAGAAGACGGGCCTCTTGATGGACGGCGGCAAGCCGGTCGGCGGCCGCTGGAACCTGGACAAGGAGAACAGGAAGCGCCTGCCCGACGACCTGCGCGCCCCGGAGCGCGTGCTCGTCCAGCCGAACGCCGTCGTACGCGAGTTGACGGCGGCGGTGGAACGCGACTTCCCCGACAACTTCGGCACGCTGGACCAGTTCGGCTGGGCGGTGACGCCGCAGGACGCACAGGCGCTCGAGGACCACTTCATCGCCGAGATCCTGCCCGGCTTCGGCGACCACCAGGACTTCATGCGCACGGGCGAGCCCTGGCTGTGGCACGCCCGCGTCTCGGCGGCGATGAACATCGGCTTCCTCGACCCGCTGACCCTGTGCCGCCGCGCGGAGGCCGAGTACCGCGCGGGCCGGGCGCCGTTGAACGCGGTGGAGGGTTTCATCCGCCAGATCCTCGGCTGGCGCGAGTACGTGCGCGGGATCTATTGGCTGAAGGGGCCCGAGTACAAGCTCATCAACGCCCTGGAGGCCGACCGCAGGCTGCCGTGGTTCTACTGGTCGGCCGAGACCGACATGGCGTGCGTGAAGGACACGGTCGAAACGACGCGCGACCATGCCTATGCGCACCACATCCAGAGGCTGATGGTGACGGGCAACCTCGCCATGCTGCTGGGCGTGCACCCCGACGAGGTGAACGACTGGTACATGGTGGTCTACGCCGACGCCTACGAATGGGTGGAGCTGCCCAACACCCACGGCATGGCCACCTTCGCCGACGGCGGGATCGTCGGCTCCAAGCCCTACGCGGGCTCGGGCGCCTACATCAACAGGATGAGCGACTACTGCCGCCGCTGCCGCTACGACGTGACGGAGCGAACGACGGAGGACGCCTGCCCGTTCAACGCCTTGTACTGGGACTTCATGGCCCGCAACGAGGGGCGGCTGCGCGGCAACCGCCGCATCGGCCACGCCTATACGACCCTGGACGGCTTCGGCGCTGACGCCCGTGCGGCGATCACCGCGCGGGCGGAGGCGCTGAAGGCGCAGTTCGGCGCGACCCGGCGCCCGCTGCAGGGCGACGGCGAGGACACGCCGGCCACCGCCTGGCCGACCTAGGCGGCCTCCTCAGGCCTGGGCCGTGGACCGCACCACGATCTCGCCCATGTCCACCTCCGGAGGTTGTTTGATGGCGAAGGCCATGGCCCGGGCGATCGCGCGGGGGTCGAGGGCGATCCGGTCGCGCTGCGCGTCCAGCCGCCCGAAGCGGTCGCAGGCCAGCTGCACCAGGGCGGCCACGTCCGCGCGCCGGGTCGCGTCGGTGACGAGGTGGGCGGCCTCGCCCCTGCGTCCGCGATGCGGGCGGTGAGCGCCTCCAGCCTGTCCGCGCGCCGGCCGCCCAGCACCAGCTTGGCGCCCTGTTCCGCCGAGCGGAGCGCGGCGGCCTCGCCGACGCCGCCGCTGGCGCCCGTGAGGGCGTCCACCTCGCCTTGGATCCTCGGCATGTCTGCTTCGCTGTCCTTACGCCGGCTTCAACGCGCGGAAGGCGGCGAGGGCCCGGTCGCGCGCCCGGGCGTGGTCCACGACCGGCCGGGGGTAGGTCTCCCCCAGCTTGACGCCCGCCCGGGCCAGCACGGCCGCGGGCGCCTCCCACGGTTTGTGGACGTAGGCGTCGGGCAGCTTCTCCAGCTCCGGGCACCACTTGCGCACATAGGCTCCACCCGCGTCGAACTTCTCGCCCTGGCCGACGGGGGTGAAGACGCGGAAGAAGGGCGAAGCGTCCGGTCCCGTGCCGGCGACCCACTGCCAGTTGATCCCGTTGTTCCCTTCGTCGGCGTCGACCAGGCAGTCCCAGAACCACTGCTCGCCCCTGCGCCAGTCGATCAGGAGGTCCTTGATGAGGAAGCTGGCGGTGATCATGCGCACGCGGTTGTGCATCCAGCCCGAGCGCCACAGCTCGCGCATGCCGGCGTCGACGATGGGGTAGCCCGTCCGGCCGCGGCTCCAGGCGTGGAGGCCGGCCGGGTCCTCGCGCCAGCGCAGGCCCTCCAGCCGGCCGAGGTAGTTCTCCGAGCCCAGGTGCGGGTGGCTGGCCAGCACGGTGGCGGAGAAGTCGCGCCACGCGAGCTCGGAGAGGAACTTCTCGCGCTGGTCCTCATGCCCCCGCGCCTCCGACGCGGCGCCGGCGGCGGCCCACACCTGGCGCGAGCTGACCTCGCCCCAATGCAGGTGCGGCGACAGGCGGCTGGTGGCCGCCTCCGCCGGCTGGGCCCGCTCGAGCTGGTAGCGGGCGAGGGGCCCGTGGGCGAACGCCTCCAGGGCCGCGTGCGCGCCCGCCTCCCCCGGCTCGCCGGCGAAGTCGACGGCCCAGTCCGGAGCGGCGGGGTGGAGCCTCCAGCCGGCCAGCGGCTCGGAGCGGACGGGCTCGGCGGGCGGGCGCAACCTGCGCACGGCGGGTGTCAGCTTCACCGGGCCGAGCTGCGCCTTCAGGGCGCGCCAGAACGGGCCGTAGACCTTGAACGCCTCGCCGGAGCCGGTCTTCACCTGCCCGGGCTCGGTCAGCAGCGAGCCTGCGTGCGCCGTCGCCTGCACGCCGCCCTCGCCGAGGGCTTGCACCACCTTGTCCTCCAGCCCGCGGTCCTCCCCGTCGTACATGCGGCCGAAGTGCAGGGCGTCGGCGCCCGCCTCCTGCGCCACCGCCCCCAGCGTCTCGACCGTCGGGCCGCGGCGCAGCACCAGCGGCGAGCCCGCCTTCGCCAGATCCGCGGCCAGCGCCTCGAGCGACCGGCCGAGCCACCACAGGCCCGCGCCGCCGGGCGCGCGCGGGCGCGCCATGTCGAGCACGAACAGCGGGACCACCGGCCGGCCCGAGTCCGCACAGGCGCGCAGGGCGGCGTTGTCGGCGAGCCGCAGGTCGCGCCTCACCCACCAGATCACCGGCTTCGCCCCGGGCGTGTCGGCCATGTCTCCTCCCGCTTGCGCCTGGGCGCCTGCTGCGCCACGTCAGCGGCCATGAACGCGCCCGCCAAGCTCTCTGTTTCGCCCGCGCCCGTCGTCGAGGTCGCCGCGCCCGGCGGCCGGCCCGTGCGCCTCGGCCAAGCCGAGCGCCTCGCCTTCATCGCCGGCCCCTGCCAGATGGAGAGCCGCGCCCACGCCCTGGAGACCGCCTCCGCCCTGAAGGGGATCGCGGAGCGGCTCGGCGTCGGGCTGATCTACAAGACGAGCTTCGACAAGGCGAACCGCACCAGCGCCGGCGCGGCCCGCGGCATGGGGCTGGAGCGCGCCCTGCCCGTGTTCGCCGAGATCCGCGAAACCCTCGGCCTGCCCACCCTCGCCGACGTGCACGACGCCGGCCAGTGCGCCCAGGTCGCCGAGGCGGTGGACGTGCTGCAGATCCCCGCCTTCCTGTGCCGCCAGACAGACCTCCTGATCGCCGCCGCCCGCACGGGCCGGGCGGTGAACGTGAAGAAAGGCCAGTTCCTCGCGCCGTGGGACATGAAGAACGTGGTCGCCAAGGTGACGGGCGAGGGCAACCTCAACGTGCTCGCCACCGAGCGCGGCGTCTCCTTCGGCTACAACACCCTGGTCAGCGACATGCGCGCCCTGCCGGAGATGGCGAGGATCGGCTGCCCCGTGGTGTTCGACGCCACCCACAGCGTGCAGCAGCCGGGCGGGCGGGGGACCTCCAGCGGCGGCCAGCGCGAGTACGTGCCCGTGCTGGCGCGCGCCGCCGTGGCCGTGGGCGTGGCGGCCGTCTTCATCGAGACGCACCCCGACCCGGACCGCGCACCCTCCGACGGCCCGAACATGGTGCCGCTGCACGAGTTCGAGGCGCTGGCGGCCGAACTCCTGGCCTTCGACGCCCTGGCGAAGCGCCGCGCCGCCCCGGCTCCCGCCTAGGGCTGACGCGCCGCTTGCGTCGCCTGGGCGGCGGCGTAATCGGGGAGGCGATGCGCCTCGCCCCGCACGCGCCGTGATCCGCGACTGGAAGCTGTGGCGCGTGAAGGCGCTGCTGCTGGCGGCGGGCGTGCTGTCGCTGCTGCTCGCCGCCACGCTCTACTGGCGCGACGACATCCTGCGCACGCGTCTCGACCCCAAGGCGCCCTACCAGACCTACCGGCCGCCGCCCGCGCCCGACTACGCCCGCCGCGACGCCTGGGCGCTGCTGCCCGCCGATCCGGCTCGGCCCGCGCCCGACGATCCGGCGGCCGACGTCTTCTTCATCCATCCCACCACCTTCGACGGCGGGCGCGACTGGAACGGCCCGGTCGGCGACCGGGAGAGCCGCCGCCTCCTCGAGCGCGAGGTCCTGCCCAACTACGCCGAGCCCTACCGCCGCGTGGGCCGGCTGTTCGCCCCGCGCTACCGCCAGGCCAGCCTCTACGCCCGCCTGACCCTGCGCGACGACGCCCTGGAGGCGCGCGCCTTCGCCTACGGCGATGTGCGCCGCGCCTTCGACCGGTGGCGCGCCCGCTGGGGCGGCGGCCGGCCGCTGGTGATCGTCGGGGTGGAGCAGGGGGGCCGCCTCGCCGAACGGCTGGCGGCGGAGGTCGCGGCCGATCCCGCGTTGCGCGGACGCCTTGCGGTGGCGCAGCTCGTGCAGGTCGCCGCATCGGTCGACCGGCGGGGCCGCCTCGCCGGGCCCGCGCCCTGCGCCTCGCCGGAGGCGACGGGCTGCACCGTGGTCTACGCCGCCGCGCCGGAGTTCGACCTCGCCGCCCTGACGAGGCTGAGGGGCAAGGCCGCGTCCTGGGCTCCTGACGGACGCCTGCAGGCGCTCGGCCGGGGGCCGATCCTGTGCGTGAACCCGGTCACCGGGTCGGCCGCACGGCCCGACTCCCCCGAGTCCGCCGCGCGCGGGGCGGCCAACGCCACGGGCCTGGAGCCCGGCGCGCGTCCGCCGCTCCTGGCCGCCCAGGTGGCGGCGCGGTGCGACGCGGACGGCCTGCTGCGCTTCACCCGCCCGCGCTCGCCCGCCCTGCAGCGCGATGGGGAGAGCTGGGCGGCCCACCTGCGCGTGGCGCCGTTCAACCTGTTCTGGGCGGACCTGGAGGCCGACGCCGCCCGTCGCGTCGCGGCCCTGGCGCGCGCTCTGCGCCCTCCCGCCCCGGCGGGGGAGGACGGCGGCGTCAGATCGAGAAGCTGATCCCGCAGCCGCAGCTGGACTTGGCGTTCGGGTTGCGGATGCGGAACTCGGCGCCCGCCAGCTCGTCCACCCAGTCGATCTCCGCACCGGCGAGGAAGGGCCGGCTCACGTCGTCCACCAGGGCCGCCGCGCCGTCGCGCTCCACCCGCAGGTCGTCGGCCTCGCCGGCCTGCACGAGGTCGAGCCGGTACTGGAAGCCCGAGCAGCCGCCGCCGTCCACGGCGACGCGCAGCAGCACGGGCCGGCCCTCCGCCTCGCTGAGCGTCTGGAGGCGGCCGGCGGCGGCGGCGGACAGGGTGATCGGCTGGAGCGCCATGCGGGCCTCGGGGCGGAGTTGCGGGAACCTTTGGGGAACGGCGCCGCACCCCCCTATATGCCCCCGCACCCGCCGGCCCGGAAGGGCCCGCTCCGGAGCGCCCCCGCCGTGCCCGACGACGCTTCGCAGACAGGGGCCTCGCAGACGCCCGCCGCGCCGCGACGGCGGCTGCGCGAGCCCGCCCCCTACGCCAGCGACCCCGCGCAGAGCCGCGGCCGCCGCTGGCCGGAGGCGGAGAGCGCCACGCGCACCCCCTTCGCCCGCGACCGCGACCGGATCATCCACTCCACCGCCTTCCGCCGCCTGAAGGAGAAGACGCAGGTCTTCGTGGCGCACGAGGGCGACTACTACCGCACCCGCCTGACCCACAGCCTGGAGGTGGCGCAGGTGGCCCGCTCCGTGGCGGCGGCGCTCGGCCTGGACGCCGACCTCGCGGAGACGGTGGCCCTGGCCCACGACCTCGGCCACCCGCCCTTCGGCCACGCCGGCGAGGACGAGCTTCAGGCGATGACGGCCGGGCACGGCGGCTTCGACCACAACGTCCAGACCTTCCGCGTCGTCACCGAGCTGGAGAGCCGCTATCCCGCCTTCCCCGGCCTGAACCTCACCTGGGAGACGCTGGAGGGCGTCATCAAGCACAACGGCCCGGTGGTGGAGCAGCTGGAGCGCCCCAGCTATCGCGCCGTGAAGAAGTTCGACGCGGAGTACGACCTGGGCCTCTCGACACACGCCTCCGCCGAGGCGCAGGTCGCGGCCATCGCCGACGACATCGCCTACAACAACCACGACGTGGACGACGGCCTGCAGGCCGAGCTGTTCAGCGTCGCCGACCTCGCGGACGTGCCGCTGATCGGGCCCGAGCTGCACGCGACGCGGCGCGACTGGCCGGGCCTCGACCCGCGCCTCCTGCGGCTGGAGGCGGTGCGGCGCATGATCGGCGCCATGATCGGCGACGTGATCGCCGAGACGCGGCGTGCGGCGGAGGGCCTGCGTTCGGCCGACGCGGTGCGCGGGCTCGGCCGCCAGCTGGTGGCGTTCTCGCCGGCCATGGCGGACGACTTGGCCCAGCTGCGGCTGTTCCTGCACGCGCGGATGTACCGACACTACCGCGTCAACCGCACGCGCTCGCAGGCGCGGCGCATCCTCCAGCAGATGTTCGAGCTGTTCTGCGCCCAGCCCGACGTGCTTCCCGACGAGTGGCGGCGCGCCGTCGACGGCCGCGACGCGGGCGGCCGGGCGAGGGTGGTGTGCGACTACATCGCCGGCATGACCGACCGCTTCGCCATCGAGGAGCACCGGCGCCTGTTCACCCTCGACGTCGGGGGCCGCTGAGGCCACCTTTCGGGGGGAAGTGAACGCGCCGTTAACCCTGCCGCGGCCACCCTGGCGTAAGACGACGCGCGTCCTCCAAGCGCCCCCGCGCTAGAGTGTTCCGGGACGAATCACGCGCCGCCGCGTATCCGGAGGCTAGCCATGACCATCGACCAGGACCGCGGCGCCTACGCGCCCCACATGGACGCCCCGCTCGCCTTCGACGCGCGCCGCCCCACCGACCGCCGGCCCCTGCCCATGACGCTGATCGCCAGCGCGGGCGTGCTGGTGCTGATCGTGGGCGCCCTCGCCATGGCCTATCGCGGCGGCGTTCGCGGGTCGGAGCAGCCGCGGCTGGTGGGCGAGCCGGTGGGGGCCATCAAGACCGCCGCGGCCCCTGAGGCCGCCTCCGACGCCGCGGACGCCGACAGCAAGCTCGACGTCTATTCGCCGCAGAACGTGCCGACGAGGAGCATCGCCCCCGGCCCGAACTTCGCGCCCGCGCCCGAGCAGCCCAAGGCGCGCCCGGTCGCGGTCGCCCAGTCCGTCGTCCAGGCCTCCGCCGCGCCGACGGCCGCGCCC
>CAXTCO010000008.1:0-28224 GCA_964242255.1 uncultured Caulobacteraceae bacterium | reverse complement strand
TTGGACGACCCGTCCGGCCCGCCGACCAGCTTCAGCACCGCCTCGCGCCAGTCGGCGGGGGCGGGGACCTGCTCCGGGCTCAGGCGCGGGCGCTTGGGCGGCTCGGTCCAGGGGCGGTCGTAGAGGGGCGCGTCGTCCGTCAGGGGCGCGAGGGGGATGTCGCACACCGTCTCGCCGCGGTGGCGCAGGACGAGGCGGCCGGTTCCGGTGGTCACGCCGATGGTCGCCGCGTCCAACCCCCACTTCTCGAACACGCGGCGGCCGTCGTCCTCGCGCCCGGGCTTGAGGATGGCGAGCATGCGCTCCTGGCTTTCCGACAGCATCATCTCGTAGGCGCTCATGCCCGCCTCGCGCTGGGGCACGGCGTCCAGGTCCAGCTCCACGCCGACGCCGCCTTTGCCCGCCATCTCCACGGACGACGAGGTCAGGCCGGCCGCCCCCATGTCCTGGATCGCGGCCACCGCGCCCGTGGCCATCAGCTCCAGCGTGGCCTCGATGAGGAGCTTCTCGGCGAAGGGGTCGCCCACCTGCACGGTGGGGCGCTTCTCGTCCGACGCGTCGTCGAACTCGGCGGAGGCCATGGTGGCGCCGTGGATGCCGTCTCGGCCGGTCTTGCTGCCGAAGTAGACCACCGGCAGGCCCGCGGCGGGGGCGGCCGAGTAGAAGATCTTGTCCGCATCGGCGATGCCCACGCACATGGCGTTGACCAGGATGTTGCCGTCGTAGCCGGGGTGGAACTCCGTCTCGCCCGCCACGGTGGGCACGCCCACGCAGTTGCCGTAGCCGCCGATGCCGGCGACCACGCCCTCCACCAGCCGTCGCGTGCGCGGGTGGTCCGGGCTGCCGAAGCGCAGGGCGTTGAGCAGCGCCACCGGGCGGGCGCCCATGGTGAAGACGTCGCGCATGATGCCGCCGACGCCGGTGGCCGCGCCCTGGCGGGGCTCGATGAAGCTCGGGTGGTTGTGGCTCTCCATCTTGAAGATGCAGGCCAGCCTGGTCCCGTCCGGGCCGTCGCCGATGTCGACCACGCCCGCGTTCTCGCCGGGGCCGCAGATCACGCGCGGGCCGGTGACGGGAAACTTGCGCAGGTGCAGCCGGCTAGACTTGTAGGAGCAGTGCTCGCTCCACATGACGCTGAACACGCCCAGCTCCACGGGCCGGGGCTCGCGGCCCAGGCGGTCGAGGATCAAGGCGTACTCGTCGGGCTTCAGGCCGTAGTCGGCGGCGAGCTCGGCCGAGGTCTTCCCAGGTGCGGTCCGGGAGGCGGGGCCGGGGGTGGAGACGGGCGCGGTCATGGCGGGCTGACCTAGCGGATCGCACTCCCGCTGTCTCGCCGGCGCGGGCGGCGCGGCGGAACGGAGCCGCCCGCGACCGGTTCTCCAGGCCTCAGACACGCCAGGAGCCGTCCGTGGCCGACCCGCAGACCCCGCCAGACCCCGACGTCGAGGACGACCGCACCGGCCCGGACGGCGCCTACAACCCGTCGGCCGTGGAGGTGACGCGCGGTCGCGAGCAGGGCCTGGGCGTCGGCGCGCGCGACCTGCAGATGCAGGGCGACCCGGCCGGCGGCGACGACGAGACCGAGACGGAGCGCCTGATGCGCGCGACCGCGCCCGAGTCCGGCCTCACCGGCCTGCCGGACACGGAAGCGCAGAAGTCACCGGACGCCGAGCCGGGCCATCCCGACATCGACGGCGACGACGCGGCGTCCGCCGGCGACAGCGAACCCGACGGGAACAGGAGAGCGTGATGCCCCACGGCAACGTCGACAGCGAGAAGGCCACCGCGCAGAACGCGGTCACCGAACCCGAGACCAGCGGACCGGACGACCAGGGCCGCGACCAGGACGCCGAGGCGCACGGCGAGGTGAAGAGCTACGCCGCGACCGACTTCCGCGACGCGTCCCTGGCGGCGCCGGCGGCGGGCGAGGTGGGCGACTACGCCGACCTGGACGAACCCTCCGGCGGCATGGCCCAGGGCCGCACCAACACCAACCGCGAAGCCCACGCCCACCGCGAGGAGCAGGGCCCCAAGACGGCCGCGGCCAACAAAGCCATGGCGGCGAGCGGCTCGCCCGACCAGGGCGCGCACTGATGCCCGACCGGGGAAGCTCCACCGGCCCGAACAGCCGCCCGCTCGGCGACACGGTGGGCGAGACTGGCCCCGGCATCCCCGACGACGCCGTCCTCGAGGGTGAACTCGGCCCCGGCGAACTGGGCGAGGGCGCCGACGCGATGGTCGAGGCGCTGGAGCGCAGCGGCTGGGCGCCCGTCGCCGGACCGGACACCACGCCGGAAGCCGAAGCCGAGAGCGAAGCGCACCCGAGCTGACGCCGGCGAGGAGGCTGCAAGCGGCGCGTCGTCGCAGCGACGCCGCGCCGCCTCTCAGCCGCCGTTCATGTACGGCAGGCTCCCCTCCCGAAGCCGCCGACACGAGCGGCCGGGAGACGCCGCATGGACATCCTGCTCTACGCGCTCGAGACCGACGAAAGTGCGGCCGCCTTCGAGGCCGCGGTCGCCGTGCAGCCGGAGCGGCGGGCGGCCTGAGCCGCCGACGCCGGGCTCAGCAACTCGCGGCGACGCTCTGGAAGACGACGGCGCCGTCCGCCGAGCCGAGCTCGGCCTCGAACGCCCGGTCCGGATGCGGCATCAGGCCGAGCACGTTCCCACGGCCGTTGACGATCCCCGCCACCCCGCGCGCGGAGCCGTTCGGGTTGTCCAGGTAGCGGAACACCACGCGGCCCTCGCCCTCCAGCCTGTCGAGCGTCTCCTCGTCGGCGAAGTAGTTCCCTTCTCCGTTGCCCACGGTCATCACCGCTTCCCGCCGCGCACCGAAGCCGGACGTGAAACGCGTCTGCGCGTTGGCCACCGCCAGCCGCACCGGTTTGCAGACGTACTTCAGGGCGGCGTTGCGCAGCAGGGCGCCGGGCAGCAGCCCCGCCTCGCACAGGATCTGGAAGCCGTTGCACACCCCCACCACGGCCGCCCCGCGCTCGGCCGCCCGCACCACCTCGCGCAGGACGGGCGACTGCGCCGCCATGGCGCCGGCGCGCAGGTAGTCGCCGTAGGAGAAGCCGCCCGGCAGCACGATCAGGTCGAGGTCGGGCGCCAGCTGCGTCTCCGCATGCCACACCATCTGCGGTTTGGAGCCGGTGGACCGCTCGACGGCGACGGCGCAGTCGCGGTCGCAGTTGGAGCCTGGGAAGACGACGACGGCGGACTTCACGCGGGTTCGGGCTCCTTCAACTCCAAACGGCGCTCGATGCGCTCCAGCCGCGTCTCATGGCGCCCTAAAGTCGCATAGATGTTCCCGATGTCTCGGTGGACGGCGTAGATGTAGCCGCGGATGGCCGTAAGTTCGCCCCTGACCTCGCTGAGAGCGCCCTCCATGGGGCCCATGCGCTCCTGCATGGACTTGAGCACCCCGTAGATCAGTTCGTTCGTCACCTCGGCCATGACGCCGCTCCTCAGCCCAGGCTCACCTTGTAGCTCTCGATCACCGCGTTCGCGAGCAGGCGGTCGCACATGCCCCTGGCCTGCGCCTCGGCCTCGGCGCGGTCGGCCGCGGCGAGATCCAGAGTGATGGTGCGGCCGACCCGCACGTCGCTCACCCCCGCGAAGCCCAGACCCGCGAGCGCGCCCTCGATGGCCTTGCCCTGCACGTCGAGCACGCCGGGCTTGAGGAACACGTCGATGCGTATCTTCATCCTGGTCGCGCCTCAGTGCACCGAGCCGCCGCCGGGCGTCCCGTCGGCGCCCAAGCCGCCCTGGATGACGGTGGGCATCTCCTTCATGATCCCAAGACGCCGCGCCACCTCCGTGTAGCTCTCGACGACGTTGCCCATGTCCTTGCGGAAGCGGTCCTTGTCGAGCTTCTCGTTCGACTGGCTGTCCCACAGGCGGCAGCAGTCGGGGCTGATCTCGTCGGCCACGATCAGCCGGCTGAACTCATCGTCCTCCCACAGCCGGCCGAACTCGATCTTGAAGTCCACCAGCGTGATGCCCACCGCGCCGAACATGCCGGATAGGAAGTCGTTCACGCGCAGCGTCGCCGCCAGCATGTCGTCGATATCCTGCGTCGTGGCCCAATTGAAGGCGGTGATGTGCTCCTCGGTCACGAGGGGATCGTTCAGCTCGTCCTTCTTGTAGTAGAACTCGATGATGGAGCGCGGCAGCTGCTGCCCCTCGGGGATGCCGAGCCGCGACGCGAGCGAGCCCGCCGCCACGTTGCGGCACACGACCTCCAGCGGCACGATCTCCAGCTCCTTGACCAGCTGTTCGCGCAGGTTCAGCCGGCGGATGAAGTGGGTCTGGATGCCCACCGCGTTCATGCGGGTCATGATGAACTCGCTGATGCGATTGTTCAGCACGCCCTTGCCCTCCAGCACCGCCTTCTTCTGAGCGTTGAAGGCGGTGGCGTCGTCCTTGAAGTACTGGATCAGCGTGCCGGGTTCCGGACCTTCGTAGAGGATCTTGGCCTTGCCCTCGTAGATCTTCTTGCGGCGACTGGTCATCGTCAGGACTGAAGCTCCGGGGCGGGTCATCGCACAATGTCAAAAGCCCCGGCGGAGACACCGCACGGGGCCGGATCGGCGGTCCCGCCGCCATATGGGTGGGCCGGGAACCTAAAGGAACGCGGCCCCCGGCGCAAACAGCCCTCCCGCGGGCGGGCGGCGTGGCGCGGCGCGGGCGCTCTCGGCTAAGCTGGCTGCGATGAGCGATCCCGACGCCCTGGAGCGGTTCCGCCGCGCGCAGCCCTCGCGCCTGCTGCGCACGAGCGCGGCGGCCCGGCGCTTCGACGTGCGCGGTGGCCGCAACCCGGCGTGGCGCGACCTCTACCACAACCTGCTGACCATGCCCTGGTGGGCATTCATCGGGGTGGTCGTGGCCGTGTACGCGGGCGCCAACCTCCTGTTCGCCCTGATGTATTGGCCGGACACGCGGGGCTTGACCAACGCGCGGCCGCAGAGCTTCACGGACGCGCTGAACTTCAGCGTGGAGACGCTGGGCACCATCGGCTACGGCGTCATGGCTCCGCGCGACGGCTACACCAACGCCCTGGTGGCGGCGGAGGCGTTCACCTCCATCTTCCTCACCGCCGTGCTCACGGGGTTGATCTTCGCGCGCGTGTCGCGGCCGAGCGCGCGGGTGCTGTTCAGCCGCATCGCCGTGATCGCCGACTTCGAGGGCCGGCCCACCCTGATGCTGCGCGCCGCCAACCAGCGCGCCAACCAGATCCTGGAGGCGGAGGCCACCCTCAGCCTCGCGCGCCAGCTGATCACCGACGAGGGCGTCACCATGCGGGTGTTCGAGCCCATGTCCCTGCGACGCGCGCGCTCGCCCCTGTTCGCCGTCAGCTGGACCATCATGCACGTGATCGACGCGGCGAGCCCGCTGCACGGCCGCGACGACGCCTGGATGCGCGAGATCGGGGCGGAGTTCCTGGTGACGGTGGCCGGGATCGACGAGGCCTCGTCCCAGCGCGTGCACGCCCGCACCTCCTACGTGGCCGACGAGATCGCCTGGGGTCGGCATTTCGCGGACATCATCACGCCACCGGACGGGCCGGACGGGCGTTGGACCGTCGACTACACGCGGTTTCACGACCTGCGCCCGGCCGAGCCGGCGCCGGCCACGGCTTCGCGCCCCCTCACCGGAGACACAGCTGGATGACGACGTTCGACGACCGCGAGCGGGCCTTCGAGGCCAAGGCCGCCCACGACGAAGAGACCCACTTCAAGGCCCAGGCCCGGCGCGACCGCAAGCTGGCGGAGTGGGCGGGCGCCCGCATGGGCCTCCACGGCGAGGCGCTGGGGGATTATGTGACCGCCGTCTGGCGCGCCGACCTGAAGCACCCCGGCGACACGGACGTCTACGACAAGGTCATGGCCGACCTGCAGGCCAAGGGCGCCACGATCGGCGGCGCGGAGCTGCGCGCCAAGATGGCCGATCTGTTGACCGAGGCGCACGCGGAGCTGGAGGCGGAGGCCTGACAGGCGGAACGGGAGCGCGGCGGCGCGCTGGAGGGCTGGCCGGCCTTCTTCCAGGTGACGGGCGAGGCGGCGGGCGCGCTGGTCGCCCCGCTGTTCATCGCCTCCACCCTGTCGGCCGGCTCCAGCCCGGCCCAGCTCGCCGGCTGGGTGCGGCTGGTGCTACGGCGTGGCGCCGGCGGTCGTCTGCTTGGCTCTCGCGGCGAGTTGCGGAGCCGTGGCGGCCGGCATGGCGCGCGCGCCCTACGCCGAGGCGCTGGTGCTGCTGACGGTTCTGATGCTGGCGATCCGCAACGCGTGGGACCTCGTGACCTTCCTCGCCGCCCGTCAGGACTGACGCGGCTCAGCCCTCGCCGAACACGCGGCGAAACACGGTGTCCACGTGCTTGAAGTGGTGGGCGTCGTCGAACAGCGCCTCCAGCTCCGCGTCGGGGACGGCGGACGAGACCTCTGGGTCGGCCTTGAGGAAGTCGATGAAGCGACCCTCGCCGCGCCACACCTTCATGGCGTTGCGCTGCACGCCCGCATACGCCTCCTCGCGCGAGACGCCGGCCTGCGTCAGCGCCAGGAGCACGCGCTGGCTGTGCACGAGGCCGCCGAGGCGGTCGAGGTTGCGCCGCATGTTGTCCGGGTGGACCACAAGCCGCTCCATCAGGCCCGCCAGCCGGCGCAGCGCGAAATCGAGGTGCACCGTCGCGTCCGGCGCGATGCCGCGCTCTACGGAGGAGTGGCTGATGTCGCGCTCGTGCCAGAGCGTCACGTCCTCCAGCGCCGGCACCACCGCCGAGCGCACCAGGCGCGCCAGCCCGGTCAGGTTCTCCGTCAGCACCGGGTTGCGCTTGTGGGGCATGGCGGAGGAGCCCTTCTGGCCGGGGTCGAACGCCTCCTCGGCCTCCAGCACCTCCGTGCGCTGCAGGTGGCGGACCTCCGTCGCCAGCCGCTCCACGCTCGACGCCACCACGGCGAGCGCCGTGAAGAAGGCGGCGTGGCGGTCGCGCGGGATCACCTGGGTGGAGACGGGCTCGACGGCCAGGCCCAGCTTCTCCGCCACGTGCGCCTCCACGCGCGGGTCGACGTTGGCGAAGGTGCCGACCGCGCCCGAGATGGCGCAGGTGGCCACCTCGAAACGCGCCATGGCCAGCCGCTCGCGGGCGCGGACGAACTCGGCGTAGTGGCCGGCGAGCTTCAAGCCGAAGGTGGTCGGCTCCGCGTGGATGCCGTGGCTGCGGCCCACGGTGGGCGTCAGCTTGTGTTCGTGCGCGCGGCGCTTCAAGGCGGCGAGCACCAGCTCCACGTCCTCCAGCAGGAGGTCGGCGGAGCGCGTCAGCTGCACGGCCAGGCAGGTGTCGAGCACGTCGGAGCTGGTCATGCCCTGGTGCAGGAAGCGCGCCTCCGGCCCCACCACCTCGCTCACGTGGGTCAGGAAGGCGATCACGTCGTGCTTGGTGGTGCGCTCGATCTCGTCGATGCGCTCGGCGTCCCAGGTCACGCCGCGGCCCTTGGCCCAGATCGCCGCTGCGGCCTCGGGCGGGATGACGCCCAGTTCGGCCATGGCGTCGGCGGCGTGGGCCTCGATCTCGAACCAGATGCGGTAGCGGGTCTCGGGCGACCAGACGGCGGCCGCCTCCGGGCGGCTGTAGCGGGGGATCATGGGATTCGCTCGACAGGCGTTCGCGCCCCACGTGTGGCGCCGCTCGTGCGACGGGAGTGCGCAAGACGGGTCAGGCGTGTCAAGCTGGCACGCCCGCGGGATGCAGGGGACGGGACGCCATGGCGCGCCACACGCAGACGAACTTCGGCGGGCGCAGGCAGGCGCCGACGGCTCCCGACGCGACGTCGGCCGCGCCGGCGCGCCGCAGGATCCCTGGGCGCACCGTGCTGGCCCTCGTCGGCGGCGCGGCGGCGTTGGGCGGGCTCGGCGGCGCGGTGGCGGCGGGCGAGTTCCACCCCGGCCCGCGCCCACCGGCCGACGCCGTTCCCGGCCAGTGCTTCGGCAAGGTGCACGAGGCCGGCCCGTCGCACGTGTGGAGCGACCGCGTGCTGGTGCGCCCCGCGCGCACGGAGCAACGCTGGATCCCCGCCGTGTCGCAGTGGAGCGAGCATCGCGTGCTGGTGCGTCCCGCCTGGACCGAGACCATCCGCATCCCGGCCGTCTACCGCACGGAGGTCTCCTACACCTTCGAGCCCGGCCCTACCCGCCTCGTCAGCCGCGCGCCGACCTGGCGCCGCGTGACGGAGCGCGTGCTGGTCGCCCCCGCCCACGTGGAGTGGCGTCGCGGCCACGGCGCGCTCGGCTACGGCGGTGAGCCGGGCGCCGAGGGCGTGCACCCCACGGGCGAGGTGCTGTGCCGCGTGCTCGTGCCCGCCCGCTACGCCACCCGCGTGCGGCTGGTGCAGACCTCGCCGGGCTGCTCCTGCGAGGTGGAGGGGCCGCCCATCCGCCACCGGGTGGAGCGCCAGGTGCTGGTGCGCCCGGAGCGCACGGTGGAGCACGCGCATTCCGCGCTCTACCGGACGATGCGCGAATGCCGCATCGTGCAGCCCGGCCACGCGGTCACGGTGACGACGCCCGCGCTCTACCGCACGGTCACGCACGTGCGCGGCGGCGCGGAGCGGGCGGGCTGGTCGCCGGTGGTGTGCCCGACCGGGCTGGCGCCCTGGGCCATGTCGCGGATGCAGCAGTCCTTGAACGCCCGCGGCTATGCGGCGGGGCCCGAAGACGGCGTGGCGCGCCCCGAGACGATGGACGCCCTGGGCCGCTGGCAGCGCGACAACCACCTGCCGCAAGGCCAGATCACCCAGGAGAGCGCGCGTCGGCTGGGCGTGGTGCAATAGGCTTCACGGCGTCCACGCCACGCGCGCGCCGTGCCCGGCCGCGTCGTGGCGCTCTCCAGCCTTGAGCCCTCCACCGGCCGTCGCGGCGCCGGGCGGGGCGGCGAAGCGCCGCCTCGCCGCCCAGGTCGGGGTGGAGGGCGCACCCTCCATCCCGCGCGGTCACCAATAGCGGCGCCGCCAGTATCCCCGGTGATAGTAGCCGGGACCCCAGGCGTAAGGGCGCCCGAAATACACGGGACCGGGAGCGGGACCGTAGAAGGCGCGGTAGCTCGGGCGGCAGGCGCCGTAGTCGTTGCGACGCCAACCTGGGCCGCAGCCCTCCGCGGCGTGCGCCGCCGTGACCGACGTCAAGGCCGCGCCGGCGCTCAGCGCCGCAAGAGCGATCTTCTTCAGAGTGTTCATGGCCGCCTCCGTTTCTGATCGGCAGGCGCATGAAGCGTCTTCTCGCCTGAACCCGTTCTGAACGGCTCAGCCAAGCTGAGGTCAGGACCGGCCGGCGGGTCGGACGGACCTCGGCTCCACGTCGGAGCCACACCTGCAAGTTCGGCGGCTGAGCCGCGCGCCCTTTCTCCTGCCCGACCGGAGCGGCCCGCCCCAGGGTGCGCCACCCGCCCTGGTGGCCCTGTCAGCCCGCCGAGCGCCAGCCGGTTCGCCGCCGCCGCCCAGCCGCAGCGTGACGCGGAGCCTCAGCCCGATGTTTCGACACCGCGCAACGCCCCACACCCCGTGGTCCAGGAGCTCCTCACCCGCGCCGAGGCCCTTCCTAGACGCGAGGGCGGGTCGGTGATCGGCTCGATCGCAACTGGGTGGCGGACGGGTCGTTGCTTGCGGCTTTGCGGATGGCCTTGATGGCCCCCTCGATCAGGTCCTGCATGGCCGAGTGCGCTTCAAGGGGCTGGCGCTGCGAGATCGCCGTCGCCACCCGCCGATGCTCCGCCAAGCTGGCCAGGCGACCTTCGACGGCGTTGGTGCGTGTGATGCTGAACCGCAGAGCGGTGCGCACGAAGTCGGTCAGCTGAAGGTAGAAGGGATTGTCGCTCGCCCGCAGGATGGCGACGTGGAAGCCGATGTCTGCGGCGAGCGGGTCGCCCCGCCCCTCCTCAGCCTCCGCCATCGCCTGCAGGGCGCTTTCGATGCGGCCCTGCGCCTCGGGGGTCGCCCGCTCCGCCGCGAGCGCCGCGGCGGTGGGCTCCACGCCCAGGCGGATCTCGTTGAAGTGGATCAGCAGCTGGGGCGAGTACTTGCGCTCCAAGAGCCAGCGCAGCACGTCCGGGTCGAGCAGGTTCCAGCTCTCCTCCGGTTCGATCCAGGTGCCCTGGCGCGGGCGCGCGCCGATCAGGCCCTTGGCGGTCAGCATCTTCACGGCCTCGCGCAGGATGGGGCGGCTCACGCCGTAGTGGCGGCAGAGCTCCGCCTCGACCGGCAATGGATTGGCTGTGGAGTAGCGGCCGGACACCACCGCCGCGCCCAGGTCCTCCACGATGCCGAAGGTGAGGTTGGGCGTGAGGAGGCGCGACGTGCGGTGCGTGTCGCGCAGCTCGCCTGCGGTTTCCTCCACATCCGCCTGGAACTTGCGGCGCGGCGTCATGCAAAGCTTGCTCTCGTACGGCGCCTCGGAGGCGGCCTCGACATGGCGCACCCTACACGCAAGCGTGGGCGCGCCACCTTGGCAAACGGCGTGGCCGGCCGGATCAGCCGGCGAAAAGATCGGCCGTCACGCCGCGCACGCCTCCGGGATCGACTTCGAACAGAGCGCCCGCGAGGGGCTCGTCCGGCCGCCCGACCGCGGCGGAGGTGACGAACAGGCGATCAAGATCGGGGCCGCCGAACGCGCAGCTGGTGACCTGTGACACCGGCAGCGCGACGGTGCGCATCAGCTCGCCGTCGGGTGAGAAGCGGCGCAGCGCCCCCGAGCCCCAGCAGGCGACCCAGAGGGCGTCGTCGCGGTCCACGGTCATGCCGTCAGGTGACCCCCACTCGGGCGGGAAGCGGATGAAGGGCTCGCGGGGTCCAAGCTCCCCCTCCGCCGACAAGGCGGCCCGATATACCACGCCTCGACCGCTGTCCGCGTGCCACAGCCAAGCGCCGTCCACGCTGAAGGCGGGGCCGTTCGGGATGAGGTAGCCCTCGTCGCGGAGCGACCACGTGCGGTCGGGGTCTATGCGGTGCAGCGCGCCCACCGGGCGTCCGGCGTCGCTCATGGTCCCCGCCCAGACGCGGCCCCGGCGGTCGGCTTTGCCGTCGTTGAACCGCAGGTCGGGGTCGGACATGTCGGGTCCCGGCAGAGGCGTCCAGAGCATGGGGTCGAGGTCGAGCTTCGCGAGCCCAGTCCGAAGGCCGGCGAGGAAGCCGCCCCCGAGGGTCTCGACCACCCATCCCAGCGCGGAGGGCGCCTCCCAGCTGTCGAGCCGCCCCTCCAGAGTGAGCCGGTTCAACCGCGCGCCCAGGATGTCCACCCAGAACAGCGCCTGGTGGCGGGCTGACCAGACCGGCCCCTCGCCGAGCTGGTCGCGCCTCGACCGGACCACCGCCTCCTGGGCTGCCCATCCCTCCATGATCACTCCCCCCTCGAATGTCGCCCTCAATAATATGATCAATCGTTGACCGAGGCCAATGAGCCGGTAAACCTGTGGCGAGAGCTTCGGTATGGGAAGCCGGGAGGTATGGTGATCACGCGTAGGGGATGGATGGGAGCGGCGGCCGCTGTGGCCACCACGGCCTGCGCCCCACTCGACCCCCGTGTCCGCATCGGGTTCGTGGTCAAGCAACCCGAGGAGCCCTGGTTTCAGCAGGAATGGCGATTTGCGGGTGAGGCGGCAGACCGGCTTGGCTTTCGGCTGATTCGGATCGGCGCGCCCGACGGTGACCAGGTGCTCTCCGCGATCGATACGTTGGCGGCCAAGAACGCCAAGGGGTTCGTGATCTGCGCCCCCGATCCGAAGCTCGGTGCAGCCATAGTCGAGCGGTCGCGCAGCGACGATCTGAAGCTCATGACCGTGGACGACCGGCTGATCGCGCCGGACGGGCGCCCGATCGCCGACGTGCCGCACGTCGGTATTTCGGCCTTCGCCATCGGCGACCTCGCTGGGCGGACCATCGCAGGGGAGGCGCGACGGCGTGGCTGGAATCTGACCCGCGACACCGCGCTGCTGCGCATGAGCTTCGACAGCCTGGAGACCGGCCGCGAGCGCACGCTCGGCGGACGCGGAGCGTTGCTGGACGCCGGCCTGCCCTCGGCCCGTGTGTTCGACGCCCCCCAGCGCACCACAGACACGGAGGGGGCCTTCAACGCCGCCGGCCCCGTGCTGACGCGCGCGGCGCGCTTCCGGCGCTGGGCGGTGGTGGGGATGAACGACGAGAGCGTGCTGGGAGGGGTGCGCGCGGCGGAAGGACTCGGCTTGGCCGCGGCGGACGTGATCGGCGTGGGCATCGGCGGCTCGGGCGCGGCCTCGGCGGAGTTCAGGAAGCCAAGGCCTACGGGACTCTACGCGTCGATCCTGCTCAGCCCCCGTAGGCACGGCTACGACACCGCGGCCGCCATGTATCGCTGGGTGACGCAGGGTGTGAAGCCGTCGCTGCTGACCTACACCTCGGGCCAAGTCATGACGCGCGACAACTTCGTCCCGCTTCTTGCGGCGCAGGCGGCATGACTGCGCCGATGCTGGAGATGGCGGGGATCGGCAAGGCGTTCCCGGGCGTGACCGCCCTGAACGACGTCTCGCTGACGGTCGCCGGCGGCGAGGTTCGCGCGCTCATGGGCGAGAACGGCGCCGGCAAGTCGACGCTGCTGAAGATTCTCGCCGGCGAACACCGGCCAGACACGGGCGAGGTGCGTGTGCGCGGGGCGGCCTGCCGCTTCGGCGGCCCCCGCGACAGCGCTGCGGCCGGTGTGGCGGTCATCCACCAAGAGCTGCACCTCGTGCCCGAGATGACGGTCGCCGAGAACCTGTGCCTTGGCGCCTACCCGGCCCGGGGCGGCTGGATCGACTCCCAGGCCCTGCGCAGGCGCGCGGAGGCGGTGATCGCATTGATGGGCGAGGATCTTGTCCCCGACTCGCCCGTCAAGACGCTGCCCATCGGCAAGCGCCAGATGATCGAGATCGGCAAGGCGCTGCTCGCCGGGGCGCAGGTGATCGCCTTCGATGAGCCCACCTCCAGCCTTTCCGCCCGCGAGACCGAGACGCTGATGCGCCTGATCCGCGACCTGAAGGCGGATGGCCGCGCCATCCTCTACGTCAGCCACCGGATGGATGAGGTGTTCGCCCTGTGTGACAGCGTCACCATCCTGCGCGATGGTCGCCTGGTGGCCGACCACCCGCGCATGGCCGACGCCGCGCCCCAGACCCTTATCACCGAGATGGCCGGCCGCCCGATCACCGACGTCTACGGTTGGCGTCCCCGCAAGCTCGGGCCCGTGGCGCTCAAGGTCGAAGGCCTGCAGGGCCGCGGCCTCGCGGCGCCCGTCGACCTCGAGGCGAGGCGAGGCGAGATCTTCGGTCTGTTCGGGCTGGTGGGCGCGGGCCGTTCCGAATTGTTCCGGTTGATCTACGGGGCCGAGCGGGCGACGGCGGGCGCTGTCGGCTGGCGCGGCGGCCGAGCGCCCTTCGCCGACCCGCGGGCCGCAATCCGCGCGGGCGTCGCGCTGTGTCCCGAGGACCGCAAGGCGGAGGGCGTCATCCCGCAGGCCAGCGTGCGCGACAATGTCGTAATGGCGCGTCGCAACCTCGAGGCGTGGCGCCGTCCGGTCCTGCGCCGGCGCGCGGAGGACGCGCGGGCACGGGAGCTGATCGGACGCATGCGGGTGAAGACCCCCTCCGGCGGCGCGGCCATCCAGACCCTCTCCGGCGGCAACCAACAGAAGGCCATCCTCGCCCGCTGGCTGGATTCTGATGCGGACCTGCTGCTGCTCGACGAGCCCACGCGCGGCATCGACGTGGGCGCACGGAGCGAGATCTACGGTTTGATGTACGGCTTGGCCGAACGAGGAAAGACGCTGCTGATCGCCTCGTCCGACCTTCCGGAGGTGATCGGCGTATCGGATCGCATCCTCGTCATGCGCGAGGGGGCGGTGTCGGCGATCGTGGACAGGGCGGACGCCGCTCCCGAGTCTCTGCTCCGGCTGGCGCTCCCGGACCGCGCCAGCGCGAACGCGCGGACGACCCAGGTCGGTGCAGGCTCGACATGACATCCGTCCCGCAACCCTCTCAGGCCGAAGGGATCGCGAGCGCGGCCCGGGTCCGCGCCGGCGCTGAGCGGCGCCGGTGGCTGAGCGCGGCCACTCCGCTGTTCTTGCTGCTCCTGGTGTTTGTCGGATTGGGCGCGATGATCCCCGACTTCCTGGGATGGCGAAATCTCCGGGGGTTGATCCTTTCCGTCAGCCTGGTCGCAACCATCGCCACGACTATGATGCTGGTGCTCGCGATGCGAGAGGTCGACCTTTCGGTCGGCTCCATCACCGCTCTTTCCGGGGTGGTGTGCGCGACGGTGATCGCGCGCACGGGCGGGGTGGCGCTGGGCGTCGCTTCCGGGCTGGCGGCGGGTGCTGCAGTGGGTCTGTTCAACGGCTGGGTGGTGGCTAAGCTCAAGGTCAACTCGCTCATCGCCACCCTCGCCACCATGGAGATCGTGCGCGGCCTCGCCTTCCTGGCCAGCAGCGGCGAAGCCGTGTCCATCCCGAAGGCCGGCTTTTACATCCTCGGCTCGGGGTCGCTGCTGGGCATAGGCTACCCCGTGTGGATCGCGGCGGCCGCCTTCATGGTGTTCGGCCTGGTGCTCAACCGCACGGTGTTCGGACGCAACGTGCTGGCGACCGGCGGCAACCCCGAAGCCGCCCGGCTCGCGGGAGTGGCGGTCGACCGGGTCAAGCTGGCCGTTTTCGGTCTGCAGGGCTTGGTGGCGGGCCTGGCGGGCATCGTGCTGGCCGCACGCATCACCAGCGGCCAGCCCAACACCAGCCAGGGGCTGGAGCTGGCCGTGATCTCGGCGTGCGTGCTGGGCGGGGTCTCGCTGGCGGGGGGCGTCGCCTCGATACTGGGCGTGCTCATCGGCGTCCTGATCATGGGGGCGGCCCAGAACGCGCTCAACCTGATCGACGTGCCGACCTTCTACCAATACGTCGTCCGCGGAGGAATCCTCCTGGCCGCGGTCTCGCTCGACCGCCTGCGACAGCAGACCCGCAGACCGTTCCGCTTGTTCGCCCCGGCGAAAGCCGTGACCCGGCCTCGAAGCTCCCGATGAAGATCAGCCGTATCGAAACCTTCGCCGTGCCGCCGCGCTGGCTGTTCGTCAAAGTCTCCACCGACGAGGGGGTGGAGGGCTGGGGCGAGGCCAGCCTGGAGGGTCACGCGGAGGCCGTCGCCGGCGCTTTCGAGGCGCTGAAGGATCGCGTGCTGGGCGCCGAAGCCGACCGGATCGAGGACATCTGGCAGACGGCCTACCGCCTCGGCTTCTACCGCGGCGGCCCGGTGCTGATGAGCGCGCTGTCCGGCCTCGACCAGGCGTTGTGGGACATCAAGGGCAAGACGCTGGGCGTGCCCGTCTGGCGCCTTCTGGGCGGACGGGTGCGCGACCGCATCAAGGTCTACGCTTGGATCGGCGGCGACGACCCGCAAGAGGTCGCCGACGGCGCGCGCCGCCGCAAGGCGCAGGGCTTCGACGCCCTCAAGATGAACGCGACCGCTCAGCTCGGCTGGGTGGACGGCGCCCGCGCGGTGGACGCGGTGGTGGAGCGGGTCGCGGCCGTTCAGGCCTTGGGAGTGGAGGTCGGGCTGGACTTCCACGGTCGCGTCCACAAGCCCATGGCCAAGCAGCTGGCCCGCGCGCTGGAGCCGCTGCGCCCCCTCTTCATCGAGGAGCCGCTTCTCTGCGAGAACATCGAGGCGCTGGAACAGCTCAGCCGCCTGACCTCGATCCCGATCGCCTTCGGCGAGCGCCTCTATAGCCGCTGGGACTTCAAGCCCTTCTTCGAGCGGGGCGTGCTCGACATCGCTCAGCCCGACCTCAGCCATGCCGGGGGGATCTCCGAAGTGCGACGGATCGCAGCCATGGCCGAGGCCTACGACGTGGCGTTGGCGCCCCACTGCCCGCTCGGCCCGATCGCGCTCGCCGCCTGCCTGCAGGTGGCCGCCGCCACGCCCAACTTCGCCATCGAAGAGATGAGCCTGGGAATCCACTACAACACCGGCGAGCACGATCTCCTGACCTACTGCGCCGACGCCTCGATCTTCAGCATCGCCGACGGGCACGTCGCCGTCCCCGCCGGCCCGGGGCTTGGGATCATAGTCGACGAGGACAAGGTCAGGGCGGCCGCGTCCGAGCCGCACCGCTGGCGAAACCCCGCCTGGCGCACACCGGACGGGAGCCTGGCCGAATGGTGAGCGCCGGCCGCTACGCCGGCAAGGTGGCGATCGTCACCGGGGCCGCCGGCGCGATCGGCGCCGCAACCGCGCGGCGATTGGCGGAGGAGGGCGCCGCGCTGGCGTTGGTGGACCTGTTCCCCGACGGAGCGACAGCGCCGGACGACCTGCCGTCCGCCGCGGCCTTCGCCTGCGATGTCTCGGACGAGCTGCGCGTGCGCGAGGTGTGCGCCGCCACGGTCGCACGCTTCGGACAGCTGGACGTGGTGGTCAACGTCGCGGGAGCGATGATCTACAAGCCGCTGGCCGACCTCGACGCAGCCGATTGGATGCGCCTGCTAGGCGTCAACCTCCTGGGCGCCGCCTACTTCACCGGGGCCGCGTTGCGGCTGATGAAGGGCGGCGCCGTGGTGAACGTCGCCAGCGTGCACGCGGTGGAGACCTCGCCCTTGGTCGCCCCCTACGCCGCCGCCAAGGCCGCGCTCCTGTCGCTGACCCGCTCGACGGCGATCGAGGGCCGCGCCGTCGGCGTTCGCGCCAACGCCGTTCTGCCCGGCGCGGTCGACACGCCCATGCTGTGGTCCAGCCCCAACATAGCCTCCGGAGCGGAGACGATCTCGGACGCCGATGTCGGCCGACCGCAGGACGTCGCTGCGGCGATCGCCTTCCTTGGGTCAGACGACGCCCGTTTCGTGACGGGCGCGAGCCTCGCCGTCGACGGCGGTCGCCTCGCTCGACTGTGACACGCGGACCACCACAGGCGCTTGACGGCTTCTTCAATAATATGATCAATCGACCTAAGCTCCACGCGTAAGACGTGGGTTGGGGGAAGTCGCTGATGTCGGGGATCCGCTATTCGCTGCTTTGCGCGGCCGCCCTGGCGGCGATCGCGCCCGCCGTGGCGCGGGCGCAGGCGCCGTCGTCGAACCCGCCCGACAGGGGGCGGCCGGCGCAGGCCGACGGCTCCGTCCCGGACCCCTCCGCCAACGTGCAGACCGCGCCTCAAGCGAACAGCGGTCCCAGCCCGACGGGCGAGCCCGACACCTCGGAGGTGGTGGTCACCGGTTTACGGAAGAGTCTGCAGACCGCAATCCAGAGCAAGCAGAGCGCACCCAACGTCGTCGAGGTCCTCTCCTCCGAGGACATCGGCAAGCTGCCCGACGTGTCCATCGGTGAGGCCCTGGCGCGCCTGCCCGGGCTGGCGGTGAACCGCGACCGGGGCAACGCCACCTCCATCTCCATTCGTGGCTTGCCGGAGGAACTGACCAACACCCTGCTGAACGGCCGGGAGATCGTCTCCGCGGAGGCCAACCGCAACGTGCGCTTCGAGGAGTTCCCCGCCGAGCTGATCACCGGCGCTTCGGTCTACAAGACGCCGACGACCGCCCAGGTGGAAGGCGCGATCGCGGGCCAGGTGGACCTGCACACCGTGCGGCCGCTTGATTACAAGACGCCGCAGGTCGTGCTGAACGCACGCACTTCCTGGAACAGCGAGTCGGACCGGGTGCCCAACGCCGACAGCGTCGGCGCGATCGGCAGCGCCTCATACGTCGGCCAGTTTCTGAACCATACGCTGGGCGTCGCCGTCGGATATTCAGGCCGCTACGAGCCGGAGGCCACGTCGCGCTCCGACATCTACGGGTACACGAACAGCTTCACCGACGCGAACAACAACGGCACCTTCAACGACAACGTGCCCTACGGCTTCGGCGCGAGCCTGCGCAACGGTGTCGACAACCGGCAGGCCGCCATCGGCACGGTGCAGTGGGAGCCGACCAGCCGATTTTCAGTGATCGGCGATTTCTCCTACGCCTACCTGCACTACAGCGAGGTGCAGCGAGGGCCGGTCGGCAACCAAGTGCCCTACGGCGATACTTTCTCGAACACCACATCGCAGGGCGACATCATCACCGGCTCGACGGTGACGAACACGGGCGTCAGCTATGGGTTCATCCCACAGGCCGCCAATCAGTTCTACCGCTTTACCGACATCCTCTACGCGGGAGGCGTCAACGGGCAGTATAAGGGGGACGGCTACAAGTTGGAAGCCGATTTCGGCTACTCCAAGACCCATCGCGACGCCGAATACGTGGCGATCACGACCGCGCCCTACAGCCTCGTCAACGGCGTCTACACGCCCGTGCTGGCGGGCCTTTCGGGCAGCTACCAATCCAATCCCGGCGGGCCGCCGATCTTCGGCTTTGACCGCAGCCTGTCGGATCCGCTGACGAACCTCGTCACGCAAATCCAGATCCCGTCGAACGGCGGCGGCGCTCCGCTGACCACCGACGAGCTGTACTCCGGCCGCCTCGACGGACAGTTCGAGACGCATCTGCCCATCCTGGATCAGATCGAGGCAGGCTTCCGGATCACCAGCCGCGCCAAGAGCTACATCCAGCGCACGCAGACGATCACCATCGCCAACCCGACCCCTGTCCCCGCCAAATACCTGAATGCGCCATTGTGCTTCAGCGGCGCGCTGGCGGGCTACCCCTGCGTGGAGTCTATCGACCTCGACTACGCCAACCTGTTCGGCGGCCTGCACCCCATGCAGGCCGACGCAGACAAGACGGCCAGCTGGCTCGTAACGGAGAAGACCTACGCCGCCTACGTGCAGGGCGACTTCGGCTTCGACCTCCTGAGCCGCCCCCTCAGCGGCAATGCAGGCGTGCGGATCGTGCACACGGACGGGAACTCCTCGAGTTTCCGCCTGCGCAACGGCTCGGACACCAATTACGTGGACGTGATCACGCCGGTCAGCATCGGGAACGATTTTACGGACGTGCTGCCCGACCTCAACCTGACCTGGAAGGTCGATCCCGGCCTACAGATCCGTTTTGCCGCCAGCATCGCCATCGCCCGCGCGCCGCTCGACAGTCTGAACGCCGGCATTCAGACCTACACCTACCAGGCCCCGCAATCATTCGGGGGAAATCCCAACCTCAAGCCCTATAAGGCAAAGCAGCTCGATCTGACCTTCGAGCGATACTTCAATAAGGATACGGCGCTCACACTGTCTCTGTTCTATAAAGCTCTCGACACCTTCATCGTGCTGCAGACCACGCCCACGTCCGTCAACGTCAGCGGCGTGACCGAGCAGGGCACCTTCCAGCAGCCCGTCAACGGCAGCGGCGGCGCCGTTTACGGAGCGGAAATCCTCTACCAGCAGGCCTTCAGCTTCCTGCCAGGCGTGCTCAGCGGCTTCGGCTTCTTCGGCAACTACTCGCACACTGAAAGCGATATCTCGATCACCCAAGTCGGCAACGACGTGGGCGCGCTTACGCTGCCCGGACTGTCCAAGAACGTATACAATCTAGGGCTTTACTATAACAAGTCTGGCTTCGAGAGCCGCATCGCCTACCGTTACAGAGATGGCTACAATACGAATGTCGCTGGCAACGTGCTTCTGGTCAACAACGGGTCGGAGGGCATCGTCGATTATGAGGCGTCCTACGAATTCTCGCAGACCTCGCGTTTGAAGGGCGTGACTCTGCAATTCCAGGCCAACAACCTGACCAACGCTCCCTTCACCACCAATTTCAACAGTGCAAGCGTGCCCGGCCGCTACGAGCTGTTCGGCCGCCGTTTCTACCTGGGAGCGACCTACAAGTTCGGCGGCTGAGACGTCTCCCTCACCGGGGGCGGGGCGCCGCAAGGTGCGCCGGCCCGCCCCGTCATCCCGCCGAGGTCGAGAGGCGCACCGACTCGACCTCCACCACGCCGGTCGCCTCGCCGGGCTTGAGGAAGCGCGGGCCGACGCTGAGCTGCACCGCTTGAACCGCGTCAAGGCGCAGGGTGCGGCCTGGATCGGCGAAGTTGGGCGAGCGTAGCCAGTAGGGGTTCACACCCTTGGGGAAATCGCGCGGCAGCATGGCCGCCCTCACCGGCCGCAGCTCCGACAAAGGCAGTGGCACGTCTGCGGAGACGGTGGGCAGGCGCGGTGCGGCCCCCCAGGCCGACCCGTCGCGCTCCACCAAAATCACGGCCGCGCGCCCCGCACCGCCGACGCAGCGGCCCCGCAGCACTAGGTGCGAGTAGCCTGCCGCAGGGCGGCCCACGAAGTCCAGCGGCGCGTCATGCGCCACTTGGAGGCTCACGTCCTGCTGAGGCGACGCGGCTGCGACCTCGCCGTCCAGGCGGACCGCGCGGTGCTGCAGGTCGGGTCCGCCCATACGGCGCACACCAGGGTACGCCTCGTAGCCGCCGTAGGGCACGGTCATGCGATCGGCGTCGCGCGCGGCGTCGAACAGCATCATGTCCGCGTCAGGCGGGGTCGCTACGGTGCGCCATCCCTGCGCCAGCGGGAAGTTCCAGGCCTGCGGCGAAACGGGGATGGCTCCGGGATGCGTCGTGACCCGCCCGCCCTCCGCCACGCTGACGAAGTATTCCAGCACGCCCGCAGGCAGCTCGGCGGCGGCGATGCGGGCCGTATGGTCGAAGCCTCGACCCGGTTGCAGGGGCGAGGCCGTGAAGCCGCCGCCCCCGCGGCGCACGTGCAGCCGCACCTCATGTGGTGGTGCGTCGGCCACCACCTGCACCGCGAGCGCCAGGTCCCGCCCGGCGACGACTTGGTCGGGCGGGTCGTGGAGCACCACCGCCGCGCCGCCGGTGGGAGGCGGAGCGACG
Organism: uncultured Caulobacteraceae bacterium; assembly: GCA_964242255.1. Classification (GTDB taxonomy): domain Bacteria; phylum Pseudomonadota; class Alphaproteobacteria; order Caulobacterales; family Caulobacteraceae; genus JASLDZ01. Next base: position 7,419 of record CAXTCO010000008.1, on the reverse strand, counting down.
AAACGCGCGTCCACCGCGGGCCGCGCTACTCCGGCGTCTCGCCGTAGCAGCCACACGCCTGGCGTAACCAGCACCTCGCCGCGTTTCGCCGCCAGCGACGGCGCGTCCCACCCGACCGGCTCGAGGAGGAAGGCGTCGCCAAGGTCGGGCAGCCGCAGGCGTACGCTGCGCGCACGATGAACAATGCGGCTGACCACGCGGCCCGGCGTCTGCACGTCAAAGGGATCCGCCACCACGACCGCGTCGGGGTAGACTTCCAGCCGCCACGCGCCGGGCGCGAGCCTGTCCAGGAACCAAGCCCCCGTGCCGTCGTAGGTCACCACCGGTGACGAGCCCACACCGGCCAGCCGTTGCAGGGCGGCCGGCCTTCGGGGCGTCGTGCCTGTGTCGTTGGCGTGCAGAAACACCGTGTCGGTGACCATCTCGCTGGCGTTCGCCACGTCGTCCACACGGAACGGCCCGAAGCTCATGTTCAACGGGTAGAGGCCGAACTGCGCCCCGCGCGGCAGACGGCGGAAGGCTTCGCCGGCGATCAGCATGCTCAGCGCCTTGGCCGGTGTGTGGCAGAGGTTCAAGAAATGGTCGTTGAACTCCAGGTTTCCCGCCGCGATCGGCAGGGCGTCATAGGAGAACATGGCTGCGAACTGCGCCCCGCCGCTGCGGAAGGCGCGCGCCATAGCCGGGTACATGTAGGCGTGCATGGTGTCGGCGGCGTCGAACTCATAGACCAGCCTGGCTTTCGAGCGCAGCCGCGGGTCGCGCATCTGCGCATAGTCGTCCACCAGCAACAGGCCGTTCCCCTCCACCTCGCGCCGGGCGGAGAGGCCGGTCGGGTACCAGGCGAAGGTGGCGCCCTCCAGACTGGAGCGCGCGAGGGCGTCGGCGATGCGCAGGTCCTGGCTGACGTTGAAAACCACGGGCTTGGCGCTGCCCGCGCCGCGCACCGCGGCCGCCAGCGCCTCCATGTAGCGGACCGACTGCGCCGCATCCTCCGGATGGTGCGTCGGCTCGTTGATGGGCTCCACGGCCAGGATGGCGGGATCGGCGGCGTAGGTCAGGCCGGTGCGCGGGTTGCGACGGGCCATCAGCTGGCCGAGGTATCGGACCTGCGCGGCGACGGCGTCGGCGTCCAGTCCCAACCGGTCCTTCTGAAAGCGCGACATCAGGCCCGAACGCGGCCGGCCCAGAGCATCCGGCCAGCTCGCGTCGTAGGTGACGATCGGCGACAGCAGCATGTGAAAGCCGGCCCGCCCGGCCTGCGCCACGAGTTCGTCCAGCGCGCGCAGCTGGTCGGACTCCACGAGGTCGCCTTCGGGGGTGCTCGCCTCCCAGTCGCCCCAGAAGGACAGGCGCAGCGCGTCCAGCCCCAGACGGCGCAGGTGCAGCAGGTCGTCTGCGATGGTGCGCGCGATGTCTGCGCCGGCGGCGCGGGCGTAGCGGAAGGCGGAGGCGCTCGGCAGGCCGTAATTGACGCCGAAGATCGCCACCTCGCGCCCGTCCGCGCGCCAGCGCAGCACGCCGGCCGCGTCGACGTAGGCCGGCGCGCCCGCAACCTCCCGCGGCGCCGAGTGTGCGTGCGAGGCGGCAAGCGGCGCCGCCGCACCGGCGGCCAGGACGTCCCGCCGAGTAGGCGTCAACGGCCCAGCGCCAAATGCAGCCGGTATTCCGGCTCGATCTTGACGTCGAGGACCTCGGCGACCTGCCCGTCGTGGAAGGTGTTCGGCCGCGCGCCCTCTTCCAGGTAGATCGGCGCGTCCGCGCGCAGGGGGAGCACGGTGAGCGTCAGCGGCGCGTTCAGGCGGTCGGCGAAGCGCTTCAGCGCCACCTCCCAGCCCCCGCCGGCGTAGAAGTCGTCGTCGAGCAGTTCGACGCCGGAGAACAGCCGCCCCACGTCGCCGCGGTAGTCGATCTTCAGCCAGGCGTCCGCGACGTCCTTCACCGCCTCGGGCGGCACGCTCAGGGTCCATGCCGCAGAGGCGCCGAACCTTTCCGGTGCGGGCTCCACCGCCGCCTTGGCCGGGCCTCCTGTGCCGATGGGGGCCGCCGCTCCCGCCGGGCGCAGCGGGCGGACGGTCACCGGGATGCGCCGCGGCGCGGCCTGCGCTTTGAATCGCCGGAACACGCCTAAGCGGTCGGCGCCAAGCGGCAAGTCGCCGGTGACGGACCCGGCTGGCGCGGGGAAGACGCGCAGGTCGAAGTGCGGATCCCGGCCTCTCAGCGTGACGCCCGCACCCTGGAGGAAGGTTTGCGCCCGCGTCAGCAGAAGGCGGCGCCGTCCGGCGATCTCCATGACCTGCGCTTGGAGCATCTCCTCAGGGTCGAGCACCATCAGGCGCACCCCCGTCCCGTTCGTCAGCCGCACCCGCACTGGCCGGCCGCCGCCGACGGGCGGCGCCCTCAGAAGCCAGCGCCCCGACTCATCCCGCGTCGCGCCCTCGACCGAGGCGATCCCGGCGGGATCAAAGGCGAACTCCACCGGCACGCCCTGCGTCTGGCCGAAGACGTAAACGGGGCCTTCGTCGTCTAGCCGCGTCACGGGCTGGGCGGTGGCCCAGGCCAGCCGGGCGCCGTCAAGGTTCATGCCGATCGGCCACATGAAGAAAGCGTCGGCGGGAATGTCGACGGGCCGGCTTGGAAGGCGCACGGAGGCATGGGCCAGGCGCACGTCGAACTGAACGGCGCGGTGCGCCGGCGTGTCGTGCAGGCGCACGTGGTTGTTGAAGAAGAGGAAGCCGCTGTCGCCCGCCGAGCGCACCGACCACCGCGGCGTCTGCAAGTCGGCAGGCCCGTCCGGCGTATGCGCGGGGCGGTGCACTGTCATGGGCGCCAGTCGATCGCCGAATGTCTGCAGAAAGGCGTGCCAAGGCCTCAGCCGGCCGAGCACCGGATGCGCCTGCCCGTACTCACCGAAGGGCGCTTGAAAGTCATAGTTGATCAGAGGCAGGTCGTTGTAGCCGCCAAGCGCCGTGGACTCCTCAAGCGTGGTCGCGCCCTTGGGATTACGGCCGCCGTGGAACATGTAGTAGCCGTAGAGGTTGACGCCGGATCCTAGCTGAACGGGCAGCATGGCGGCGATGTCGTCGGGGCTGACCACCGTCCGTCGCCGATACATCAGGGGAAGCCCGCCGGCGTATTCCGCCCCTAGGAACGGCGTGTGGGCGGCGTCCGCGTCGGCGTCGCCCGTCCCCGCCGCCTTGGTCTGAGCGCCGAGGTCGCCGGCCACTCGGCTGTCGAAGCGGAAAAGGTAAGTCTCGGCCGGCGCCTCGCGGCGGAGGTCGTCGCCCCAGGGCAGGTCGGGGTAGCCGCCGAACACCGGCGCGACCTCGCCGCGAGGATATACGGCCTGGTCCCAGCCGGTGACCGTGTAGAGCGGCGCGTCAAGCCCCGCCGAGATCGCCAGCCGCTTCAGCGTGGCGATGTGGGTCGCACCGCGACCCAGGCCCGTGAGATTGTACTCGTTCTCGAGTTGCACTCCGATCACCGGGCCGCCGTCCTTCCACAGCAGCCCCTTCGCCTGAGCGCCGATCGCATCGTAGAGCCGGGCGACGTACTTCAGGTACGTGGGATCGTCGCCGCGGGTCGGCATGGCGTGCACCACCCAGTCCGGCGTGCCGCCGAAGCGCACTTCCGCGTGGTCCCAGGGCCCGACGCGCAACATCACGAGCAGGCCGTGCCGGGCGCACAGCTGGATGAAGCGGCGCAGGTCGCGGTCGCCCGACCAGTCGAACCGACCTTCGCTTTCCTCGTGGTGGTTCCAGATCACGTAGGTGGCGACGACGTCCACACCGGCGGCCCTGATCTTGGCGAGCTCCTCGTCCCATCCGTCCGCGGGGAAGCGACTGTAGTGGAATTCGCCCATCACCGGCAGCCAAGGCCGCCCGTCGCGGGTGAGGAAGCGGCTGTTGATCGCCAGCACGCCGCCCCCCGGCGCCACGCTCGAACCCATGCGGAGCCGCCCGACCTCCGGCGCGGGGGCCGGCGCTGAAGCGTCCACCTGCAGGGGTGTCGAGGTGGAGAGCGCCCCCGCAAGCGCAGCGGCCATAAGGAGAGGCGGCATGAACACCCCGATGTTGACCGGAGCTAATGATCATATAATTGGAAGGCTCGCCAGAGGGTTGGAGCCGTCGCCCCGATGAACTCCCGGCAGCCGCAGCCCGGTCGGTCATCCGCCGCATCACGGTGGTCGTTCCACGCGCGACGCTCTCGATGAGCGACGCCTTCCTCGCCGTCGACTGGGGCACGACCAACTGCCGCGCCTGGGTGGTGGATGCATCCGGCCGCCCGGGTCCACGTCGCGACTTCCCCTTTGGGGTCGCGCGATTGGCCGACGGCGAGGCTGCGCACCGCTTCCGCGACGAGGTGCGGCCCGCGCTGGAGGCGGAGCGGCTGCCGACGCTCATGGCGGGCATGATCGGCTCCACCCTCGGCTGGCGCGAGGCTCCCTATGCGGCGGCCCCGGCCGACGCCGACAGCCTGGCCGCCCGCGTGCTTCGCCTTCCGGACGAGAGCCCCGCGGTGGCCATCGTCCCGGGCGTGCGCGTGCTGCGTCCCGACGGCGCTCCCGATGTCATGAGGGGCGAGGAGACGCAGGTGATGGGATGGTTGGCCGCCGACGCCGACCGACGCCGCGGCGCCCGGCTGGTCCACCACCCCGGCACGCACGGCAAATGGGTGCTCACTGTGGACGGCCGCATCGAGCGGTTCGCCACAACCCTGACCGGCGAGCTGTTCGACCGGCTCACCACCGCGGGCGCCCTGCGATCCCCGCCGCCCGACCCGGGCGCTGCGCCCGACTGGGATGCGTTCGACTTGGGCGTCCGCCAAGCCCGTGACGGCGGCGACCTGATCGGCGAGCTCTTCACCGCCCGCTCGCGGGTGGTCGGCGGCGACCTGCCTGCGGCGTCGCAGCGCGACTATTTGTCGGGCATGCTGGTGGGAGCCGACATAACGCGCGGCGCGGCGCGGGTCGGGGCCGCCGCCGACGCGCCCGTCGCTCTGCTCGGCGAGCCGGAGCTCTGTCGCCGGGTCGCTCGCGCCCTCGCATCGGGCGGGTGCGGCGCCGACATCTTCGACGGTGAGGCCGCGCTGCTCGCCGGCCTCACCGACCTTGTCCGCCGAGGCGCCCTGGAGCACTCCCCATGAGCCTCACCCTCGACGACGCCCTGGCTGAGACGCCCCTTGTCGCCATCATCCGCGGCGTGACGCCGGACGAGGTCGTGGCGGTGGGCGAGGCGCTCTGGGCGCAGGGTTGCCGGGTCATCGAGGTGCCCCTGAATTCGCCGGAGCCGCTGGAGTCCATCCGCCGACTCGCGAGGGCCATGGGCGAGCGAGCGGTGGTCGGGGCGGGCACCGTGCTGACGGTGGACGCCGTGCGGCAGGTCGCTGAGGCGGGCGGCCGGATCGTCGTCTCGCCGGACACCCGCCCGGCGGTGATCGCCGCGACGCTCGCGGCGGGGATGACGCCGCTGCCGGGGTTCGGGACGGCGTCGGAGGCCTTCCAGGCCTACGACGCAGGCGCGCGGCGGCTGAAGCTGTTCCCCGCCTCGAGCTATGGTGTCCGCCATCTGCGCGCCCTGAACGACGTGCTCCCCCGCGACGCCTCGATCCTCCCGGTCGGGGGGATCGGCCCCGACCAGATGGCCGAGTGGTGGGCCGCTGGCGCGGCGGCTTTCGGCCTGGGCAGCCACCTCTACGCTCCGATGCTACCCCTTTCCGAGATCTCCCGCCGGACCCGCCACGTCATTCAGACCCTAGGCCAGCTTAAGTGTTGAGGTGATTCGTAGTGCTCAATCAAGACGGCGGTAGAGTAGTAGGATATGGAGGGTGCGTCCCGCCCCAAGCCGCCTGTCATTCTCTTTTTCAACATGTAGGCGGAGAGTTTTGAGCTGATGATGATGGGGCGTGTCCTCTAGCCGATGTCGCTGCGCAACGTGCACGACCTGCCGGCTGAGCGGAGATCGACATCAGCTACGAGCACCGCCGTTCAGCTGCGGCGCAGGCGCCCAGCGTCTCCGACAAGGAGCGCATGAACTCCTCAGGCGTCATCTCGCCGACGGCGCAGGCGAAGTCCGTGTACGAGCCCTTGCGGATCACATGCCCGTCGATCGGGACGCTGTACGGCGGGTCCAGCACGGCGGCGTCCACCGTGCCGCCTTTCCCCACCACCGCCCGGAGGAAGACCGCGTCGCGCACGTCGCCGCACCCGATGCGGTGCTCGCCAAGCACCCGGATGTCCACCCCGCCGCGTGACCGGTTGCATGGGGCAGGCCGGAACGGCGTCGTCGGCCGGATCGGGCGCGGCGTCCGCCTTCAGAGCCACGTCGATCTCCGCCGAGGCGAAGCCGGTCAGCTCCAGGTCAAGGGGATGTCCAAGCGTGTGATCTGCTCAAGCTCGACCTTGAGCCGCTCGGCGTCCCACCGCGCCGAGCGCCAGCTTGTTGTCGGCGATGCGCAGCGCCTTGATCTGCGCCTCCGTGAGGTCAGGCAGGCGGATCACGGGGACCCGTGGTCAAGCTCAGCTCGCGCGCCGCCGTGTGCCGGCCGTGACCGCAGATGATGCGGTCTACGCGGTCCACCAGGATGGGGTTGGTGAACCCGAACGCCTGGAGACTGAGCTTGATCTGCTCCACTTTGCGGCTTGCGCTGACACACCAGCTTGGGTTCAGAGCGGCGGTCGCCCAAATGCGTGAGGGCTCTTCCTGTTCGCCACCTCCTGCTCGAGCGCCTCGCCGCAGCCCTGCTGGCGTAGCGAACCCAGGACGGGTGGGTGGCGGAGAGAGAGGGATTCGAACCCTCGTTAGGCTTTCACCTAAACACGCTTTCCAAGCGTGCGCGATCGACCACTCCGCCACCTCTCCTCAACCATCCGCGGGCCTGGCGGGGCTCGCGGCGGGAGGCGGTTTCTAGCCAAGGCCCCCCGCCCTCGCAAGCCCGGGCGTCAGATGTGGATGGCGTGGCCCAGAGCGCGTTGGGCGGCCTCGTGGAAGCCCTCCGTCAGAGTGGGGTGGACGTGGATGGTTCCGGCCACGTCCTCCAGCGTCGCGCCCATCTCCAGCGCCGTGGCGAACTCGCCCGACATCTCGCTGACGTGCGCGCCCACGGCCTGGACGCCGAGCACGCGGTGGTCGTCGCGGCGGGCGAGCACGCGCACGAAGCCGCCGTCGTCCCCGGCCTCCATGCTCAGGGCGCGCCCGTTGGCCTGGAAGGGGAAGACGGCGGTGATGACCTCCGGCCCGTCCGCGCCCGGCTCGCCTGGGAGCAGGCCGGCGGACACGATCTCCGGCTCGGTGAAGCACACGGCGGCCACCGTCACGGGGGCGAAGCGGCGGGTGCGGCCGGCGAGGATCTCGGCCACCATCTCGCCCTGGGCGCTCGCCTTGTGCGCCAGCATGGGCTCGCCCACGAGGTCGCCGATGGCGT
>CAXTCO010000007.1:0-29188 GCA_964242255.1 uncultured Caulobacteraceae bacterium | reverse complement strand
CGTCTTGCTCGACGGGCGCGACGTGCGCGGCCTGCCCGCGGCGGAGCGCGCCCGGGCGGTGGCCTACCTGCCCCAGGGCGGCGCCCTGCACTGGCCGCTGACGGTGGAGCGGCTCGTGGCGCTCGGCCGCCTGCCGCACCTCGGCCCCCTGTCGCGGCTCGGCCCCGCCGACCGGGAGGCCGTCGACGACGCCCTGGCTCAGGCGGGGGTCGCCCACCTGCGCGACCGCACCGCCACCGAGCTCTCCGGCGGCGAGAGCGCCCGCGCCCTGCTCGCGCGCGCCCTGGCGGTCGGGGCGGGGGCCCTTGTCGCGGACGAGCCGCTCGTGGGGCTCGACCCCGGCCACCAGCTCGACGCCATGGCGCTGCTGGCCGGGCAGGCGCGAGCCGGCGGGCTGGTGGTCGTGGTGCTGCACGACCTCGCCCTCGCCGGGGGATGGTGCGACCGGCTGCTGCTGCTCTCCGGCGGCCGCCTGGTCGCGGACGGCCCGCCGGCCGCCGTGCTCGACGACGCGCGGCTGGCGCAGGTCTACGGCGTGGCCGCCCACCGCTTCGCCGGGGAGCGCGGCCCGGTGGTCGTGCCCGTGCGCCGCGCCGACCCGCCCACGCCGTGACGGCGTCGTGACGGCTCCAGGGCTGATCGTGGCCGCGCCGAGCTCCGGCGCCGGCAAGACCACCGTCACCCTGGGCCTGCTGGCCGCCTTCCGCGCGCGGGGCGTGCGCGTGCGGGCGGCCAAGAGCGGGCCGGACTACATCGACCCCGCCTTCCACGCCGCCGCCACGGGCCGCCCCAGCCTGAACCTGGACGCCTGGGCCATGCCCCCGCCCCTGCTGGACCGCCTCGCGGTCGAGGCGGGCGACGACGCCGACCTCCTGGTCGTGGAGGCGGCCATGGGCCTGTTCGACGGGGCGGAGACGCCGGACGGCCCCCGCGGCGCGGCCGCCGAGCTGGCCGCGCGCTACGGCTGGCCCGTGCTGCTGGTGCTGGACGTCTCCGCCCAGGCGCAGACGGCCGCCGCGGTGGCGCACGGGCTCGCCACCTACGCTCCGGGTGTCGAGGTCGCCGCCGTGGTGCTCAACCGGGTCGCCGGCGCGCGCCACGCCGCCCTGATCGCAGCCGCCCTCGGGCGCAACGGCCTGCGCCTGGCCGGGGCGGCGCCGGCCGATCCGTCGGTGCGGCTGCCCGAGCGCCACCTGGGACTCGTCCAGGCGGGAGAGCACGGCGACCTCGACGCCCGCCTCGAACGGCTGGGGGGCTGGTGCGGGGCGCACCTCGACCTCGACCTCGTCCTCTCCCTCGCCCGCCCGGGGCGCACGCCTGCGCCGGCCGAGACCTTCGCCCTGCCCCCGCCGGCGGCCCGGATCGCCCTGGCGCGCGACGCCGCCTTCAGCTTCGTCTACCCTCACCTGCTGGAGGACTGGCGGCGGCAGGGGGCGGAGCTTGAGTTCTTCTCGCCCCTCGCCGACGAACCCCCGCCCGAGGGCTGCGGCGCCTGCTGGCTGCCGGGCGGCTACCCGGAGCTGCACGCGGGCGCCCTGGCCGCGGCCGGCAGCTTCAAGTCCGGCCTCGCGCGCTTCGCCGAGACGAGGCCCGTCCACGGCGAGTGCGGCGGCCACATGGTGCTCGGCCGCGCCCTGGTCGACGCCGGCGGGACGGCCCACGCCATGACCGGCCTCCTGGACCACGTGACCAGCTTCGCCGAGCGTCGCCTCCAGCTCGGCTACCGGCAGGCCGTGCTCCTCGCCGACGGCGCCCTCGGCCCCCGGGGCGCCCGCATCCGCGGGCACGAGCACCACCACGCCTGCACGGTCGATGCGGGTCGCGACGCACCCCTCGCCGACCTGTCCGACGCCGGGGGCCGGAGCCTCGGCGCGGCCGGCGGCCGGCGGGGCCATGCGAGCGGGAGCTTCTTCCACGCCGTGGCGGCGGCCTGATCCCGACCCATGCACAGCTTCGAGACGCCCGAGTTCCAGGCCGCCTTCGCCGAACTCCTGGCGTGGCGGCGCGACGTGCGCAGCTTCCGGCCCGAACCGCCGCCCGAGGCGCTGGTGGACGAGCTGCTGCAGACGGTCGCGCTCGCGCCCTCGGTGGGCCTGAGCCAGCCCTGGCGCTTCCTCCGGCTGCGCAGCGACGACGCCCGCGCCGCCGTGCGCGCCAACTTCGAGCGCTGCAACGCCGACGCCCTGGCCGGATGCGACGGCGCCGACGCCGCCCTCTACGCCAGGCTGAAGCTGTCCGGCCTGGACGAGGCGCCCGTCCAGCTCGCCGCCTTCTGCGACGGCGCCGGCGTGCAGGGCCGCGGGCTCGGCCGCCGGACCATGCCGGAGATGCTCGACCACTCGGTCGCCATGGCCGTGCACACGCTCTGGCTCAGCGCCCGCGCGAGGGGCCTGGGCCTGGGCTGGGTCTCCATCATCGACCCCGACCGGCTGCGCGCGGACCTGCGGACGCCCGACGACTGGCGGCTGATCGCGGTGTTGTGCCTTGGCTGGCCGCACACCGCCACGCGCACGCCCGAACTGGAGCGGCTCGCCTGGGAACGCAGGCGCCCGGGCCGCGTGCACGCCGTCGAGCGGTGACGGACGCCGCGCCTGCGGCCCGGGCGCGGACGGGCAGCCTCACAGCCCCGCGGCCTCAACCTCGCCGTCATTGGGCGTAGAATGCCCGGCGGATCCAGGAGGAACGCCCGTCATGGCGAGCGCGGTCGAAACTCTCATCCGGTCCGGCGTCGGCGCGGGCGTGCAGGCGCTGGCGGGCTTCAACCGGCGGCGCCTGCCCCGGCCCAAGGGGCCGCACCCCTACCTGTCCGGCGTGCACGCGCCCATGACCGAGGAGCTCACCCTCACCGATCCCGCCGTCACGGGCGTCGTCCCGCCCGAGCTGGACGGCCGCTACCTGCGCATCGGGCCCAATCCCGTCGCCGCGGACCCCGCGAACTACCATTGGTTCATCGGCGACGGCATGGTGCACGGCCTGCGCATCAAAGGCGGGCGCGCCCTCTGGTACCGCAACCGCTGGATCCGCTCGCAAGCCGTGACCGCGGCCCTCGGCGAAGCACGCACCCCTGGAGAGCGGCGCGGGAGCTTCGACACGGTGAACACCAACGTGGTGGAGGTCGCCGGCCGCGCCTTCGCCCTCGTGGAGGCCGGCAGCGCGCCCGTCGAACTGTCCGACGACCTGGAGACGCAGCTCTACAACCCGTTCGCCGGAGGGCTGAAGGGCTCGTTCGCCGCCCACCCGCACCTCGACCCCCACACGGGCGAGCAGCACGCCATCTGCTACGACGCGATGCAGCCCGACGAGATCCGCCACGTGGTGATCGACCGCACGGGCGCGGTGATCCGCGAGGAACCGGTGGCGGTGCGCCACGGCCCGTCCATCCACGATTGCGCCGTGACCGAGCGGTACGTCGTGATCCTCGACCTGCCGGTGACCTTCTCCATGGGCGCGCTGATCGCCGGCCACAGTTTCCCCTACCGCTGGAACCCCGCGCACCCGGCCCGCGTCGGCCTGCTGCCGCGGGCGGGAAGGCAGGCCGACATCGTGTGGTGCGACGTGGCTCCCGGCTACGTCTTCCACGCCGCCAACGCCTACGACCTGCCGGACGGGCGGGTCGTGGTGGACGTGTGCGCCTTCGACACCATGTTCGACGGCGATCCCAAGGGGCCGAACGCGCGCTCCCGCGGCTTCGAGCGCTGGACGGCCGACCCCGACGCCCGCACCGTCGAGGTGCGCACGATCGACGCGAGCCCGCAGGAGTTCCCGCGGCCGGACGAGCGGCGGATCGGGCGGCCCTACCGCTACGCCTACACCGTGGCGATGCCGGACGATACGGGCGAGCAGTTCCTGGGCGATTCGCGCCTCTTCAAGCACGACCTGAAGACCGGCGGCCGCCAGGTGCACGACTTCGGGCCGCACACCCGCCCGGGCGAGTTCGTCTTCACGCCGCGCTCGCCCGACAGCGGCGAGGACGAGGGCTGGCTCATGGGCCTGGTGATCGACCTGGCCGACGACACCACCGACCTTGTCATCCTGGACGCCCAGGCGTTCGAAGCGCCTCCGGTCGCCCGCGTGCACCTGGCCCACCGCGTCCCCCCGGGCTTCCACGGCAACTGGATCCCCACCCGCTGAGGCGAAGGCCCGCCGCGCCGGGCGCAAGCCGGGTCGGCGCGCCACGCATCCCGTGGCGGACTCCCTCGCGTGAGGTGCGCCTGCGACGGACGGGGAGCCCCTCCGCTCGCCGAGACGTCCCGTCCGGCGGCGACCTCGGCGGCGGGCGGCGGTCCACCTCGCCCCGGTAGTGTAGGACTTCGCTTTCGGTAACTTTCCGCCGTTGCCAGCCCGACGGGACAGGATGCTTAGGACGCTTCCCCAACCCGGAGGCAGCCATGCACCAACGTGTCCTTCAGATCGGCTCGATCAACGGCAACATCCACCTCTCCATCGGCACCACCTACCCTGACGGTCTCCCCCTGTACGAGGGTTGCATCAATGGGCAAGTCTTCGTGACCGCGCCCACTCGGGAGGCAGCCGCTTCCAGTCTGCTCCGCCGCGTCCTGACGCGTGACACCCTCCTGTAAGGCCGGCCACGTGGTAGGCTGGATGCAGCGAGGCATCGTGAACCTAAGGGCCGTCATCTCAGCGTGGAGGGTGTGGACACGTCCCCACCGCCCATCACCCGAAACCGATCCAGTCACGTCGAGCGTGCAGGCGCTTCGGCGCCTCACGGGCGAAGCTGACGACGATTGGCATCCAGACCTCACGTATCTCCGCTCAGAGAGCGGTGAGCGCACTCGCGCAGCAGGAGAGCCGAGACGAACGGAACACGGCGAATAAGCTGACAGTGCGCTTGGCTTCACACGGGTGATCAAGCTTGGCGTTAGTTCTGTTCGACTGCGAGACCTACAACTCGTTTTGCTGACAGTTGAAGAACCTCATGCAGATAAGTGAGCCAGTAGGGGTTCTTGTACGAGGTGAGCACGCTTGAATGTCGGCTTCCCTGGAAGCGATATGCGAGCGTGAACCGCCTGGGGGAAGACAAACAGCTTCAACTGCTCAAATCGTTATGCGTTGGCAACGGCGTGCGAGCGACCGCTTTGCTTGTAGGCTGCGACACCGGCACGGTCATGGCGTACCTGACCCGCTTCGGCGTTGCTCTACGTGCCCTACACCACACTAAGGTGCTGCGGCTTGAACCTACTCGCTTGGAAATCGATGAGGTTTGGGCATACGTCTATGGTAAGAACCGGAACCGCAAGCGCTTCAGCCAAAAGGCCCCTGAGTTTGCGGGCGATTATTTCACTTGGACAGCGCTCGACCCTGACACAAAGCTGCTGGTCTCTTACTACGTAAGCCGGCGAACCATCCGAGACGCGCTGTGGTTTCTGTCAGACGTAAGATACCGCGTTAGGGGCGAACCCCTCATCACAACTGATGCGCTGGCTCTCTACGAGCGAGCGGTGAGATACGTGTTCCCGCACTCGTTTCACGTCATCCTACACAAGACCTTCAAGAGCTTCTGGAACCGCGAAACTGGCGAGAGAACCACGAAGGTTGTGTCCATCAAAAAGACGTGCAGCAAGCCCGGAGCACCCTTTCACCTCGCGACGACGTCATACAACGAGCGTCACAACGCCACAGTTCGCAACTTCATGAGCCGCTTCACTCGTCAGGGCTACACGTTCTCCAAGGATTTAGATAATCACTTTCACGCCCATGCCATCTACGCTGCATACTACAATTTTGTGAAGGATCATCGGAGTCTGGGCTCACTCACCCCGGCGATGATGGCGAAGGTGGCGACAGCGCCGTGGACGTTCGAAGACCTGCTGAGTGAGGTGGACTCGTTCTGGACCAAGGCAGAGCCCATCCCGCCAACGGCTCCGGTCGCAGTAGCCGATGGCCATAGCCTGACGCCCCTCCCGCCGGGGACCGCCAGCCCCACCCACAGCTACTTCGTCTGCAACGACACCGTCGCCAATAAGGCCAAGGTTCACGCCGGCTCATGCCGGAACTGCCGCCACGGCCTTGGGCGTGGGGGGTCCGGGAAGACGAACCAGTGGTACGCCTTCAGCACCCAGGCGGATGCCCAAGCGGCAGCCGACGAACTGGCCCCGGACGACTCGTCGGTTTGCGCGATGTGTGTGCGGGGCTTCTACCGGCTCCGACGTGGTTAGAGCAGGCTACAAACGCGCGTAGCGGTAATGGCCCTTGATGTTCTGCGCCAGGTAAGAGCCGTGAGAGGGCGCTTGCATGAGCCCGTCAAAGGTTACCTCAGGGACATCATAGTACTGATAGACTGCGCCGTCACGGAACTCTACCTCCAAGATGGACAAGTCAGCGTCATACCCGATCGACGAAATGTTTGACGAACTTACAGCTTGCCTATCCATCACCATCGCCCTCCTTTGCGCCCCAGCGAGCATCCTGCGATCTCCAGGCGGCGGCAAGCCGTTTATAGTCCTCCATACCTCTCGCCTTGCGCCAAGACGCCGCGACAGCCGGGTCGCCGCTTGCCGGTCTAGCTCCTTCTGGCGGCAGAGTTACCCGACAGCGGATGGGCAGCTTCGCCGCCTCGCCGGTGATCACCGCCTCTCCCGTTCTAAGAACGGACAGCGTATCGACCAAACCCGTCAGATTGTCAGATAGGGCGGCCTGGACCTTCGCCCGGTCAGCGGTGTTGGAGAGGCGCAGCGCAATCAGTGTTCCACACTGCGAAAGAATGGTCTCGTCTATCTCTGATGGCCTCTGGCTCACCACCATGGCGCCCACCCCGAACTTCCGTCCCTCTTTGACAATCCTTTGCACTATCTCCCGGGCAGGGTTATTTGTGTCCCTTCCGAGGTAGCGGTGAGCCTCTTCCATGACCACCAACTGCGGACGTTTCCGACCGCCTTCAGGCAGGTTCCTCCCCCAGAAAAGCGCTTCGTAGGTGATGTTGAGTATCGCCCCGATAAGCCTCATCAAGACTGAACTCGGCACTCCAGAAAGATCAAGAATTGTGATTGGCTTAGGGTGACCGAACCACTCTTCGAGGAGATCAGCTAAGTCGTTTTCAGCATTGCCTTCCAGGTCCGGTTCCCAACCTCCGGGACGAAGCATGAAGTCATACTGTTTATCCAGCAGACGTGACCTGAGTTGAGCGAGCTGCCTTCGAATGCCCAGTAGACCGGACTGGTTTTGATAGGGTGCCGTATTGTTTGTAGTGGCCGCCTTGTACCGGGGCGCCTTCAGCGTCTCGGCGCCTCCCTCTTCCAGTATCGCCCGAACACTCTTCTCTTTGTCGTCCCACGTCTTGATCTCAGGATCGATGAACTCAAACCACAACTGCTTCAGACTAAACGGAAGTGGCGTGTTGACAGTCAGCGCGTTGATATCAACTCCCTCTACCCCCGGAGCCACACGTTCCTTAGCGGCTGTAATCCAGTCAAGGATGCTAGTCTCTGACTTTGCGTCTATTGCACCCATGACGAAGCTGAGAAGGTCGGACGGTTCAAGCGCCCAGTAGGGCAGATACAATGGGCGCTCGTCTGCACTAGATGCGCCTACTCGGAAGACGGTGGCCACCTCGCTTAAGGCGCGACCGTACTCTCCATGTATGTCGAGTAACAACACCCTGGCGCTTGGAAAGCCTCCATCTACTGTAAGAGACCGAAGCAAGCTGGCAACGGTAGTTGATTTTCCCGAGCCGGTGGAGCCAACCACAGCACTGTGTCTGGTAACGAGCTTGTCGAGGTCCACCCTGACGGGGATGCTTTCAGCACCCGCAAGCCGACCGATACCCACCTGACCCGCTTCATCGGAGCCGTATATCCGCCCCAGATCATCCTCAGTAACAAGGTGGACTTCGTCATTGACTCCAGGGTACTGACTTATTCCCCGTTCAAAACTGACCTCAACGATCTCCCCTACAAGCTGAACTGTAAGCCATCGCTCCCCCCGTTCTCCAGCGTCTCGTATAGCGTCTGGAGTGGCGTTCGCTCCTACCTGAGAGATAACCCCGTACAGATCGTGATATCCCTGAGGGATACGAACGAAGCTACCGACCTGCCCTATCCTGTATGTTCGGCCACCGATGATCGCCATGCCGGACGAGACAGAGTCAGCCTGACGCACACTCACCGTGGCGCCAGATACCGCGCCTACACGTCCGAGAAAGGTAGGGGTCGTCATGCGGTTGCTGGCACGATAGCCAGGGGTGGAGGTGGCGCATCGAAGGCCTGTGGCGCACTCGACGCGGCTAAGAAGCTGGCGAAGGCGGCTATGTCCCCCAACCTAAACTCGGGAAGACCACCGCCGTTGGGCGTCGCCCAGTAGCTTGCTCGGATCGGCCCCCAATCCCTTGTCGGAAGTTCGGCTGAGACCTGCCACTTGGCTGGAATACCGTTGATTACAGCTTGGTCACGAGCGTAGACGCTGAAGTTCGGTCGCCGCCGCCCTAGATCGCAGGCAGCAGTTTCGTGAGCCAGCGTGTTATACTGGAATGCAAAGACGCTCGATGAGGGGCTCGCTGCGAGCCCCTCATCGATGCGAGCTGCAATGTGCGCGTCCGCGAAGGAGAAGCCGATAGAGAGAAGCAGGCTGTCGGGGGTTGCGAGGAATGATTTGAGCCGATCCAGCAGTGCCGAATAGGGGGCCTTCTGGGTTTGATCATACTTCAGGTGCTCCGGAAAGACTAAATGCGTGACGTTTGGTTCGCCTGTACGGACAACCTCCGCCTTGTTGTTAGCCTTCCAGCCGAGCGACCCGTGCATTTTCCAAACCCGCGTCCAGCGCTTCGGAAGGTCCCCAGCAGCCACAGAAACAGGGTCGAAGAAAGCCTCTTTACCGCCAATGAAACCATCAAAGTAGGGAGCCCTCACACGTTCGAATGCTTCCTCAAAAAGAAGGTCATAGTTAGACGTGAATATCTCAACTGGATGATCGCGAACTGCGCCTGTGATCCAGTTCACGATGCTAGTGTACGGGTTGCTTCCTGAGGGGAGGTCAACTCGGACCACATGACCAACTTGAGTGCAAATTGCCTCGCTCAAGGCTTTATAACCTACACCATCCAGTCCATGTACCTGCGCTGCGCCCAGGACCCCAGCCAGCGTTCTGATGCGCGAGAGCAGACTTTCAATGTCGGATTTACCTAGCTCGACTTTAAGTGCGTCTAATTGAGACGAGAACTTCGGACTGAGGGCAGTCACCACTTTGTCAGTGAGGCCAGCGACAGCGGGGATCAGGATCGAGCCGTCGTCCGCTTTCATGCCTGCTGGCGCCCCCGCGCCGACAAGGAATCCAATGCGCTTCGCACCCTGAGCTACCAGCGTGCGAAGCGCCGCCATGTACTGGTCAGGGTTGTGGACGGTGACGCTCATCGATTCCGCTCAAAGTTAGTAACAGACTATTCCGAGCCTCAGCCGCAGCCAAGCTGAGCTGCAACGCGCTTCCCACGGTGACATCAGAGCCGACACCAGCACTCGTTCAAGTCGCCCGTTCACTTCGTGGCTTTTCAGAAGCCTTCCTCACCTGGCCGCATTTGGGCGACCCCGGTTGGGTAATCTGAATACAGTCCCTTAAAACGTGAACGTAAGAGGTCTGGGCCGTTGGAATGGCCGCAGAGTAGCCAAAGAAAACACCTTAGTCCTAGGTGTTTGGGCAACAAACCAAGCACATGTTGCGTTCTGGCCCTCCACCGACTGCACTGTCATGACAGGACCTCCAGACTTGCCGCCATCTGCATGATCCTGGGCCTGACGCTGCGCTCCGCGCTGGAGCGCACGAAGGTAGCCGAGCGCAGGACGGCTCACGCGGTATTCGACTGCTACACGTCGCCTGATGACCGTGAACACAGCTAGTCAGTCTGCTTTCTTGCAGCGATCAGCGGAGGTGAGACAATGCAGCTTCCCTGACCTGGATGATCTCGAATGCCCTATGTTGCTCATCAGCCGACCGCGCATATCCTCAGCTCCGGCGGACTTGGCTTTGACCTGAACTGCGCATCCACGCTCAGATCGCTCGCTTCCGTTCGTCACTCAATGCAGTGGCCGCCCAGCCCCGACTCGCTTGTCCAGTTCGGGCTACTCAGCGATCTGCGCGGCGGTGGGGCTAACGCCGAGGAGGCGTCATGGCGGTCCGGCTACTCGCGGCAACCCGCCAGACCCCTACGGCCGATCTCCCTGGGAACGTTCGCCAACGCCCAGAGTGTTGCCTTCCGCTTCGGCGGCGCCAGCGGACTCTCTCCAGTCAGAGCGTTGGGTCTGTTCGTGGACGGGCGCCTGACCATGACGGGCGACCTGCGGCAGCTATCTGCGTCTGCGTCGAGCACTGCGCAGGCGTCGTTCACGCCGGGGTCGATCCTGCTCCTGCCCTGATGAGGCGGCACACCGCTGAGCGTGCCGCCTCTGCTCAGGTCAGGGATGCGCCGCTAGGGTGGCGGAACCCGCGACGGGTGTGGAAGCCGGCAGCGTGATGTCCACGTCCTGATCGACGTAGGCTTTAATCTTCTGCCCCTTGTGGATGACCATGTCGTGCCCGTGCTTCAGGAGTCCGAGGGGGCCGAAGAGCACGGTCAGCGCCACGGTCGTGCCGACCGCTCCGTTACCTGTCCCACCCTGGCTGCCGCGCAGATTGATCCGGGCACCCCCGACCTTAAGGTAGTTCAGGCGGACGCTGAGGTCGCCGCCCTGCCCCATCATTCCTTTCTTCTTAACGGCGGTGACTTCTCCCACGCCCTTGAGATCGGCAGGAAGAGTGCCGCCGTTCGCAAGCTGGATGGGTTCGTCTGAGGTGATAGTGAAGCGGTCCCCGACCGTCGCGGAGGCCGACGAGACATCGTCATCGAACCTGATGCTCATCTCCGTCCCTTCCGGGATATGCAGGACGGCAGGCGAGATTGACGGGGCGGCGCCGCTCGGCGCTTGCGCTTGCGACGGCGGCGCGCAGCCGAGAAGAGCCGCCGCCGCGATGGCTGCGTGTAGCTTCATGATGATGTGACCCTTAGCCCCTGGCCGATCGTGCTGATCGACTGCCCAAGCCGACCTAACAGTGACGCTTACTCGCCTTCAAGTAGCGTCGCTCGGGAAGGATGTCGCAGACGGTCAGCCTTCAGCCTAGAGCCCGGTCCAACTCCAGCGCCAGCCTCACACCGGCCCGCTTGAGTTGAAGCGCGGCGGCGACTTCGGCCTTCTGCGCGTACCCGCTCGGCAGTGTGATCGGCGCTGCATCTGGGTTGCAGCCCGGCTGGGAGCCGACTGTGTAGGCAACGTTCTGGGCCACGCCGAAGGCCTCCTTCGCCCAGGTGCGAGGGTCACCCGCCTCCCAGGTCTTCCGGTCCGCCGGGGTGATTTGCGCTTCGAGGCTCGCGGCGACAGCCTGCGGATCGGAACCGAGCACCTGAACGACGGCGGTGTCCCAATAGCTGTGCAGGTTCGTGGTGCGTGGACTGCCCAGGGCGACGCGGACGCAGTTGCCGCCCCGATCCTGGTTGTCGGAGGCGTGCAGCGGCTGATGCAGGTCGCCAACGAAGTGGAGCAGGAACTTGAGAGCCAGCAGCCGCTCAGGCGCTGGCGTGTGGGCACCGGCCAGTTCCCTCTCGAACTCCTCCACCTTGTCCACCACGCAGTCCTGCGCCGGCCCAGCGCTTGCGGACCCACCAGCCGGCGGAAAGCCGAAGCAAGCGGCGGTCAGGTCTGGCTTCGCAAGCTCGATGTCCACGAAGTGCCACTGCGCCGTCTCGCGATGCCCAGCGCTGCGGAAGGCGTCCGCCCAGGTCGCCTCCGACGCCATGTCGTGGGCCGTCAGGCCGTCGGTGTCGGTGGCGAGCAGTGCATCCACCTTCGCCCGCGCCGCTGACGTCAGCAGGTCGCGGGCGATATCAGCTATGACTTGATGACCTTCGTAGCCCCAGGCCAAGGCGGGAACTGGAACGGAAAGGGCGAGAGCCGCCGCAAGGGCGATGAGTGCAGGCTTCACGGCGGCTCTCAGACGGTGATCAGGACTTCACGGCGGCCTTCTTGCACGAGTTCATGAAGGCCTTGCGGGGTTTGCCATGGATGCCCTTGGCATCGGCGTCCTTCGAACACTGGAGCGAGGCGGCCGTGCGCGGCTTCGGCGCGGCCTTCGTCGTCGCGGTGGTCGAGGTGGTGGTCTTGGCCGCAGCCGCTGGGGCGGGCGCTTGTGCGGTGGCGGCGCCGGCGAGCAGGATGGTGGCGAGGGCGGTGCAGGCGAGTAGGCGCATGGACGACTCCTTTGAGATGTTCGAACCTAGCACGCTCGCCTGAACCGGCGCTGTCAGAACCAGAAGCGCGGCCCTTCGCATCATCTGCCCAGATTAGCTTATCACCTACCGAGTCAGCGGTTTGGGATGCCGCGTAGGATTGCCGTCAAAGTAGTGGCCCAGGGAGCATCCCTTGTGACCGACCTTGTGCTCGAAGTGGGCCTGCATCGTCCCGTCCTGGCTGGCCTTATGAGCCCGCACCGCGCCTAGACATTCAGGACAACGCAGGTCCCTCTCGGCATACTTTTCCAGAGCATCCTCAATGCCGATCTGGTGCCACGTCTTGTTGGCGTAGAGTTCGCAAACTTCGCTCATGCGAACGAAGCTACCGCACCTGGCGAGGCACATTCAAGCCAGCGCCGTCTAGCGCAGCCCGAAGCGTCACTACCAAACTTTCGGTCCCTCCACCCCGTCCGTGCAGAACCGGCTCCACGCCTGCGCGAAGTCGTCGGCCGTCATTGTGTCCTCCGTGGCCGCCACTGAGCGGGAGGCAAGGAAGCGCTTATAGCCGCCATAGCCGCCCAGCGGTGTTCGACTATTCACCTCGCCGCAGAAGGCGACGATCCCACCCCCCTCCAGGGTCGAGAGCTTCGTGTGCACGTCGCGGTAGCGCAGGCCGTGATCGTCGGTCAGCTTGGCTTTAAGCTGCTCCTCTGCCTGGGCTTTCATGGTCAGATAGTCCAAACCGCCGCTGAGATTGCCGGGGTGGTCGGCCGCCATCTCCGGCGTGTCTGGTGCAGTGTCGGTGATGGTGGTCGCCTCAGGCGTGGTGGTCGTCGTGACTGCGGTCTCGGCCCGCGCTCGACTTGCCTTAGCGGCTTCTTTGGCGGCTTGCTCCTTGCGGTAGGTGGGGTCGCTGTTAAGCGCCACCATGCTGATAATTGGCATGCCGATGAACAGCACCAGGAAGGCCTGAAGGTTGCGACCGCGCTGCGAAGCGAAGTTCAACGATCTGCTGGGCCAAATCGCGAACCAGAGGGCGACGGGCGCCCCGAACACGAACAGACAACCGGCCACCATACCTATGACGTAGCCCACGCCCATCGCCTCACCTCTCAACCAGATTGGCTTGCAAGCGAGCGCTGGAGTGACGGGGGCCTTTCGGCGGCGGTCACCGTCAGCCCGCTTCATGTAAGCTATAGCTGGTGGATTAGGTACGTCCAGGGCGGTCGTGTCGCGGCATGGAAGGCCGTGCGCTGGTCGCTTGGAACCTGCGCCGGTTGCGGACGGCTCAAGCGCTCTCGCAGGAGAAGCTGGCCGTCGATGCGGGGGTGAGCCGCGTCTACCTGAACGAGGTGGAGCGCGAGCTAGGCAACGTCACCATCGACGTGATGGGCAAGCTGGCGGCTGCGCTGGGCTGTCGTATCGCTGATTTGGTGCGCGAGCCCGAGGAGGGTGAAGAGCGGGCGGCGGGGCTGAAGAGCGGACGGCGTCCGAAAGGCTAGTCCTACTCATCGACTGAGGCTTAGAGGTGGTCGATCTCCAAAGCCTTGCTGGCGTTAAAGCTTAGCCTCTAAGGTGTCGAGGAAGATGGCAGCTACAGCGTTAAGATCATCAGTTTCTACTGATCGCGCGCCGCCGCTTTTAAGAGAGACTGTGGTCTGATTGCTCAGTTGGAAAAGGATCGGGCTTGCCTCGGCCGCCTCCTCGATTCTACAAGTCCAAAGGAACTTACGGTTCCCTGGCTCATTTGAGCCAGCGTAATCCACGTAGATAATCGCCAGTCCGCAGTCTTCTAGCTCTGCGTCGAGATTGGTTGCTACATACCGAATGTTTCGGAATTCCTTTAGGCAACCGAGATCGTTTGCCCGCCTTTCGGCAGCACTGAGTCGCCGCTCTGCGGCGGCCGCAG
This sequence comes from uncultured Caulobacteraceae bacterium, assembly GCA_964242255.1. Classification (GTDB taxonomy): domain Bacteria; phylum Pseudomonadota; class Alphaproteobacteria; order Caulobacterales; family Caulobacteraceae; genus JASLDZ01. The sequence continues at coordinate 15,074 of CAXTCO010000007.1, read as the reverse complement.
ACTCACCTCGCGAAAGCCTGCCCAGGCGCTGGCGACTCGCCTTGATTACGAGAAGGCGCTGCGAAATGCTGACGCTGAACATCAACCGCGTATACAAGGCGGGGGCCTCATCCGGAAGCGGTCGGCACCCAGAGAACGTGATTGGCTCCTACCGCCAGCCCGCAATCAGAAATCTTAGGTGCCTGACCGCTAGCTAGCACAAAGACGTCGTCGTCCGGCGCAACTCTTCGCGTCAGAGACAGGACCAAGTCACACAGTTTAAGAAGAAGCTCTCGGTCGGAAACGCTGTCAGGTGCAAGCACGATTAGCCTCAGGTTTTATGAAGGCTAATAGCACAGGCCTTTGTCAATGACAAGAATTCATATGCGGGAAGTCGGCCATGTCGCAGCGCTGATGGTGCGCTAGTCAAGGGAGGTAGGCATGCGTGTAGTGGTCTGGGCTGTGGTGGGGCCTGAGAACTCCGGCAAGTCCTCTACAATCGGAGCACTTGTCTCCCAGCAAGGTCGGGGGGCAGGCGGTGCCCGGGATGTTCTGCTCCGTGGTGGCGGCTGGCTTCGCCTCTATGCCTTCAGGCAGTCGGTCCAGGAACGGAGAGACTCTGTCGAGCGGTGTATCGAACGGTTCGACGCCCTGCGCGGCGGTGCCTCCCGAGGCTCAAACGTGGGCTACCTCAACCTCCTGATCGCACTCCGCTCAGACAGTATCTCCGGCTTACCCGAGGGTGACGAGTACCTGAGGAGCTTCTTGCGACACGGCTGGGACGTCGCGTCACTTGCACTACTCGGAACGGGAGACGCGCTGTACGAACGTTACGGGCGCTTAGGGGTGCCTACATGCGCTATCGACAATGCACCTGAACTTGCAGCTGATCCGTTGCATCGGAACTGGCTGTTCGGCCAAGTCCGAAATCACTTCGGCTGGTCGTAAGGCCAATTTACCTATCTATGATCGTCCACAATGGCTCGCGACAGCATAGCCGCGAACCATTTGTCATTGTTAGCGAAACGGTAAGTCGTAGGCTTGCCCGCGCCACGGGTCACAATAACGGCGTCGATGTAGGGCTCGACCGTCAATATGCTATTCAACTTCGGAGACGAGGATGTCCCGCTTGAGACAAAGAGCAGCCGCTTGTTCGTTATAATGAGTGTGCCTTCACCTGTCTGCTTCTCGTAGGTCTGCACTACTCGGTTTGAACGCATCGAGCTTGTTCGATAGTAGACACCCTTCATAAGCCTTACGCTCGTCGTGACGCCACTTGATCCCATGGATACGGAGCGCGTCGCAGGTTGCCAGGAAGTCGCTTGTATCGACCGATGAGCAACTTCGCCCTTCTGAAGGTTCACAGGAACGGCGATGGCTGGAAGATCGCTTCTCGCTATCATCCACGCGGTCCTACCATCCGCGATCAACTCCGCATGTTCAGCGTCAAATGCCGACCGGACTTGCAAGTTGGCCGCAAGCGCCTTGATCGACGCCTCGTCCTCCGGAGAAAACTCGCCATCTTGCAGCGTTGTACGTAGACTAGCGTTCAAGAATTTCTGGGCTTCCGTCTGATATACCGCATCTGACTCGTCCTGCGTTAGTCCCAGAGACTGCGAAGTAGCCGTAAGATCACTCTGCGAAATCCTTCGCTTAAGAGCGGTTTGAAGCACCGTTTCGTGGAGCCAGCAGCCAAACAACTCCTTTCCTCGGCCAGTAAGAAGGCCGGCGCAGGCGTCTCCAACTTCGGCGATCTGAGCGAAGCGCATCAGTGCGTTCCGGGCTGCTCCGAGGGCGGCAAGGTCGGTTCCTTTCGTCCAGTCGGTAAGCAGATCGACCACATCGGGAGCAGGCGACGACACCTTGTGGGAAGTGGCGATCTTGTGAAGCGCTTCCCTAGTGAGACCGGCTATCCCGGCTTGGAACGCCGTGCTCCAAAGCTCCAGCTTGAACCCATCTCGGTCAGCCAAGCCAAGAAGTCGCGGCAGAAAGCCTTGCTTGACAGCGGCCCTGCTTGGCGGCGGCGGGCGCCAATCATTCGTCGCTAGTAGCTCGCTCACTGGTTGGAGCCCTTCCCGCCGGCCACGCTCCGCAACTTAGACGCTTGAGGCTTGGGTTCTCAACCATTCTCACAGACTACGAGGCTCCCGCTTGGCGGAGGCGCTCCAAAGCCGCAGGGTAGCGCCATGCCTTGGTCCGACAGTCCCGACTACGAGCTGCTGGCTCGCCCTGCGCACGCCATCGGCGCGGCGATCATCGTCGTCCTGATCATGGTCGGGTGGGCTTGGGTATCAGCGGACCGACACTACTCGGCGGCGCACGCAGGCCATCCGGTCGCGAGCAGCCGTTGAGCCCAGCCCTCACGCCTCCAGACCTGACCGGCGTATCATCGTCCACCAAGTCGGGTCGGGTCATGCCACCACTCACGGCGGTTCCTACCCAATCGGCGACATGGATTCCAGCCACGCGCCGTCTGGACGCGGGGTCATCATGCTCAAGGCAGGTGCGGGCGCCTTCCAGCTAAGCGTTGATCAGGCCGATGAAATCGCGCCCGCTCGCTAGCGACTGCGGATCGAAAGGTCTGCCCTGCTGAGCGCCCAGCCCACTCGCGGCGCCTGCCATCTACTTATGCGGCCATCGCCACCGACCTACGTGTCGCTGCGCTGCCGCGTGCTGATCGGCGGCGATCCGAGGCCGGTTACGGTCGAGTGGCGCGGGAACAGGTCCACGGCAGTGCGGGTGCGCTAGTCGGCGGCGTCCTACGCGCCCGGTTCGCCATGCAGGGTGTTAGCAATTCAAAACCCTACACCACCCTCGCCCCGCCCTCGGTTGACATCCCGCCGTCCGCCGCTAGGTTCCGCTCGCCCTCTCCGGGCCGGGGCGGCCCGCCGCCGCGGCCCTGTGAGCGCGCGCCCATATCCGGCATGTCCGACCTCCGCAGACCGACGGATGACCGCTTGGCGGACCTGTCGGCGCGGGCGGATGCGCTGGAGCGCTCCACCGCTCGCTCCACCTCGGGGTTGAGCGGCGCGGGCGCCGGGGGCGCGGCGGCCAACCAGGCCTACCGCATCCTCGCCGACCTGATCGGCGGCGTGGTGGTGGGTCTGGCGCTCGGCTTCGGGGTGGACGCGCTGGCGCCGCATCTGGGCTTCCGGACGGCGCCGGCGGGACTGCTCATCGGCGTGCTCTCAGGGTTCGCCGTCTCGGTCTGGATGGCCAAGCGCACCGCCGACAGGCTGGTGGCGCAGGCCCGGACGGACCACCCGAACCCGCCGTCCGTCCCCTTCGGCGACGGCGACGAGGACTAAGAGGACGCTAGATGGCCGCCGGCCCGATCGAACAGTTCGAGATCCACAAGATGGTGGACCTGCCCGCGGTGAAGATGCCGGGCATGGGGCTGATCGACCTGTCGATCACCAACTCCACCCTGTCGATGTTCATCGCCTTCGTCCTGGTGATCGGCTTCATGACGGCGGTGACCTTCCGCGCGCAGATCGTGCCGGGGCGGCTGCAGACGGCGGGCGAGGCGGTGTTCAGCCTCGTCGACGACCTGGCCACCAACCTGATCGGCCACGAGGGCCGCGCCTTCTTCCCGTTCGTGTTCACCCTGTTCATGTTCATCCTGTGCATGAACCTGTTGGGCCTGTTCCTGATCTTCACGGCCACGTCGCAGCTGGCGGTGACCGCGGCGCTCGCCGTGATGACGATCCTGCTGGTGCTGATCGTCGGCTTCGCCAAGAACGGGATCGGCTTCTTCAAGCTGTTCGTGCCCTCGGGCGTGCCGTGGCCGGTGCTGTTCCTGGTGGTGCCGATCGAGTTCGTCAGCTTCCTGCTGCGCCCCTTCACCCTGGCGCTGCGCCTGTTCGGCAACATGCTGGGCGGCCACGTGGCGCTGAAGGTGTTCGCCGGCTTCATCATCGCGCTCGGCGCCATGGCGGCCGGCGGCGGCCTGGGTCTGCTGGGGCTGCCCGGCGCGGCGCTCTCGCTCACCGGCGTGGTGGCGCTGACGGCGTTGGAGTTCCTGGTGGCGTTCCTGCAGGCGTTCGTGTTCACGGTGCTGACCTGCATCTACCTCAACGACGTCGTGAACCTGGGCCACGGCCACTAGGCCGGCCCCAGACACAGACCCGACCTCCCCTCCTCCATCCATCAACGAACAGAGACGAGAGACATGGATCCGCAGAACGCCGTCGCCGTCGCGACCGCCGCCGCCCACGGCTACCGCTACATCGGCGCGGGCCTCGCCACGCTGGGCATGATCGGCGCCGGCGTCGGCGTGGGAACGATCTTCGGCAGCTTCTTGAACGGCGCCCTGCGCAACCCGTCGGCCGCCGGCGCGCAGATCGGCAACCTGTTCGTGGGCGCCGCCCTGGCCGAGGCCCTGGGCATCCTGGCCTTCGTGCTCGGCATCCTGGTGCTCTACTCGTAATGGCCGCAGCGCCCGCCTCCGCCGCATCGATCCCCGCCGCGGAGGCGGCGCAAGTCGTGGACGGCACGCCTGTGAGCTCACCCGAAGGAGAACGCGCCGTGGCGACCGGACATGCCGAGACCTCCACCGCCGTCCCCGCGGAAACGGGCGGCCTGCCGCAGTTCAAGTTCGAATACTGGGGGGGCCAGATCGTCTGGCTCGTGCTGCTGTTCGCGGTGCTCTACCTGCTCATGGCGCGGGTGTTCGCGCCCCGCCTGCGCCGCGTGCGCGACGCGCGCGAAGCGGCGATCACCGGCGCGATCGAAGAGGCCCGCCGCGTCCGCGCCGAGGCCGACGCCCAGGCCGCCGCCGCTCACGCCGAGATGACGGACGCCCGCGCCAAGGCGCAGTCCGCCGCCGCCGACGCCAAGCGCCGCGCCAACACCGAGGCCGGCGAGCGGCAGCGCGCGCAGGAGGCCGAACTCAACGCCAAGCTGGCCGAGGCGGAGGCGCGCATCCGCGCCTCGCGCGACGCGGCCATGGGCTCCGTGCGCGGGGTGGCCGCCGACGCCGCCGCCGCCATCGTGGAGCGGCTCACCGGCCAAGCCGCGCCCCCGCAAGAGGTGGAGGCCGCGCTCGCCTCCGCCGGCGCCTGAGGAGAAACGCCTCCATGGACATCCTCAAGGAAGCCGAACTCTGGGTCGCCGTCGGCCTTGTGATCTTCTTCGCCATCCTGGTGGTCGCCAGGGTGCCGCGCACGGCCGCCAAGGCGCTGGACGAGCGCTCCGCCAAGATCCGCGACGCCCTGGCCGACGCCGAGCGCCTGCGCGACGAGGCTCGCGTCGTGCTGGAAGGCCTGACCCGTCGCCGCGCCGAACTGGAGACGCAAGCGGCCGCCATGATCTCCGAGGCCCAGGTCGAGGCGAAGCGCCTGGAGGCCGAAGCCAAGGTCAAGCTGGAGGCGCAGATCGCCCGCCGGTCGGAACTCGCCGACCGCCGCATCGCCCTGGCCGAGACCCAGGCCGCCGCGGAGGTCAAAGCCGCCGCCGCCGAACTCGCCGCCGCCGCCGCCGAGCGCGTGCTCGTCGTGCGAACGGCGGGCATGACCAGCGATCCGCTGGTCGACCGCGCCATCGCCGACATGGGGAGCCGGCTGCAGTGACCGGCCGGGCGGAGGGCGCCGCGGCTCCTTCCGCTCCCCCCTCCGTGCCCGAAACGGTGGAGACGGACGTCCGGGCGCGCCTGTTCGCCTACGGCCGGCCGCACTTCATCGAGGTCGCCGGCCTGTCGCGCCCCGAGGCGGAGCGCCTGCTCGACCTGGCGGACAGCTTCGTCGCCCTGAACCGGCTCCCGCGCAAGACGCTGCCGCTGCTCGCCGGCCGCACCCTGGCCAACCTGTTCTTCGAGGCGTCCACCCGCACCCAGGGCTCGTTCGAACTCGCAGCCAAGCGGCTGGGGGCGGACGTGATCAACCTCGCGCCCGGGGTCTCGTCGGTCACCAAGGGCGAGACGCTGATCGACACCGCCGTGACGCTGAACGCGATGCGGCCGGACCTGCTGGTGGTGCGCCACTCCGCCTCTGGCGCGGCTCAGCTCCTGTCGCAGAAGGTGTCCTGCGCGGTGATCAACGCGGGCGACGGCCGCCACGAGCACCCGACGCAGGCGCTGCTCGACGCCCTGACGCTCAGGCGCGAACTCGGCCGCGTGGAGGGGCTGACGGTCGCCGTCTGCGGCGACGTCGCCCACAGCCGCGTGGCGCGCTCCAACGTGATCCTGCTGCAGTTGCTGGGCGCGGAGGTGCGGCTGGTGGGCCCGCCGACCCTGGTGCCCGGCGTGGCGCGCGAGTGGGGGTGCGAGGTGTTCCACGACATGCGCCGCGGCCTCGCGGGCGCGGACGTGGTGATGATGCTGCGCCTGCAGCTGGAGCGGATGGACGGCGCCTTCGTCCCCTCCGCCCGGGAATACTTCCGCTTCTACGGGCTCGACCGCGAGAAGCTGGCCTGGGCCAAGCCGGGCGCGCGCGTCATGCACCCAGGCCCCATGAATCGGGGCGTGGAGATCGACTCGACCGTGGCCGACGACCCGCTCGTCAGCCTGATCCAGCCGCAGGTGGAGATGGGTGTGGCCGTGCGCATGGCCGTGCTCGCCAGCCTCGCCGAGCGCCGTGAGCAGCGGGCCAACGCGTGAGCGGCCGGCCCACCGCCTTCGTGAACGCGCGCCTGGTCGATCCGGAGTCGGGCTACGACGGCCCCGGCGCGCTGGTGGTCACGGAGGGCGTGATCGCCGACGTGGCGCGCCGGCCGCGGCTGGAAGCGCCCTCCCCCGACCTGCGCGTGATCGACTGCGCGGGTGCGCTCCTGATCCCCGGCCTGATCGACCTGCGCGTGAAGACGGGCGAGCCCGGGGCCGAGCCGAAGGAGACGCTGAAGTCCGCCGCCCGCGCCGCGGCCGCCGGCGGCGTCACCACCATCGTGCTGCAGCCCGATACGGACCCGGCGCTCGACGATCCGGCGGCCATCGACTTCGTGCTGCGCCGCGGCCGCGACCTGGACCTCGTGCACGTGCTGGCGGCGGGCGCGGCCACTCGCGGCTGCCGGGGCGAGCGCCTCGCCGAGATCGGGTTGATGGTGGAGGCCGGGGCCGCCTACGTCACCGACGGCGACCGCACCCTGCGCGACAGCAAGGTGCTGCGCCGCGTGCTGAGCTACGCCGACGCCCACGGCGCCCTCGTGGCCCACCGCCCGGCCGACCCGTGGCTCAGCGAGGGCGCCTGCGCCACGGACGGGGAGATGGCGACGCGCCTGGGCCTGCCCGGCGCCCCGGCCCTGGCCGAGCGCATCACCCTGGAGCGCGACCTCGCCCTCGCCGAGCTGACGGGCGCGCGCCTGCTGCTCGACCAGGTCACCACCGCCGACAGCTGCGGCCGCCTGGCGGCCGCCCGCGCCCGCGGCGTCCGTGCGGCGGCCACGGCCTCGATCAACCACCTGAGCTTCAACGAGCTGGACGTGGGCGACTACCGCACCTTCTACCGGCTGGACCCGCCGCTGCGCGCGGAGGGCGACCGGCAGGCGCTGATCGACGCCGTCGCCTCGGGCCTGGTGGAGGCGGTGACCAGCGCCCACACGCCCGCCCCCGCCGAAGACAAGCGCCTGCCCTTCGCGGAGGCCGCTCCAGGCGCCGTCGGGCTGGAGACGCTGCTGCCCGCCCTGCTGTCGCTGCACCACGAGGGCCGCTGCGACCTCCTGCCGCTGATCGCCGCCGTGACCCTCGGCCCGGCGCGCCTGCTGGGCCTGGACGCCGGACGCCTCTCTTCGGGCGCGCCCGCCGACCTCGTGCTGTGCGACATGGGCGCGCCGCGGATCGTCGAGGCGGAGAAGCTGCTCTCCAAGTCGAAGAACTCGCCGTTCGACGGCCGCCGCCTGCAGGGCGAAGTGCTGATGACGGTGGTCGACGGCCGCGTGCCGCACCGCGCCGCCGACTGAGCACGGCGACGGAAAGGACGAGGGCATGGTTCTGCGGATCGGGCTGCTGGGCGCCTCGCGCATCGCACCGAAGGCGGTGATCGCGCCCGCCTCACGCCGCAGCGACGTGCGGATCACGGCCGTCGCCGCCCGCGACCGGGACAGGGCGCGTGCCTACGCCGAGGAGCACGGCGTGGAGGCGGTGGCCCCCGACTACGACGCCCTGGCCGCCCGTGACGACGTCGACCTGATCTACTGCGCCCTGCCGCCCGCCGGCCACCTCGGCCCGTGCCTCGCCGCCCTGCGGGCCGGCAAGGCGCTGCTGGTCGAGAAGCCCTTCGCCATGACGGCGGACGAGGCGGCCCGCATCGCGGCGGCGGCGGAAGCGGCCGGCAGGCCCGCGCTGGAGGCGTTCCACTACCGCTTCCACCCGCAGTTCGCCCGCGCCATGGCGCTGCTGCGCGACGGCGCCGTCGGACGGCTGCGGACGGCGCAGGGCCTCTTCGAGGCGCCGATCTCCCAGGCTCGCGGCGAACTGCGTTGGCGGCCGGACCTGGGCGGCGGCGGCGTCATGGATCTCGGCTGCTACGTCGTGCACGCCCTGCGCACCCTGACCGGCGGCGAGCCTGAGGTTCGGGGCGTCCAGGCCGACCTGCACCACGGGGTGGATGCGACGCTGGACGCCGCCCTCGCCTTCCCGGACGGTGTCGAGGGCGCGCTGCGCTGCTCGATGGTCCATCCCCGGCGCGACCGGATCGTGCTGACGGGCGATGCCGGCGAACTCACGATCGACAACTTCGTCGCGCCACAGAGCGGCGGGCGCCTGACCCTACGCACGCCGACGGGAACTTGGGAGGAGGCCGCATCGGGCCCCACCAGCTACGACGCCCAGCTCGACCACGTCGTCAGGGTCATGGCCGGCGAGGCGGAACCGCTGACGGGCGGCCGCGACGCCGTGGCGAACATGGCGGTGCTGGACGCCCTGCGGCGCCATGCGGGGATGACCGTCTAGGCGCCCGCAGCCGACCTTGACGGCACGGCCCGCGCGAACTGGCCCACGTCGCACACGGCGCCCCGCGCGCGGCGGTGGTCAGGGGCGCTTGCGGAGTCAGCCCGTATAGGTGGCTCGCGATCCTCAAGTGATGAGGGTCGCCGCGCGGGTCGTCTCGCCAAACGGCAGATCATGCCGCGCAACCCTGGGGCGACGGGATTTCATGCGCCGTCCGATCACGATGAACGACGTCGCCAGCTTCTTACCGCGGCGGCGAGAGCATCGCGTTCGGCCACGCGCCAGCGCAGGTGCGGCGCATCGTCCGCGAGGGCGGCGACGCCGAGCCGTGGCTCTCCCCACCTGGGTGGATGGCGCCTTCCGCTGAGACCATCGCGGGCGACCGCCACAAGCAGTCACCCGCGAAATTCATGACCAGCCAAGTGGGAACAGCAATGGGTCGTCGTGAACGAGGCTATGACCGAAGGTCGGCTGACCACATCCGTGAGGCATGCCCGGCCAAGTGGAAAGCCGGCTTATCAACTCTCCGTCTGAGATCAAGGCGGTTCTAACCGTCATCTTTCCTGTCAACGTCAATGATCTTGACGTCGATGATCGAAGAGGGCGTGCACCGGTAGGCGCACGCCCTCTTCGGCTCAGCCCGCCAGCACGATCTGTCCCGTCCCGGTCAGCGTGCTGCCCGCGAGCGCGTGCGCCCCGACGAGGCGGATCGCGTAGTCGCTGCCGAACTGGAAGGTGTTCGCCGCGCTGTTGTCCGCCACCAGGTAGGTGTCGCCGCCGACCTGGAAGTAGCTGACGGTCCCGGCCCCCTTCGCAGCCGCCTGGTCCAGCCCGTTCTGCACGCTGGTGGCCGAGATCGCGGTGGCGTTGAACGTGGTGGCGTTCAGGCCGGCGAAGCCGACGGTGACGCCGGCGTGAGCGTCGGTGACCACCGGTACGGCCGAGACGTTGCCGGTGGAGTAAAGCACCACCGTGTCGTTTCCGCCGCCGCCGGTGACTGTCGCGAAGTTGCGTACGGAGAAGGTGTCGGCCCCCGTCGTGCCCATGACGGTGACGCCGCCGGACGCGCTCGCGTTGGCCGTGGACGGCATGGAGGAGACGTCGATGTTCACCGGTGCGGTCGCGCCCGACGCGTTGATCGTGGTCAGCGCGCCGAACGAGAAGGTGCCGTCCAAGAAGGCGTAGAGGGGCGCGCTGTAGGCGACGCTCTCCGACCCGCGGATGTTCAGGGTGGTGAGGCTCGAATTCTCGATGTCGACCGACAGCAGCGCGCCCGCCACGCCCGTGGCCGACAGGTTCACCACCGAGACGCCGGAGGCGATCACGCTGGCGGCGGTGGAGGTGATCTGGCCGGTGTAGGCGAGGTTCAGCACGCCTGATCCGGCGCCCTCGTTCACCGTCAGCTGGCCCGTGTTGATGGCGGTGTCGCCTGTGAAGGTGACCGTGGCGTTGGAGCCGACATTCAGGGTCGCCTGGCCGCCGGCGGCCACACCCTCCGACGTCAGCGAGGTGGCGGAAGAGGTGAAGGTCTGCCCGTTGACGAAGGGCTGCAGGGCCGGATTGAACGCCGAGCCGCCCGCACCGAAGGTGGTCAGGAGGTTGGTGTTGAACACGCCGTTCCCCATGGCGTCGGCGGCGTTGAAGCCGTCGAGCGCCTGGGCGTAGACGCCCACGTCGGCCTTGATCCCTTCCTCAAGGATGTAGCCGGCGATGATCGCCTTGGTGGCGAGGTCGACGCTGCTGCCGCTCGCCACGAGCTGGGAGGCCAGCGCCTGGAAGTAGGGCAGAGAGTTGGTGATCGAGTTGATGGCGGCCTGCGCCGCCGTCGTGGTCACCGCCGAGCCGATGATCGTGTTGTAGGCCGTGGAGATGGTCTGAGCGAGCGTCAGGCCGCCGAAGGTGGCGTTGAAGTTGGCGTAGCCCGGAGCGCCGACCGTTGCGGCCAGGTTGATGGCAGCGTTGTAGTAGCGGTTCTCCGCGTTGAAGCCGCCCGGCCCCAGGTTGGTGGGCGTGCCGCCGACGCCGTTGTAATAGGATGTGTTGTAGCCCGTGCCGGGATTGTTCACGAGGTAGTTGATTCCGGCCTGGCTCGGGGTGGCCCCCGTGAACAGGGCGTAGGTCGCCACGGCCACGTCGCCCGTCGAGCGGACGTCGTTGGACATCGAGCTCACGACGGCGAAGGCCTGGGCGTCTGTGATCTGACCGGCGGCGTCCTGCGCCGCGGTGTTGGCGATCAGGGGCGTGAGCGTGGCGCCCGGCGTCCTGCCCACCGTGAGCGTGGTGTAGAAGGCGGTCAGCTGCGCTGCAGAGTAGGGCATCGAGTTCCTCCCGGCACGGCCGGCTCGCGCGCGGACGCACGACGCACCCCCGCTACCTTCGGCTAACACCCGCCGGTGCAGGGAGTTTCCTGACGCGGAGACGAAGTTTCGCTTCGGCCCCGCCGCGGCCGCCTCCTCCCATCTTTTTTCAGGCGGGTTGCGGTAAGGGCGCGAACTTCCACTCAGGCGCCGCGTTTGCGGGTGGTGTGAGGGCGAGGTCCGGCCGGACGTCCGGCGATATGGACGCGCCCGTCTCATGGGCAGGAGAGCGACATGCTGATCGAAAATACGGGCGGTGCGGCTCCTGGAGAGACTGTCGAGACGGAGGACGTCGGCCCCCGCCGCCTGGTTCTGAAATCCAGCCTGGCCACGCTGGCGGTGCTGGGCGCGAGCGGCCTGTCGACGTTCGCCAAGGCGCAGGCGCCGATCTCCGACGCCAACATCCTCAACTTCGCGCTCAACCTCGAATACCTGGAGGCCGAGTTCTATCAGCGCGCCGTCACCGGCCAGGGCCTCGCCGCCAGCGACACGAACGGGGTCGGCACGCAGGGTTCGGTGGTCGGCGGCCGCCAGGTGCCCTTCGTCACGACCGCGATCCAGCAGTACGCCACCGAGATCGCCAACGACGAGCGCAACCACGTGCGCTTCCTACGCAGCGCGCTGGGTTCTGCCGCGGTAGCCGAGCCGGCCATCAACTTCACGCAGACCTTCAACACGCTGGCGCAGGCCGCGGGCCTGGGCTCGACCTTCGACCCGTTCGCCAGCGAGACCAACTTCCTGCTGGGATCGTTCGTGTTCGAGGACGTAGGCGTCACCGCCTACCATGGGGGTGCGCGCTTCATCCAGAACAAGAACTACCTGGACGCGGCGGCCGGCATCCTGGCGGTCGAGGCCTACCACGCCGGCATCATCCGCACGCTGGTCTACCAGGGCGGCGCGGCCACGCAGAACGCGGCCAACGCGATCTCCGGCGTGCGCGCTGCGCTCGGCGGCGGGGCCGACGAGGGCGTGGTGGTGAACGGCGTCGCGAACCTGGTGCCGGCGGACGCCAACAGCATCGCCTACGAGCGCACGCCCGGCCAAGTGCTGAGCATCGTCTACGCCGGCGGTCAGGCGAACAGCTTCGGCTTCTTCCCCAACCGGGCGAACGGCGCGATCAGCTGATGGCGGAGGGGCGCCCGTCCGCGGGCGCCCCAAGGCTTGCATAGACGGCGGGTCGGCGCGAGACACGAAGGCCATGGGCCCGCGCACCGTCAGATCCCGTCGACAGGACGCCGTGCTTTGGACCGCGTCCGCCTTCATGGCGGTGTCCGCCGCAGCGATGGCGATCGTGCTCCGTCCCGCTGTGTCGATGGCCTCCGCTCCGTCGCCGTCTGTCTCCCTTCCGTCGGTGAGCTCCGTCGTCAGGGCGGAACCACGGCCGGACGACGGAGCGCCGGGCCCGCGCGTCAGCGACTTCCTCTCGCGGATCGCGGCGTTTCGTCGGGTCGAGGGGACCCTCTCAAAGGCGTTCGGCCCCGTAGAGACTCCCCGGGCGGTCGCGGCGCCGCGCGCGCGGCCGACGCGCGTGGCGCAGGGCGCGACACCGCAGGCGTGCTTGGCGCAGGCCGTCTACTACGAGGCCCGCGGGGAGCCGGCGGACGGCCAGGCGGCCGTGGCGCAGGTGGTCCTGAACAGGGCGCGCAGCGGTCGCCACCCCGCCGACGTGTGCGGCGTGGTGTTCGAGGGCGCCGCCCGGTCGGGCTGCCAGTTCAGCTTCGCGTGCGACCCTCGGCTGGCAGCGCGCCGTCCGGAAGCGGCCGCGTGGCGACGCGCGCAGGCCGTGGCGTCGGAGGCGCTGGAGGGCGGCGGCGCGGCGCCGCCGGAGCTTGCGGGCGTGCTCAATTACCACGCGGACTACGTGCGGCCGCGGTGGGCCGCCCGGTTGGACCGCGCCGCCGTGATCGGCCGCCACATCTTCTACGCCGCCGTGGGCGCGGCGTCCCGCGCGGCCTCCGGCTGGAGCTTCGCGCCGCCGTCCGCGGCGCCCGCGGCCGCCTCAGGCGCGTGAACCCGGCGGCGCGGGCGGGCTTCTCGCTGGTCGAGGCGCTGGTGGTGCTGGCCGTCACCGCCGTGCTGCTGGTGCTGCTGCTGCAGATCTCGACGGGCGCCACGCGGGCGGGGTTCAGACTTGCGTCCCGAGCGGACGCGGCCGGCGACCGGCTGGTGGGGGCCGAGGCCCTCCGCACCCTGCTGCGGGGAGTCCGCCTGCCGGGGCGCGACGGCCCGGCCACGCCCTTCGTCGGCGACGAGGGCGGCTTCACCGCGGCGGTCACACCCGGGCGGGCGACGCCCTGCGGCGACGAGGCTCCCGGGATCGTGTCGCTGCGGCTGGACGGCGGCGGAGGCCGCACGCGGCTCATCTGTGTGGGAACGGGCGGGCGAACGGCGGTGCTGCTGGACCTGGGGACCGGGCCGGCCGCCTTCAGCTACGCCTTGGCCGGACGGCCGTGGGCGGCGGAGCTGAGGGCCGAGCCGCCGCCAGCCAGACCGGGCTCCGCGGCGCCGGCGCCACGCCCGCGGCTGTGGATCCGGCTGGCCGCGGATCCGCACCTCGAGTGGGTGGAGGCCGTCGACGCGCCGGCGGCCGCCCCGTCCGTCGGCGCCGGAGCCGGCGCGTGAGGGGGACGGCCGACATCCGGGCCGGCTACGCCCTGCCGGTGGTGCTGGCGGTGGTGGGTCTGCTGGCGCTGGTTTTCGCCGCCGCAGCGTCCGCGGCCGCCGCGCTCGGCGCCTCGGCGCAGGGCGCGGTGGACGGAGCCGCCTTCGCCGCGGAGGCGGACGGCGCGGAGGCCGAGGCGCTGTTCCTCGCCGCCACGCACCGGGCCGGCCCCGACGGACTGCTGCCCGACGCCCCGGTGTCTGCAAGCCCCGGCGCTCTCCTTCCCCACGCCGCCGTGCGCCTGGACGGACGGCCGTACGCCTGGACGCGCGACCGCGCCCTGCGCCTGCGGCTGCAGGACGACGCCGGCCTGCTCAACCTGGACGGGAGTCGGCCCGACACGCTGCTGCGCCTGTTCGCGCGCCTGGGATTCATGGCGCCCGAGGCGGAGACCCTCCGCGACCGCCTGCTGGACGCCCTAGGAGGAGCCAAGGTCCGCCGTCCCCGCGGGGCCGTGGCGGCGGACTACGCCGCCGCAGGCCGGCCGGCCCCGAAGCCCGGCGGCTTCGACGGGTTGGCGGAGGCGGCGGGCGTGCTCGGCTGGCCCGATCTGATCGCCGGCGAGCGGCGGCGCGCCGTGCAGGCCTGGGCCACGGCCACGCCGGGATCGTCGGCCTTCAACGTCAACACGGCCCCTGCCGCCGTGCTCGCCCTGGTGCTGAACCTGGACGACGCGGCCGCGGCCCGGATCGTCGCCCGGCGCGAGGCGGCGCCCGTCACCGCCCTGGCCCAGCTCGGCTTCGCCTCTCAGGCGGCCGGCGCGGCCGAGCCGGTGCGGCCGGACGGGCGCGTGCGCCTGGAGGTGGAGGACGCGGGCCGCGGCCTGCGCTACGTCTCGCACCTCGCGCCGCTGGACGCGCCCGGCGGTCCGCCCTGGATCGCGACGGGCGGCGCCCTCGGCCGCACCGAAGAAGGCCGCGCACCTGTCGATGCTCCCCCGCTTCCTCTCCCGGCAGGTCCTTAGGCTGCGCCTCGACGGCGGGGCGGAGGAGCCCGGCCCCCGCGAGGCCGCGCTCGGGCCGCCCACGGTGTGGCTGGCGCGCGGCCTGTGCCGCTTCGAGCGCGTGCGGGCGCCCGGGGGCGGTTACCTGTCGCTCCCGTTCACCGACGAGGTCGAAGTGTCGCTCCGGCTGGGATCCTCAGCGTGAGGACGTCGACATGAGCGCGGACGCCGCCCCTCTCATCTCGGCTCTGGCGT
>CAXTCO010000006.1:0-38090 GCA_964242255.1 uncultured Caulobacteraceae bacterium | reverse complement strand
GAGCATCAGACTACGAATCTGAGGGTCGGACGTTCGAATCGTTCCGGGCGCGCCATTCTCAGCAATCCGTTGCCCAGCAACGGTTTGTTGGTCGGCTTCGAGCAGTTTTCCCAGCGCTATTTACAACGCCTTCGTCATCGCTGGTAGCGCTGAGACTGCGACGATGCGCGCAACGTAGCCACGGACAATCAGCCCCTATGGCGGTCTCGGGCAGGCACATGAGGACGACGCAAGCCACCTCGCTCTTCAGCCATGACGCGTCGTTCCGGCGTGCGCCTACAGCAGGTTCCTAGTTCGCCTCGTTAGGCTCCGCTCCACCGCGCGCTGCGGCCTCGGCGTTGATCCGATCCGCGCTTCGGTTCAGGAGCCTAGTGCACTCCTTCGTGGCGGCGAACTCTCCATCATCGTCCACGATGGTTGTAGCCGGAGTGACAGCGAAGTCGTGGTCACCTCCATAGCCGCCATAGCCGTTCTTCGAGTTCACTTTCCCGCAGACTGCCTTGTCGGGTAGGAAAGCCTCCACGTCGCTGAACCTCGCGCTATCAGGATCACGTAGCTGTCTCAGCACATTCTTCTTGGCCTGAGAGATCAACTCCTGTTCGGGCGTGGGTGCGCACGACATTAATCCGGCGGCGACGAGCTCTAGGGTGGCGAACCTCATCGGTCAGCTCTTGCCCAACTTGATGATGCTGCAGGCTGCACCGCCCTTCACCCAGCCCATCACCAAGCTAGAACCGAAGCCGTCGTGAGCGATGATTGTCCCACCGTCTGTAGAGGCGCGTAGAACCAGCGTGGAGGAAGCGGCCCAGCGTAGAAGCCAGCGGCCATCGTCCAGGTGCAGCACCGTGTCGGGAATGAAGTTGGCGCCCCTGGCCGCGTAGAGGCCCATCAAGCAGGTCTTGGTCACGTCAGGAGGAGTGGGTGCCCGCCATGCGTCCACCTCGCGAGCGAAGGCGGGATTGATGGCGCTCATCAGACTAGTTGCTACGACGAGACAAGCACCAACGAGCTGCATGACGAGCCTCACGGTCAGGCTCCTGCTACCATGATAGGAGCTAGCCGCGACCTCCATACCAACGCCCCTTCCGGCGTGGAAGGTGGCGATGCAGCGGCCCTGGGTGTCCTCACCCTCCTATGCGGCCGCGCTCCAGGTGGTGGTGGCGGCTCGTCAGCGTGCTGGCTTGTCGCAACGGCAGTTGGCGGAGCGGATGGGCAAGCCGCCCAGCTACATTGCGAAACTTGAGACGCGCGTGCGGCGACTAGACATGGTTGAGATGGTGGCCCTGGCGGAGGCCCTAGGAGCGCGTCCAGAGGACCTAATAGGGGAGGTCGCGCGAGCTATGGCGCGACCTTTAGAGTTCTGACTGCAGCGGTCAGGGCCGGCGCTCTCCGGCAGGGCTGCCGTTCAACAGTCCGCTTTCGGCACGCTGCCGGCGACCGCTCCTAACCCTATGCGGACGTCCGCAGCCTCCGCTTTGGGCGCCTGCGCTTAGGCTGCTTCCCAGACGGCCGTCACACCCCCGTCTTCCCCCACCACCGGGGTGATAGTGCCGAGGAGCGTGTCTGCTGAGAGCGCGGGATGAACCTCAGGAGCTGCTCCAAGGCGATCTACGCGGTAGCTCGCCATGAGCGCAGCATACGCCTGCCCCTTCATCTCGAAGCGCTCGTCGAGCCGGCCCATAGCGCGACCGATGCCGAGGTCGACTGACGCCGCGCAGAAGCGCTCTGACTTAAGATGTTCACCGCTGAGCACGGGCGTGATCGCGAACCAGCACATGTGTTTTCCTCCTCAAGGAAGCGACTCATAGCACGTTGTCTCGCGTGCATTCGCGGCAACATCGCCCTTAGGTCAGCGGCTCGAAGAGTATAAGATGTTGGATATTTACGAGGTCTGGCACAGAAACCACCAGGGTCGCGCAATCGGCAATACCTCTAGGGCTTCGTTACCGGCGCAGCTCAGTTAGTCCGCTCCAGGACGCGATAGACACTCGCCCGCCCCACCCCCAAGCGCCGCGCGATCTCAGTCGCGCCGATCCCATCGACCTCCTTCAAGCGCCTAACCTCATCCGGGTTGATCGATCGCTTCCGGCCCTTGTAGACACCTTGCGCCTTCGCTTTGCTGATCCCCTCACGCTGGCGCTCTCGACGAAGGTCTGTCTCAAACTCCGCGAACGCGCCCAGCATGTTGAGCATGAGGCGCCCGGATGAGGTCGTGGTATCGATCGCGCCCTGTTGCAGCGCCCGAAACCCCACGGCTTTCGCGTTCAGCTTGGCAACGATGCTCTGCAGGTCCGTCATGGAGCGGGCCAGGCGGTCGAGGCGGGTCACAATGAGGACATCCCCCTCGCGCACCCAGTCGAGGGCGTCCGCGAGCGCTTGGCGCCCTTCGGTGGTGGTGCCCGTCCTTGTCTCCTCGAACACCCTCTCGCAACCAGCGGCTTCAAGCTGCTGACGTTGGACGTCGAGGCTCTGACCGGACGTGCTGACCCTGGCGTATACGAAGAGGTGCATGGATGTCCCGTTGAGTTCTAGACCCTCGTTCCATACCGTCCCAGAATGCCCACAGCAACCTTATTGAGACGGCAATCTGCACCACGGCGAGACGCCCTGGATGGCTATGCCCTCTAAGGCGCGTCGGTGGCGAGCACGAACCTACCCGCGGTTGGCGTTGAGATCTGACCTACAGGGCACTTCCACCAGAAGATGAAGCGATCAAACGATCGTAAGCGGCTTCAGCTTGGCCATAGGTACTACCCGCTAGATGGATCAGGGCGGATCGATCACGGATCAGCAGCCTACCTCGATGTCCGCGAATGCTCCCGCCTCCTTCCAGCTGGTGCAAAGCGTCAGTGATGCTGGCGCGACGCACACCCAGCATGGCGCCGAGCTCGTCATGGGTGATGGCCAACTCGTCGCAGTCGATGCGGTCATGGTACAAGAGAAGCCAGCGGGCCGTACGCTGCGTCACCGATTGGAGGAGGTTGGAGGCGATCGTCTCCGCCATCTGCATGACGAAAGCCGACGCATAGCGCAGAAGCATTTCATGCAATGTGCGGCTAGCGTTAAGGGCTTCATGCAGGTGGGAGGCGCTGATCTCCAGGGCCGTTGCGTCAGGGCCGCGGGCGACGACTTCATGAGGCCAGCGATTGTTGCCCATCAACGCGGGCCATCCTGCAAAGCCCTCCCGTCCCAGTAGCCCCACGGCGACACGGCGCTCGTCCGGCAGCACATTCAAGAAACCAGCGATGCCACCCTCTGGAAAGCAGACGAGGTCGATCGCGGCGCCGCTTTCGCCCAACCGACTCCCATTGATCATATCAACACGTCGGAGACGCGGTCTCAGCAAAGCATAAGCATCGTCAGGCAAGGCGCGAAGCAGCAGGTTGCCGGCATCTGTCTGCGGTGGGCCGCCAAGGCCGATAGCCTGCTTCTTCAGTCTTACCAGATGATGGTCCATCGCGACTTTCCCCTACCGCGCCCGCTTGCGCACGCTGCCGTACCGAAACCAGCTGCGACATGATCCGTTCGTACCGGGTATCACCAGGGAAGGCGTTCATGGTCCAATCTCTTCGCGCGACCGCAAGCTTGTTTGCGGCGACGGCGCTGCTAAGCACGACCTCGGTCGCCGTTGCGCAATCGCCGCCGTCACCCAACGCTGCGCCGCCCCCCGTGCCGCCCGCGGTCGCCGCGCAGCCGCCCAAGGCCGCGCCGGACATGCAGGCGGTGCTGGACGCGCTCGCCGCACTCGGCCCCAAGCCGATTGAAACGCTGACCCCCGTTAAGGCGCGCATTCAGCCCGGGTTCCCCGACGCGCTTCACGCAGCCATGCGCCGCCAGGGCCAGTCCACCGCACCCGATCCCGCGGTCACCACGCAAGATCTGCCTTACGGGTCTGACCCGATGCAGTACGCGCGGGTGTATCGGCCAGCGGCCGGTGGGGCCGACCTGCCGGTGATCGTCTACTACCATGGCGGCGGCTGGGTGATCGCCGACGTCAACGCGTACGACGCAGCGCCGCGGCTGATGGCCAAGCAGCTGAACGCCCTCGTCGTGTCCGTCGAGTATCGACATGCGCCCGAGGCCAAGTTCCCGGCGCAGCACGAGGACGCGGTGGCGGCCTATCGCTGGACGCTGCAGAACGCCGCCAGCTGGGGCGGAGACGCCGGCCGGATCGCGTTCGCCGGCGAGAGCGCGGGCGGCAATCTAGCCGTCGCGACTGCAATCTACGCGCGCGACAACAACTTGCCCGCGCCGGTCCACATCCTGGCGGTCTATCCGATCGCAAACAGCGCCATGGATCTTCCCTCCCGGCGAGACGCGGCCAACGCCAAGCCGCTGAACGCCGCCATGCTGAAGTGGTTCGGCTATTACTATACGAGCAGCATGGCCGACATGCAGGACCCGCGGCTGAACCTGGTCGGGGCCAACCTGCGCGGACTGCCCCCCACCACCATCGTCAACTCGCAGATCGACCCGCTCCGCTCAGACGGCGAGACGCTGGCGGCGGCGATGCGCGCGGCCGGTGACCGTGTCGAGCAACGCACCTTTCCAGGCGTGACCCACGAGTCCTTCGGCATGGGGAAGGTGGTGCGCGGCGCCTACGACCAGGAAACCTATGCGATCGGGCGGCTCAAGACCGCCTTCGCCCGCTGAGCCCCGCAGGAGATCCCAAGATGAAGACCGCCCTTATCGCCCTGTCGCTGCTCGCCGCCACACCGGCTGCCGCGCAGGTCATGACGCCCGCCGAGTACGTGAAGACGGCCGGCGCGAGCGACCTCTACGAGCGCCAATCGAGCCAGATCGTGCTGCAGACCACGCAAGATCCCAAGGTTCGCCGGTTCGCCGAGCAGATGATCGCCGAGCACACGAAGAGCACCGCCGACGTGAAGGCGGCCGCCGCCCGCTCGCGCGTGGCCGCAGCGCCGCCCAAGCTGATGCCCGCACAAGTCGAGCTGATCGCCGAGCTCCGCGCCGAGAGCGGGCCGGCGCGCGACGCGACCTACATCGCCCAGCAGAAGACGTCGCACAATCAGGCGCTGGACGTGCAGAAGGCCTACGCGGCCGAGGGCGGTGCGCCCTCGCTTAAGGCGGCCGCCGGCAAGATCGTGCCCGTGGTGCAGAACCACATCGCCATGCTGATGGCGATGTAGCCTTGTCGCGGCGGGTCTGACGGATGCGGACGATTGTAGCGGGCGACCTCTTGGTCGCTCTGGAGGAACAAGGGCCGGAGGACGGCGAGGCCGTGCTGCTGCTGCACGGCTGGCCGGACGACGCCTCCACCTGGGACGGGGTGGTGCCCGTTCTTGCTGCGTCTGGACTGCGAGTGCTCGTGCCCACGCTCAGGGGCTTCGGCGGAACGCGGTTCCGCGATGACGCGACCCCACGCTTGGGCAACAGCGGCGTCCACGCCCTGGACATGATCGCGCTGGCGGACGCGCTCGGCCTCGAGCGGTTCGCGGTGGTTGGCCACGACTGGGGCTCGAACATCGCGGAGGCGCTGGCGGTGGGCTGGCCCGAGCGGGTGGAGCGGATCGCGATGCTGTCGACGCCGCCGCGGCTCGGCGGCATGCCGACGCCGCCGTTCGAGCAGGCGCAGCTCTACTGGTATCACTGGTTCATGGCGACGCCGCGCGGCGAGAAGGCGGTGCGCGACGACCCCCACGGCTTCGCGCACATCCACTGGGAGAACTGGGCGCCCAAGGGCTGGTTCGACGAGGCCGTGTTCCGCAGGGTCGCCCGCGCCTTCGACAACCCCGACTGGGTGGACGTGACGCTGCACAGCTACCGCTCGCGCTGGGAGAACGCCGCTCCCGATCCACGAAGCGAGTGGCTCGAGACGAAGATCAAGACCACGACGACGCTGTCGCTGCCGACCCTGTTCATCAAGGGCGACGTCGACGGCGTGACGCGGCAGGAGAGCTTCGCGCCCATCCCCAAGAAGTTCGACGGCCCGTTCGAGATGGTCGGCCTGCCCGGCGTCGGCCACTTCCCCCAACGCGAGGCGCCGCGGGACGTGGCCGCGCTGCTGACCGGCTTCCTGAACGGAGAACGACCTTGACGATGAAGTCCTGGCTGGCCGCGGGGGCGCTGGCGCTCACGGCCGCCGCCGCCGCTCACGCCGAGCCGACGCTCACACCGGTGGCGCGGTTCGACCACCAGGTCACCGGCGTCGCGGTGACCGCCGACGGCCGCCGCTTCGTGAACTTCCCGCGCTGGACGGAGGACGCTCCCGTCTCGGTCGCCGAGGTGATGCGTGACGGTTCGCTGCGCTCCTACCCCAACGCGCGCTGGAACGAGTGGCGCAACGCCCGCGCAAACGAGCTCTCGGTCGCCGACCACTTCGTCTGCGTGCAGTCGATCGTGCCCGACCAGCAAGGCCACCTGTGGGTGGTCGATCCCGGCGCGCCCGGCAACGAGAAGATCCTGGAGGGCGCGCCCAAGCTCGTGCGGATCGACCTCGCCACCAACCAGGTGACGAAGGTCGTCGCCATCCCCGGCGACGTGGCGCTCCAGGGCACCTACCTCAACGACATCCGCTTTTCGCCCGACGGACGCACCGGCTACATCACCGACAGCGGCTCGCGCGGCGCCATCATCGTCGTCGACCTCGAGAGCGGCCGCAGCTGGCGCGCGCTCGACGGCAGCCCCACGACGCAGGTCGACAAGACCGTCGCTGTGACCCTGGACGGCCGGCCGCTGCGCCGCCCCGACGGCCGCCAGCCGACCTTCGCCGCTGACGGGATCGCCATCTCCAACGACGGGCGCACGCTCTACTGGCAGGCGCTCACGGGCCAGACGCTGTACGCCATCGACACCGCGCTTCTGGCCGAGCAGGTCAGCGACCAGGACCGTGTCCGCGCCGTGCGCACCGTCGCGCGCACCCAGGTCACCGACGGCCTGTGGATGAGCAAGGCGGGGGTGCTCTATCTCACCTCGCCGTCGGACTATTCGATCAAGCGGTTGAACGGCGCGGAGGTGGAGACGGTGCTGACTGACCGCCGCCTGCGCTGGCCCGACACCTTCGCCGAAGGTCCGGACGGACGGATCTACGTCACCGCCAGCCACATCCAGGACACCGTCTGGTTCAAGCCCGGCTCGCCTCCCGCGATCCGGTCGGAGCTGTTCTCGTTCAGGCCCCAACGCTGAGCGATCATCGCAAGGAGATCCCATGTCTGACACCATCCGCCGCTCCCTCGCCGTCGTCACGGGCGGGTCGAACGGCATCGGCTACGAACTCGCCAAGCAGCTCATCGCCAACGGCCACGACGTGCTGATCGCGGCGGAAGACCCGGCGCATCTGGCGGAAGCGGCGCAGGGTCTCGCGACGTCCGGCGCGCAAGTCGAGACGCACGCCTCCGATCTCTCCACCGAGGCGGGCGTGGACGCGCTCTTCGGCGCGATCCAGGCGCTCGGGCGCCCGGTCGAGGTGCTGTGTGTCAACGCGGGCTACGGCCTCGGCGGCGCGTTCGTGGCGACCGACCTGCAGCGCGAGCTGAAGATGATCGACCTGAACTGCAGGGGCGCGGTGCAGCTGACCAAGCTCGTGCTGAAGGACATGGTGGCGCGCGACCGGGGCAAGCTGCTGTTCACCTCATCCATCGCGGCCACCATGCCGGACCCGTTCGAGGCGGTGTACGGCTCGACCAAGGTCTTCCTGCGTTGGTTCGGGGAGGCGCTGCGCAACGAGCTCAAGGACACGGGCGTCGGCGTCACCGTGCTGATGCCCAGCGTCACGGACACGAACTTCTTCCACCGTGCGGAGATGGACGACACCAAGGCCGGCGCCTCCGACAGGAAGGACGATCCCGCCATGGTCGCGCGCGAGGCGTGGAAGGCTCTGCAGCACGACAAGGACAAGGTGCTGCCCGGCGCCAAGAACACGATCATGGGCGGGATCGCCGAGGCCCTCTCCGACACCGCCTCGGCAGCCGTGCACCGTGGCATGTCCGAGCCCGGCTCGGCGAACAAGTGATGGACGACCGCACCGTCGCCCGCGGTCTGGGCTGGTTCGGGATCGGGCTCGGCCTGATCGAGGTGCTCGCGCCCCGCACGCTGGCCCGCGCCACCGGCCTGCAGGGGCGCGAGACGCTTCTGCAGGCGTTCGGCCTGCGCGAGATCGCCTCCGGCGTGCTGATTCTCGCCGCCGAAGAGCCGGAGCCGTGGCTCTGGGCTCGGGTGGCGGGCGACATCCTGGACGGCGGCGTGCTCGGCGCCGGGCTCGCTCCGTCCAACCCCCACCGCGACCGCACGATGCTGGCGACGCTCGCCGTCGCGCCCGTCGTCGCGCTCGACCTCCTCTACGCGCTCCGCTCCCGCCGCTGACCCCTTCAAGGATACGAACCCAATGGCCGCACCCGACTACGTCCTCTACCGCCCCGACGTGGAGACCGTCCCCGCCGACGAGGCGCAGACCATCGAGAAGATCCTGGAGTCCATGCGTCGCCTGATGGGGCGCACGCAGGAGCAGGAGGGGCGCGCGATCCGCGTGTCGCACGCCAAGAGCCACGGCGCCGCCGTGGGTGAGCTCGAGGTGTACGACGGCCTCGCTGAGCCTTTGCGCCAAGGCTTGTTCGCGCAGGCAGGGCGCTACCCCGTGGTCGTGCGGCTGGCCAACGTGCCGGGCGAGATCGACCCCGACACGGTCAACACGCAGCGGGGCCTCTCCATCAAGGTGCTGGGCGTTCAGGGCGAGATGCTGCCGGAGCATGTGGGCGGGACCACGCAAGACTTCGTGCTGGACACCGGGGACCGCTTCCCGGCCGCCGACGCCAAGGCCTTCCTCGTCACTCACCTGACGCTGGAGCACGCGCCGCAGACGCCCTCGGCCGTAAAGACCGCGGTCTCGGCGATGTCGCGCGCCACCAACAAGGCGCTGCACGCCATCGGCGTGGACAGCGCCAACATGGATTTCTTCGGCCACAGCCACGTCCACCCCCTGGCCGAGGCCTACTTCAGCCAGGCCGCCCTGCGCTGGGGCGACTACATCGCCAAGCTCGCCGTCGTGCCCGTCTCGCCACGCCAGGAGGCGCTGGAGGACAGCAAGGTCGACGACAAGGATCCGGACGGCCTGCGCAAGGCGACCGTCGGCTACCTGCGCGACAACGACGCCGAGTTCGAGGTGCGCGTGCAGCTGTGTACCGACCTGAAGACGATGCCGGTGGAGAACGCCAACACGGAGTGGAAGGAGGACGAGAGCCCCTACATCGCCGTCGGCCGCCTCGTGCTGCCGCGCCAGGACGCCTACAGCCCCGGGCGCGCCGCCTACGTCGACGACGCCCTCTCGTTCTGCGTCTCGCACTGCCTGGAGGCGCACCGACCGCTGGGCTCGATCCAGCGCGCCCGCTTGGCGGCCTACCCGCACATGGCTCGCGCGCGCCTGCAGGCGAACGGCCGCGCGTTGGCTGAGCCGCGCTCCATCGAGGAGGTGCCGGCCTGATGCGCCGCGTCGCCCTGCCGGGCGGGACGTCGGTCCCCGCCCTCGGCCAGGGCACTTGGCGGATGGGCGAGGACGCCTCACGCCGCCAGGCCGAGACGGAGGCGCTCCGCACGGGCGTCGAACTCGGCATGACCATGGTCGACACCGCCGAGATGTACGGCGAGGGCGGGACGGAGCGCTTCCTCGGGGAGGCGCTCGACGGCCTGCGCGACCAGGTCTTCCTCGTCAGCAAGGCCTACCCGCAGAACGCGGGCCGCGGCAGGCTGGAGCGCGCCTGTGAGGCCAGCCTGCGGCGGCTGCGCACCGACCGGCTGGATCTCTACCTGCTGCACTGGCGCGGCTCGGTCGCGCTGGCCGAGACGGTAGAGGGCATGGAGGCGTTGCGTTCGGCCGGTAAGATCGCGGCCTGGGGCGTCAGCAACCTTGACGCGGCCGACATGGACGAGCTGTTCCGCGCAGGCGGGGAGGCCTGCGTCACCGACCAGGTGCTCTACAACGTGACCCGGCGCGGCCCGGAGTTCGACCTCCTGCCCGCCCTGCAGGCGCGCGGCGTGCCGCTCACCGCCTACAGTCCCGTGGAGCAGGGCCGACTGCCGCGCAGCGACGCGCTGGCCGCCGTCGCGGAGCGCCACGACGCGACGCCCGCGCAGGTGGCGCTCGCCTGGGTGCTGCGTCGGCCGGACGTCGTCGCCATCCCCAAGGCGGCGGACGTGGCGCACGTGCGCCAGAACCGGCGCGCCGCCGACCTTGCGCTCACGCCCGAAGACCTCGCCGAGATCGATGCGGCGTTCCCGCCACCTGCCCGCAAGACAGCGCTGGAGATGCTGTGACCACCGAAAAGACCGGCGCAGGCTTCGCATGATCAACGTCGTCCGGGAGGGCCACGGGCCGCCGCTCCTTCTCGTTCACGGGCTCGGCGGCAGCTGGCGGTCGTGGGACCCCATCCTTCCGGCCCTGGCCGATCATCATGAAGTGGTTGCGGTCGACCTACCGGGCCACGGGGCTTCACCCGCCGAGGCGGACAGCGGGACCTTCGCCGGTTTGGCCGCAAGTCTGGAGCGCTTCATCCTGGCCGAGGGGATGGAGAATGTGGCGGCGGTCGGCAGCTCCATGGGGGCGCGACTTGTCCTGGAGATGTCGCGGCGGGGCCGGGTCGGCGCGGTGGTCGCGCTGGACCCCGGGGGGTTCTGGCGTGGATGGGAGCGGTCGTTCTTCGGCGCGACGATCGGAGCCTCGATCAAGCTGGTCCGCGCCCTCGCTCCGGCCCTGCCTGCGGTAAGCCGCACCGCCCTCGGGCGCACGGCGCTGCTGGCTCAACTGAGCGCGAAGCCGTGGGCGTTGAGCCCGGATCTGGTCGCCGACGAGTTGAAGAGCTTCGCCGCTACACAAACCTTCGACGCCCTCGTCCGCGACCTTTCGACGGGGCCGGAGCAGACCGGGCCGGCCGCGCCCAACTCAGGCCCGGTCACGATCGGCTGGGGCCGGCAGGACCACCTCTGTCTGCCGAGTCAGGCGAAGCGCGCCATGACCGCCTTTCCGGGCGCTGCAATGCACTGGTTCAAGCACAGCGGCCACTTCCCTCTGTGGGACCAGCCGGATGAGACCGTCAGGCTCATCCTCGACGCCGTCCGGTGACGCTCCCGGCCGACGGTGACGCTCAGCCGCTCTCCTCGCCGGGCTCCTGCAACGGGTCGCTTGGCTCCTGCCCCGGCTTGAAGGCGAGCTTCGTCGGTGGGACGACGTATCCTAAGGTGATGACGGCGGCGGAGATCAGGCCCGCAGGCCAGCTCCAGAACGCCACCGCGAAGGCGATCCAATAGGCTCCGGCGGTGAAGCCGTATTTGAGCGTCAGCCGTCTGAGATAGTTGTCGGTCAAGCGCGGGTCCGGCAGGTCTTTGGCTATGGCGTAGATCCAGCGGACGAACCACCACGTCGCCGGCACGGCCGCGACGCCCAGGTACACCAAGGCGGCCGTCCTGCTCTGAGCATCACCTGCGAGGTGCTCGAACAGCGGCCTTGCAGGGAACGGCGTGACGCTGACGGCGGCGAGAAAGCCGATGCTGAGGAGGTTGAAGCCGTGGTCGGTCTTCTCCAGCAGCTTGCCGCTGAAATGGCTGTGAGCCCAGTACAGCCCGATCAGCACGACGCTCAGCGCATACGCCGCGTAGTCGGGCGCGAGCTTAAGGTACGCCCTCCCAAGGGCACCATCCTGCGGCCGCGGCGCGTGCAGCTCGACCACGGGCAGGGTGATCGCGATCGCGAGCACGGCGTCGCTGAAGGCCTCGAGCCGATCCGTCTTCCGCTCGGTGCCATGGTTCGCAGGTTTGGACATGAGCCTCTAACACCCGACGCCGTTGCAAGGGTCTCTGCGACGCAACCTAGCCGCACAGGTCGGCTCCGCCTGAGGGCGCCTCTGCCTAGGCCTGCTCCGGATAGGGCGCGGTCCGGCGCGTCGCGGCTGCAACCGGACGTCCGCCGCAACTGCGCCCCCTACGGCCTAATAGCCGAACCCACTAACGTGGGCATGGAGAGGAGGGAAGTCGTCGATCAAAGTCGCGGAAGCCGAGGTTGCTAGCAGCACACCAGGCGGCTTTGGGGGCGGAGGGGGCTCGAGTGTAGAAGCTGAAGGGCCTCTCAATCTTCCAACAAGGGTCAGTTATGGGACGTCTCGGAAAGAAGCCACGGCCGTTCCGAGGCATCTGTGTACCGGAAGGGTATAGACATGCGAGGCGTCTCGCCGCCTCCGGATCGCCGTCTCATTAGGGTTGTAGGGCGTCGTTCGAGACGATATGCATGGTGGGTCTAGGGCCAAGCGAGACACCATGACCACAGTAGGGTATGCCCGAGTTAGCTCGTCCGGTCAGAGCCTCGACATCCAGCGCCAGCAGCTCGAAGCTGCAGGGTGCGAGAAGGTTTTCGAAGAGACACGGACGGGCACCACCACCGATGGGCGCCAAGCTCTCGCTGATGCCATCGGCTGGGTGCGCGAGGGGGACGTTCTCGTCGTGACCCGCCTCGATCGATTAGCCCGTTCCATGACCGACCTGCAGGGCATCATCGCTAAGCTGAACGCCAAGTCCGTGGGCTTCCGGGCGCTGCAGCAAGGCGAAATCGACACCACCTCCTCGTCCGGACGCCTTATGCTGAACATGCTGGGTGCGTTCGCAGAGTTTGAGACCGACCTGCGTCGAGAGCGTCAGCGCGAAGGGATCAACAAAGCTAAGGCGGAAGGCGTTTACAAGGGCCGTAAGCGGTCCATCGACCAGGACGAGGTCAGACGCTTGAAGGAGATTGACGGGATTGGCGCGACTGAGATCGCGCGCCGACTGGGGGTGGGTCGTGCGAGCGTCTATCGCCTGCTCACTCCCCGGTAAAAGAGGTCTTAGAGCGATAGCCGATACGTCGACCCGGGTCAGAAAAATAAGCCGAGCGGCAAATCACCAATCCCTCATATAAGAAGAACGCCGATAGACGGGCTGCAAATCCCACACCACGATCCGTGTCCATCGCGCTACTGTCTCCTCTCACAAAGGAGAGAACAAATGTGCTGGTTCGCGATCACGCCGGTGCTCGGTGGTGAGCATCTGAAATCCGAGCGCTTCTGCGCGGCATCGGTCGATTTAGGCATCGGGCGCGCTATGGGCCGGCTCGACGAACGCTTCGAAACGAAGGGACATGCATATGCTGCGCTCCTCGCGAGCTACCGCGTCGACCGCCTCGGAGCGACGCCGAAGGCCGTGCCCGTGCTTTCAGCAGACACGCTATTAGGCACCATCACGCCGAAGGTCGGCGAGGACGGTCGGGTCACGGCGATGTGGGAGGCGGCCTGAAGCCCAGCGCCCGGAAGCGGACCTCGTCAGCGTCCGCTCGGGGTGGTGAGCGAACACCTGAACTCTCCTCGCATCGAGTCGGGGCGAGCGAGCGCCGCCGACGTGCTCGACGCGCTACGATCAGCCACCCAGGAGGGCTACCCAGACCATAATACGCCACCGTGGCCCAGGGTGCCTGCAACCTTCCCGCGGCATGCTAGTTCTTACCATGCGCCCCATGACGGGGCTACATGGAGACTAGCATGATGATCATCCTCACGCACGAGGACGTTGGCTCGTTGAGCCCCGCGGCCCGGAGCGAGCTTCTGGCCAAGCTCAGGTTGGGCGATCACGGCGGCGTGGGAGCGCCCCCCGCGCCGGTGCCAAAGGTCGGCCCCGAGTATCAGGGCATCGAGCTGACGGACGTGGCGGACCTGACCTTTCGGCAAGTTCAAACATGGATGGAGGCGGCGTCTGACAAGACCAAGTTAGGGCTCCGCGTCATCGCCGAGCAGGGTCCTGTAGTGCGCGCTCAAGCGCTCATCGACGCGGGCATCGAGAACCTTCCCCACTTCCAGTCCCGAACCACGATCCGAACCCGCACCGTCACGGGCGACAAGGCGGCCTTCCTGTTCGGTTGGGACGATTGGACCGAGGTCGAAGAAAACCAAGGCAAATACGCTGTGACCCCGATTACCTTCCAATCGCTGCGCCGCTACTTCCAGCTCGACTAAGCTGTCCCCGGCGCCGGCATGGCCGGCGCCGGTAACTCTCCGAGCCACTCGCCAGGACCTGAGGAGCAAAGATGATCCTGCTTCACGAAGCCGTATTTCTGCCGACTACTTCCGAGACGTGCTGAACTCAATGCGCACCATCACTGACGTTCATCTCAGGTGCGTCCGCTTTGAAACCACCGGCGAAGGTGCGGCACCCAACTACGAGATCACATACCCGGACGATCATCATTCGGCCGAGCACGTGCGCCTTCCCTGGGCCTAGCGCAAGTTTCTGAGGATGCCAGCCCGCTGGCAGTCCTCCCGTTCGACCTCCGTCCAATGCGCATAGTCCGGCTCTGATTTTGCCTGCAGGTAGGCTGCTTTCACGACGCCTGCTTGCACGCAGGCATCCACGGCTGAGCCCGTCGTGGAAGCGATCCGGTAGGCTTGCACTTGGTCGGCCGCCACTCCGCCCGCCACTCGGTCGATCACGGAGCTGGATGACGCTACAGCGCCCTGTGTTACCCACCAGCCCGACAGCGCCAGCACGAAGATGACGACCAGGGCTGCAACGGCCCACACTGTGTGGGCTGCGACGCGCGTTTGGCTCAGAGCCACACCGTCCAGCGCTGGGGTTTCGGGGGACGACTCTGAGGCCGCTGCGTCAGCGCTCGCCCAGCTCTCGAACACGCCCGGACCATAGCCATTCCGCGCACCGTAGAGCGCGGCCAACCGCGCCGCCTCCGCGTCGTCCGTCACCTGCGCGAGTGCTGCGGAGGCTCGGTCAGGACGTAACCGGAGAAACTCACCTTCACGCATGACGATCGGCTCCCTGCACCCGTTATGGGTGCGGTGAAGCGCCTCTCTAACGACACCCCCGCGTCGGCGGAAGGTGCGGATGGAGCGTCGCTGGGTCACGTCTCCATCCTATGCAGCGGCATTAAGCGTGCTCGTCCGCGCGCGCATGGACGCCAACCTCACGCAACGTCAGCTTGCCGAGCGCCTCCAGGTGCCGCGATCCTTCGTCTCGAAGGTCGAGACGAGGGAGCGGCGGCTGGACTTCGTGGAGTTTGTCGAGTGGGCGCAGGGGGTGGGAGCCGATGCCCCTGCCCTCATGGCGGAGGTCGCGCGCATCATCGGGGAAACCCGCACCTGAGGATCGACGCCGGATGAACCGGCGTGCTTTGCACCGCCACGCGGACCTGCTACGCAGGGCGGACCCAGGTTGCGTCTGGCCGCTAAATAGCTGTTGGCTCAAAAGGATTTTCGTTGGGAGGTCGACTCCCCTCGGCTCCACCGCCTGGCAGCGATCCGCGTGGCAGGGTGACTCTCAACGGCCACACTGACCCGCTTGCGACCGCTGCTGACGCCGACTGACCTGCACAGCGGTGACGAACGTCACTAGCTTGCCGCCGGCACGTGGGGAGGAGGTCAGGTGCAGGTGCCCGAACATCTCCCCCATGACGCTCGCGCGGTGGCGAACCTGATGCTCGATCGAGCTGCCGGGTTGCGGTTGCCGCTGTCGCACATTGCGCTCCAGAAGCTTCTCTTCTTCGCTCACGGGCGATACCGGCTCGCCCGCGGGTGCCCTTTGGTTTCGGGACTGTTCGAGGCGTGGCAGTTTGGCCCCGTCCACCCGCTCGTCTACCAGGCCTTCAAAGCCTGCGGAGCGGCCACGATCGGAGCCTTCCGAGCCACCAGCTTCGACTATCGCGCGGGGGAGCCACGGCCGCTCGCTGTTCTCGGCGATCCTGATGCGGAAGAGCATATCGAGAGCGTGCTCGTCACGATGGGGCGGATGCCGATCGGGAGGCTGGTCGAGCTGTCCCATGCCCCTCGGGGCCCATGGGCAGAGGCCGTGAACAAATCCGGCACGGGCGAGGTGCTGGGGTTGCAAATCTCTGATAGGCTTCTCGTCGAGCGATTCCGGTTCCACTGGGTGTCGCTCCAGCAAAACGCACCGCTGGGGGAGCCCCGTGAAGACACGCCGTTTGCCGGACACGGACCTCGCCCGGATCGCGCCGCTCAGTCGTGACGAAAAGGTCGCCGCGCTCAAGCGACAGAAGACCGGGCACGCACCGCTCACCTACAATCCGGTCCGCTCTCAGGCGCTCGACATTCTGAACGCGCAGTCGCAGATGCTCGGCCCGAGCCCCGAGACGCCTCTGAAAACGATCATCGCCGCCATCGAGCGCGCAGCGAAGAGCCCGGCCGAGGCGGAGAGCAACGAGGAGGTGGCACAGCTCCTCTACGAGGAGGTCCGCAAGCGGGGCTTCCGCACTTACAGCACAGACTTCACAGCATTTACGACGCGTCCTGGGGACAGCGCCGCCTATTGGTTGAAAGCGGTTATGGTGTCTCCTGGAGGGGAGCTTCTGGTCCCCCTCCCTGACTTCCGGCGCACCTACCGGCTTACACCCAAAGGGAGGCTCTTCGCTGCCTCGGTGATGCACCAGGCGATCCGTGTCCAAAACCCGACTGACTTCGGGTCCGCCCGTTTGGGGGTTTTTCACTTTCCCCAAGCCAGCACGCGCGATCCGCGCACAGTGAGCTTCGAGATCGTCAGCGATTACGGCCTCTACACGGCGGAGGAACTCGCCAGTATGATCGCGGAGACCTTCGCGCTCTGGGATGAGGTCCTGGAGGAGCGCACCGAAGAAGTGCGGAAGACGGGCACAGGCGGGTCAGGCGGCCTGTTCTAAGCAGCAAGTGCTGAGGAGCAGCGGGAGGTCGGCAGCGCAAGCTCCGACCTCCTCACCGCCTCCGATGCTTATTAAGCCAGCTTCCGAAGGCCGATCATGCGCTCTCCCGCCCCTCGCAAAGCATCACGCTGTGCTTGCGGACGGAGACGGGCGTAGCGTGCCGTTGTCGCCACTTGTGTGTGACCAAGCGCGCTTCCGATCGTGGCGAGCGGCACGTGGTTGTCCAGCATAAAGCTGGCGGTGGTTCGGCGAAGGTCGTGACGACGTGCGTCCTGCAGTTCCGCGTGCTTCTTGATGAACTCCCAAGGCTTGTTCAGGTCTGTCCGGCAGCGGCGCAGATCGGCCGTGGGCTCCTTGGGCTCCGGCTTGCGGTCCTTGCCCGGGAACAGAAACCGGCCCTCAGGGTCGGCGGTCCGCATGGTTCGGATCAGCTCGTGAGAAGGTCCGTCCAGGTAGACGATATGCTGTCGCTTCTGTTTGGTATGGCTGGATGGCTTGGTCCAGTAACCGCGCGCTACGTCGAACTGGCTCCATTCAGCCTTTAGCACCTCTTGTAATCGGGCGCCGGTGAACAGCAGAAGGCGGACAGCGTCGGCGGCGTTCTGGTCCGGGAGCGCGTCACACGCGGCGAAGATGCGGGAGACCTCCTCCTCGGAGAAGTTCCTCCAACGCTCGTCCGTGGCGAACTTCACGATGCCCTTGCAGGGATTGGTGGCCCGCAACTCGTCCCGCTGGGCGAGCGAGAAGATGCGGCTCAGAATGGCGAGCAGCCGGTTGGCTTGATGTCGCCCGACCTTAGCCCTGGTGGCGGCATGTAGCCGCTCGACGTCTTGGGAGCTGACGTCCGCTATCTTCTTGTTTCCGAGCACCGGGACAGCGTGCGCCTCCAGCACGTGCCGGGCACATTGCAGCGTGCTGGCCGCGAGGTTCCTCGCAGCGGCATACTCGCCAAGGTAATGGGTCACCCGATCAGCCACGGTCGGAGCCTTCCGCGCAACCCGCCTTTCGCCGGCCGGATCACCCCCCTTCTCGACCTCGGCAAGGATGATGCGCGCCTGCGATCGCGCCTGCTCGACGGTCAGGGTAGGGAAGCTGCCGACCACCATGCGGCGGTTCTGGCGGGCGTCTCCGCAGCGATACTGGACGATGAAGCTGCGCGATCCCGCCTGCGTGACCCGGAGCCCGAAGCCGCGGATTTCGCTGTCCCAGATTATCGAGCTGTGGGGTGCCTTCTCTACGGCGCTTTTTGTCAGGCGTTGGCCAGACAGGGCTGGCATGGGTGATCTCCGTGTTGGTTTTCGCAGACCTACGAAGGGGGCCGCGTGGAAGCAAGATGGAAGCACCGCATCCAGGACATGCCCGCTTGTGCCCGTAGAATGCCGTAGGCGTAAAGCCTCATCCCGTTGTTTGTAAGGAAGTGATCGTCCGAGACGGGACGTTACCGTATCAACACGTAGGGACATCTTGGACATTCGTAATGCGTAGGTCAGGTGTTCGAGTCACCTAGGCGGCACCACCCTTTAACTGTTGTTTTTTCTGCGCTTTGGCGCGCGCATGGCCGGGCTGCGCCATGACAGCTTCTATGTAGCTGCTACCAGCCCGCTACCAGAGTACGTGGTGTTGCTATCACCTCCGACGCGACGGTCGGCAATGATCACTGACCAAGACGCTTGGTCCGCCTCCCAACGGAAAGCTGACATCTCCTCGTCGATGTTTGCGGTTCGCTGGCCGCGGCCCGATCCCAACACCCATTTAGTCCTCTCAGTTGACTATCCAGCATGGGCGTGCTACAACCAAGCTAGCCACGCTGTGCGCTGGGCTGGGGGCGGCGCCTCCGCCCCGATCCGCTGATCCGCCGCCGCGTGGCCCATCTCAGACGAGGAGGAGCCATGCCTGGACGGCAGGCGAGGGTCATGACCAACCCAGTGACAAGGCGCGCGTTGCTGGCGGTGCGCGGCCGCCCGGACGCCCTACGCGATTGTGTGATGGTGCTGCTCAGCCTCCGGGCGGGTCTGCGCGCCTGCGAGATCGCCGGGCTCGACTGGACCATGGTGCTCGACCCCGCCGGGCGGGTGGCGCACGCGCTGGCCGTGCCTGACCGCATCGCTAAACGGGGTGGCGGCCGGCGCGTGCCGCTCCATCCGGAGCTTCGGCGGGCGCTGATTGACCTCTGGCGAGAGTCGGAGCGCGCAGGGCCGGTGATCCCGTCGCGGCGGGGCGGCCACATGCGCCCAAACAGCGCGGTCAATTGGTTCATCGCCCTGTTCGCCGAGATCGGCGCGGAGGGTGCTCCAGCCACTCCGGGCGGCGGACGTTCATCACCCACGCCGCCCGCCACGCCCACCGCGCCGGGGCCAGCCTGCGCGACG
Organism: uncultured Caulobacteraceae bacterium; assembly: GCA_964242255.1. Taxonomy (GTDB): domain Bacteria; phylum Pseudomonadota; class Alphaproteobacteria; order Caulobacterales; family Caulobacteraceae; genus JASLDZ01. Next base: position 19,058 of record CAXTCO010000006.1, on the reverse strand, counting down.
TGCAGCTCCTGGCCGGCCACCGCTGCATCACCGTGACGCAGGGCTACATCGACGGCGACACGGACGCCCAGCGCCGCCTCGTCCGCAGCCTCTAGGCCACACGAATGGACACGGAGCTGGCCGAGCGCATCGGGCGACGCGCCATGGCCCACCTGGAGGAGACGGCAGGGCGAACACTCCGTTGGGCGCACGGCGTCAACTCGCGCACCTTCCGCGTCATGCGGCTGCGGACCTTCCTCGGCCACTACTGTTCGTAGTCTACGCCAGCGGCCTCCGATGGGCCGTGGTCGAGGCCCGCGGCCCCTGCGGCAGGGCTCGCTCGATGGCCTCCGCGGCGTCTACACCGTCCTGAACAGCCTCGACCTGATCGGCATGAGGATGCCACCCTGTGCGCTGCACAAGGAGCTGTTCCAGCAGCTGACGTGCGCTCTCGGCGCGGCCGCCCTGCTTGCGGCCATGCACGACGGGCTGGACGCTCCGACCCTGCAGCGCGCCGCGCAGATCGCCTTCGGCTGGCTGGCCGCCCATCATCACGCCGTGCTCGACGTCGACCTCCCCTTCCGCGGACGGCGGCGCTTCCGCAGCACGGCCGGCTTCCTCAAGGCGGTTCGCGCCTACGGCGCCATGCCTAACACGGCTGTCGTGGTCGCGTTCGGCGACCAGCTTCGCCTGCACTGGACGGTGGTGCGGGAGGTGGACGGCTCCGACCTGCTGCTCCGCGACTCCGACGGGCTGCGGCGGCTGGACGCCACCAGCTACAGCGTGGGGTGAGCCCTCACTGCTTCTCTCCGGCGGACACGCTCATCATCCAGCGTGTGAGCTAAGGCTTGCCCGATAGCGGACGTCACCAGCTTCCGAGATGGGTGGGTGGCGAGCGGACCTCAGCGCCCGGTTTTGTTCAAGGCCACCGCCGAACGGACCAAGGCCTGGAAAGCCGCGCCATCTAGTGAGGAGTTTCGTCCGATGTCGATGGCGCGCCGGATGCCTGCCTCCAGGCTGGCGTTGAAGAGGCCCGAGGGGTCGTAGAGCTGAGCGCCCCTGGCGAACGTCAGCTTCACCTTATCCTTGTAAGTCTCACCAGTGCAGATCATCCCTGCATGCGACCACACGGGGACGCCGGCCGGGTTCGTCGGCTTGCGCCATTTCACCTCTTCGATGATGTCAGGATGCGCGTCGAAGATCAGCTGACGGACGCACGTCAGCGTCTCGCGACGCCAGTCGTCTTCGCCGTCCATCCCGTCCTCCCCGGTTCTCAGTCCACCCTTCGATGGCGGCTGCAAGCGAGGCCCGCAACGGGTGGAAGTCGGACCTCACCGTGACCACGACGATCAGAGCGCGGCGGCCGCCAACCGCTCCCGCCACAAGGCGGCGCGCTTCTTCAGCTCATCGGCGCGACCGAGCGCGGGGAAGTCCGGGCGGAGCCGCTCCAGCTCCTCGAACCGAAACTCCTCCTCCCCCACACGCTTCCACGCCGCCTGGAGCGAAGCGTGGCGGCTGGTCCCCAGCCGCAGCTCGAACCACAGCCCGTTGCGCTGCGTGTCAACGTGGTTGCTGCTCCCCACCCACGCTTTGCCCGTGGCCGTGCACAGGACCGCGCAGACGCCCCAGGCGGGCTCACGCTCCTTGTAGGCCGCGACCGCAGCCTTCCTATCTTCGCGGTCCAACGACCCCTCTTGCTTTTCACCCGGGTCATATTGACGAGCATTTTCGCCCGGGTAAATAGGACGCGATGAGTGCCGAGGCGCAGACCACCGGAGCCCCCGCCGGAGCCTTCACGGCCTTCGATGGCCCGAGCAGGCTAACGTCGGGCGATCTCGCCGAGGCGGCCGCCGCCGCTTGGTGCGCTCAGCGGGAGGGAGCGGGCGGCCCCATCCTGGTCTTTAATCGCGCCACCGGCGAGGTGGTGGACCTCGACCTGCGTGGGAGCGAGGCGGAGGTCCTGGCCCGGTACGCGCCCCCGCCTTTCACCCCTAAGCGGGGCCGGCCTAGCCTCGGCGTCGTCTCGCGCGAGGTCACCCTTCTTCCCCGCCACTGGCACTGGCTCGCCCGGCAGCCCGGCGGCGCCTCCACGACCCTGCGCCGGCTGGTGGAGGCCGCGCGCAAGGCCGAGGACGCGATGGGTCGGGATCAGCTTGAGGCCGCCTACCGCTTCATGACCGTGGTGGCGGGCGACCTGCCGGGCTTCGAGGAGGCGACGCGGGCCCTGTTCGCCGGCGACCGTGACCGGCTGGACGTGCTCACCCGGACGTGGCCGCCAGACGTCAGAAGCGAAGTCCTCCGGCGCGTGCAAGCGCCGTCCCTGCAGGAGAGAGATTTGTAAAAGCCGAACGTTTGAAGGCCGCGCTGGAGAGCTTCATCCGAGAGGTGTGGGACCTGAGGGACGCCCAAGCGGCCGAGCATTACCTCGCCGAGGCTTACACGATCCACCACGACCCAGGCGATCCGTGGGGAGCGCACACTGGGCGTGGATGGCTACAAGGAGCGCGTCCGCCTGTCGCGGGCCCCGTTCCCCGACCAGAAGTTCGACATCCAGCGCCTGTGCGCGGACGGGGACGCGGTCGCAATGACGTGGCTCTGGCGGGCGACCCACCTGGGCGACGTCCCGGGCTTTCCGGCGACCGGCGAGACGGTCCGCATGTCCGGAGCGACCACCTATTCGTTCACCGCCGACGACAAGCTCTCGGGGCACTGGCAAATCACCGACCGGCTGGGCATTTGGCACCGACTAGCTGCGAACGCAGCTCGCCTTCAAAGGGGCGTGTCCGCTTAGGGTCGGCAGCCGTCGCCAGCGCCGGGCCGATAACTGGACGTTCCGCCACCGCCCTGCTGACCCACGCACCCGTTGTTGGATTTTTGTTCCTTATCCGCAAAAGAGTCGCCCGAGCGCGCCACTGCTGGATATCGACCCAACGCGCTCGCAGGCGGAGGCCAGGTCTGGCGAAGTCGCGGCCCTGAGAGCCACCTTCGCCTGTGCCGTGACCAGAAGTTTGACTGGTATGGAGACGTCGATTAGCTACGGCAACTATGATTGGAACCCGCCTGCGCGGCCACACCATCATAGAAAGTAGGGAGTGACCTTGAAGACGCCGTACCTGTCCGCCCTGATTTCCGCTACGGCAGTCACTGCAGCCGCTGCGGCGAACTCGGTTGTGAGTTACCATCAGTACATGTCGGTGGTGACGCGCAATCTTCGCGAGTCACACGCCACCTTCGACGGGCAACGCGTTTTGGAGGCCCAGCCGCGAGAGACGTGCGTAGCCGTCATTGTGACGCCCAAGGGCTCAACTCTCGTCCACTGGAAAGATATGGGTAATCTTGCGCCGCACTTGCAAGGTAAGCTCACCCTCTACGACATCCACTCTCCCGACCGAACTCACACATTCGCTACGCCTACAAAGCCCGAAGAGATGAACCCCGCTGGAACCGTTCTGAGATTTCTGGATGATGAGTGTTCTGACTTGAGCCAATCCGATTGGCGGCGCGCGCTAGCGGAGAGCCGTATAGGAGCTTCGTGAGGAGCTCATCTCGTCTCAGTCTTAGAGGAGCAGGGCAGACAGCAGCGGCTTAGTGGATTTATAGTCATCTACACTGAGCGGTGACGCCTCATGCGTCTGAGTTACGCCACTTCCAGACATTCAGGTCCGTGCGGCTTTTGGACGCTCACCGGCAGCCGGCCTGAAGCTAGCCGCCGTTCGGCTTCGACGCGCGCCGTGGTCACGACGTCAGGGGAGAGCGTGCGGCGGGTCGGCTGGGTGGTGTGCCTCCCACAAAGCGGCCGCCAGAGGATTCGACCCAGGCGCCATCAGGCCCGGCTTCTGGTCGTCTTCCATCGCCTGGCTTCGTCCTCGAGCTTGGTGCTCAGGGCGTCGTGGTTGACCTCGACGGGCTCCGGCAGCGATCCCTTAAGGCCGAGCGCGGCCAGCTCAGCCTGCCGATCGAAGTGGCGAAGGCCATGGAGAGCCTCACCCATCGGCCCGTGGAAGCTGACACCCAGCGCCTGCAGGTGCTGCAGCGCCTCGGGCTCCGGAAGATGCGCCGCCTTGAGCTGACGCTCGAATTCATCGATCAGGCCGTCGATGCGCCATCGCTCGGGATCGTCCCCACCCAGATCCCAGTAGTAGGGAGGCGGGTCGTACTCGGTCTCCGCGCGGACGAGGCCGAACAGCCGACGTGAAACGCCGTTGAGCGCGTCGTCGAGCTCGGGGTTCAGGGCGGTTCGCCGGCCCGTGTAGAGAAGCAGCTTACGCGAACGCTCCTCTCGATCCAGACCCATGATCCCGCAGCCCCTAAGTAAAGGACAAGGGCATGGGACGGCTGTGCGACCGCCTCTGTCGCAGCCCACGCTTACCCGCTGTAGACAGCGTCGCAGGCCGGTTGCGTCCTCGCACCACCGCCACGACCGCGCGCGCCGGAGAACGCGATGCCACTCCCGAGGCGGAACTCAACAAGACAAAGGAGCGGTCTCGCATCGCGATCGTGTCGCGGGGTTCGCTGAGAGGCTGGTTGCGGCATGGGCCACCCAGGCCGTGTCGAGCGGGATCGCCACGGCTTTCCTCGCCGGCGGCTCCGTAACGTGCGGAGAGCGACGACCCGGCCGTACCCTGCCCCTCACCTCGCGTCCTCGGCGATGTGGAGCCTCTACTCCCATACCGACAGACGTCCAGCTCCGCCGCGCACGGCTGATCGTCGGATCGCTCTGCCGGCCTGCGAGCGACCCGGCGAAAGCGAGCATGCACTTGCATGGCTTACGGGGCCCCGTTCGTCTAAGAATCTGGAAGCCATCAATCGGCGGAGTGTTCGCGTGCCGTCCCACCCCGGCAAAGGTCACGCTTACCCCTACTTCAAGGTGCAGGTCCGAGACGCGAGAACGCTCGCCTGGAAGGACCAACGCAGGCAGGCGAGCGGATTTACATCGAAGCCCAATCGGCTACCGGGCAGCTCGCAAGCTGCAGCGAGAAAGCGGCGTCGGCCGCGGCGGCCGTCGAGCATCGCCCCACGGCCCGGCCGAGGGCTTTCAGGGTCGCCGCGCCCGCGGCGCTGCTGACGCCGCGGGCCCGCGGTCAGGCCGTCCATCCAAGCGGCTGGCGTTCCTGTCCACCGCGGCCCCGCTCGCCTGCTCCACCTGCGCCTGGTCGGGAGAGGGTCACGACGTCGGGCTCTACCAGTCCTACAGGCTCGGCCGGGTGCGCTTGGCCCATAGCGCGCCTCACCCTCCCCGCTCGTGGAGTCGGGTCCGATGGCGTCCGTCTCGCCGCCGGCGCCGACCTACCGGCCGCTCCTGCCGGTGACGGTGGTGGACGACCTCCTGGTCTCCGACGCCCAGCTCGAGACCGTGATCTACGCGGGCGAGGCGCACGCCCAGCATCTGCCCGGCGCCTGGGTGCTCGGGCCGACGCCGCACCAAGTCGAGCTGGTGAAGGACGACCACCCCGGCGCCGTGCGTCTCCGCCGGGGCTCGTTCCTCGGTGACGGCACGGGATGCGGCAAGGGCCGCGAGATCGCGGCCATCATCGCCGACAACATGGCGCAGGGACGCGAGCGTGCTGTGTGGCTGTCGAAGAACGAGGCCCTGCTCGAAGACGCCCGGCGCGACTGAGGCTCGATCGGGGGCGCCGCGGCCGACCCGGCGGCGCGCAGGGCGCGGGCGCGAAGAAGCCGTCCCAGCAGGGTATGGCGGGCCTCCCCTTCCCCGCCCGGCCGACGAGCGCGCTCGGGTCAACCTCTACCAAGAAATCACCCGCCGGATCATCGCCGAGATGGAGGCCGGCTGCGTGCCCTGGGGACGTTCCGACGTCCCCGCCCCCTTTGCGCTGCCGCACAACGCCGCCACCGGGCGCCGCTACTCGGGCGTCAACGTGCTGATCCTCTGGGGCGCGGTGGTGGCGCGAGAGTATAGCCGCCAGGCGTGGCTCACCTTCCGACAGGCGCAGGCGCAGGCGCTCGGCTGCGCCGTCCGGCGCGGCGAGCGCGGGGTGACCGTCGTCCACGCCGACCGCTTCACCCCCGAGGACGAGCGGCGACGGGCCCGCGAGAGCGGCGACGACCCGCGCGCGGTCGCCTTTCTCAAGCGGTTCACCGTCTTCTGCGTCGATCGGTGCGACGGCCTGCCGGCCGACCTCGCCACGGCGCCCGCGCCGGTGGCCGAAGGCTGATCCGCCCCGAGGTGGAGACGCTCATCCGCCGCTCCGGCGCGGACCTGCGTCTCGGCGGCGAGCGGGCGTTTTACGCGCCCGGCGTCGACTACATCCAGCTGCCACGGCCCGAAGCCTTCTTCGAGCCGATCAACTGGCGCCGGACCTGCCTGCACGAGCTCGGCCACTGGACCGGCGCTCCGCACCGGCTCGGCCGCGATCTCAGCCACGGCTTCGGCTCGGCCGGCTACGCCCGCGAGGAGCTCGTGGCCCGTCGTCGAGCAGTGGATCGGCATCTCGTTCGATGAGGTGATCCGCATCAAGCCGAGCTTCGAGCTCTGGCAGCGGCACCGCTGGCCGTTGATCGAGCAGCGGATGAAGCGCCGGGACCGCCTGGACTGGCTGCGGCGGCGCGACTACCCCGAGCCGCCCAAAGCAGCTGCATCGGCCGCCCCTTCCACTCCGACGCGCTCTGGCGTCAGCTCCGGCGCGACGACTCGGAGGCCCGGGCCGACGCCGTCCTGGTCGACGGCGCCATCCGCACGTGCGCGGCATACGCGGGGAGGTGTTCCTCCACCGCTCCGCCCTGCCGCTCGGCGAGGTGGACCTCTCCACCGCGGCCGATCGCGGCCAGGCCGACCTCTTCGGCAACGATTGCACGGGCCTTGCGGGGTGTAGGGCGGGGTGGCCGTGAGCTCAGCGCAGCGCGATCTCCAGCTCGTCGAGGATCGCCGCCAACTCCGTGCGGCGGTCCAGCAGAGGCGGCGTAGAGGCCGCCTCGAGCGCGCCCAGCGCGCGATCGTAGACCGCCAGGCAGCGCTCCTCGTTCAACCGCGAGGGGTAGAGCACGCCGTCGGGCCGGTCGGGATAGGCGTGGAAGGCCGCCGACCAAGTCCGCGCCAGCGCCTGGTCGCGCGCGCCCGCCACGTCGGAAGGCACGCCCATCCGCAGCGGCCCGTCGCCCGTTGGAACAGGGCGGCGCCGTTCCAGGCCTCGCCCCTGCGGGCGTCCGCGCCCGCCGCGGCGCACGACAGGGAAAAGGCCGGGCCGGCTCGCGTGATGTCCACGCCCAGGCCGCGGTAGACGGCCTGCAGGGTGCGGCCGTCGGGGGCGCCGGGGCGGCGCTCGGGCGGGTGCGGGGGCTGCATGGACCACCACGCGCGGGCAGTCGCCGTGCCCGAACGCGATGCTGGCCGCGTTCTCCGAGAGCGTGACCGCGCGCCCCACCAGGCGCGGGTCTTCGTCGCGGTAAGCCGCAGGGGTCTGGTCGTACAGGTCCGCGGCGCGGACCACCCGGAACGACCCGACGGGGAAACCGGGGGGCGCCGCCGCTGCAGGCGCCGCCGGCGCGAGAGCCATAGCGGCGATCCCGAAAAGACGGCGCGTCGTCCTGGTCATGGCCGGCACGCGAGCAGCGCCGCCTCGAACAGTTCCGCCGCCTGCACGATCTCGATGTGAGGATCGCGACTGTTCACCATGGCGCGTGCCCCCGCGTAGTCCTTGAACGGACCGTGAAGTAGTGCTGAAGCATGTGCCCGTTGGCCAAGCCGCGCCCGGTCCGCATCCCGTAGGCCATCAGCTTGTAGGCGGTCGCCGGGTCCTTCGCGAGCTCGGGGTCGAGAAGAAGGTCAAGCCCTCTGCCGATGGCGACGCCCGAGGTGGCGTAGTTGTACCACCATGTCAGCTGGACGTAGCCGCGACCGTAGTCGGCGAGGGCTTTCCCGCCATCCGCAGCGTAGGCGCCGTCAGGCTTGGCCGATGGCGACGCGCCGGGGACGCCGCCCGCCGTGCTCGCCTTGTACTTGCCTGATCGATCTATGCTGAAGACGTCGCCGTCCTGCTCGACGATCTGGACCGATCCGTCCTTCAGCTGCGTGACCTTGACCGGCAGTTCGTAGTTCCGGCCCGCGCCCAGGCCTTCCTCATCGACGGGACGCATGGCCATGAGCCAGGGATGGCTCCGGCGCGTCAGCGGCGTCTTGTCGGGGGCGAGCACCGGTCGGCCGCCCCTGTCCAGGACGGGCGTCTCGACCCAGGTCCGCGAGGTCGTCTCCCAGAAGGCGGTGGCCAGCATGTACGCCATCCAACAGATGTCGATGATGTAAGGGTCCGCCGCCATCGAGCCGAGCAGGCGCTGCGCATCGGGGATCGCCAGGGCGTTGAACCGGCCGGCGATGCTCTTGGGTGCGGCCCGGATCCTGGTGGTGATCTCGCGTCCGAACTTCTGGATGTCGAACGCGCCCGTGTAGACGTAGTCCTTAGGATCGACCGCGCGGCTCCGCAGCGCCTCCAGCCCCAGCGCCATCTGCCCGTACGTGAACAGGCTCCTCCAGGTCCGGCCGGAGGGGTGACGGTCCCGCCCGCTTCCGCGCCGTCCGCGGCGCCCGTCAGACGCTGGAAGCCGGCGATCGCGGCCGCCCGGTCGGAAGCCCAGCCTCTCACCGCCTCGGCCAGCGCCAAGGGGGGGTTCAGGCCGCCTGAGAGAGCTGCGCCGCGCCGCCCGGGGCGGCTGCGACGAGCTGGAGATCGGCCAGCGCCTTCAGCTGCTGATCGACCAGCGCCGTGTCGGCCGGCCTGTTCGCCACCGGAGGCCGGCCGGGTCCGGGCGAGCCTCCGACCGGTGTCATGTCACGCTCAGGGCGCTTAGATAAGCGCAGATAACAGAGCCCTGGGTCCAGCGCTCCCAGCTTCGAAGTCACTCAGGCGGCCGTCCGGAAGCTGGTCGCGGCTGGAAGTCCGCAATCGCGCCCATCAGCGCCTCGTAGGTGGAGCCCGGCATGGGTTTGGGATGCGTGGCGGTGAAGACCAACAGCCGCCGCTCGTCCACGCGCCGGCAGGCGACGATCTGATCCATGACGCCCTCCGAGGAGCGCCAGCGGGTCAGGAGCGCCTCGCCCCGCCCATCCCGCCAGGGCATGGGCACGCGATCCACCAAGACGAATTCGGGCAGGGTCGCCTTCAACCGCTCGGTCTCGGCGAGAACGTAGGCCTCGAGCTCCAAGCCAAGGGGCAGAACCTCACGGGTGATGGTCAGGCTCGTGGCCGCGTGACCGTCGCCCGGCAGGCGCAAAACGTGGATGGTCCTGTCTTCCCAAACGCCGGGCGCGTCCAACGGCAGGGAGCCCTCGTTGAAGTGGAAGCGCGGTGGAGTGTCAGGCATCAGTGGTCTCGTCGCCGTCGGGGCGGTGCGGAGCGCGTCGGCCCGCGAGACAGCATACGGCGGATCGAGCGTCGCCGGGAACGCGTTTCGCGCGGCCCGAGCAGTCTGCTTCCCCCCTGCACTCAAGCTTGATACCCCTCGCCCAGGGGGAGTTTCGACATGAACATCAGACTGTCCGGCGCGGCGTTGTCCCTTGTCTTGGTTTCGGGGTGCGCCACGTCGCCGCCGCCGCCGCTGCCGAGCCCCGCCCCCGTGGATGCGCAGACCTCGGCCCGTCAGAAGAAGATCATGGACGAACTGGAGGCGGGCGAAGTGGCGCCGGCCAAGGCGGAGGCGCAGGCGCTCGCAGCCGAGCAACCGGAAAACCGCGAGGCGGCGATCCTGCTGCGGGAGACGGAGGAGGACGCAAAGGCCTTGCTGGGCGACATCAATTACGAGGTCGCCACCAAGGAGGGGGACACCTTCGCCGGCCTGGCGGAAAGTTACCTGAACGACCGCGGCCTGGCCTACGCGCTCGCGCGCTACAACGACATGACCCTCCCCGCCCAGCCGAAGGCGGGGCAGACGATCCGCATCCCCGGCACCCCCGCGCAGAAGCCGAGCGAACGCCGCGCGCCCGCCTACCGTCGAGATCGTCCGCGTGGCCGCGAGCCGGCCTCGATGCGACCCGCCGGTGGGAAGCCGAGGTCCGAGGCGCCGAAAACCTCGCCGGAGAAGGCCTCGGCCGAGACGTCGTCGCCGGAGAAGGCGGGGGCGGACGAGACGGTCAAGGCCGCCGAGCCGCCGAAGCCGGTCGAAACGCCCAAGCCCAGCGAGGCCCCGAACCCCGCGCCGCCGCCCAAGCCCGCGCCGCCCCCCCGTGACCCGGCCAAGGCCGCCGCCCTGCGCAGCGGCGCCCTGCTGCAGATGAACAAGGGCGACGTGGACCGCGCGGTCGCGCTCCTGACCCAGGCGGCGGAGCTTGATCCCGACAGCGCGCCCATCAAGGCCGATCTGGAACGCGCCACGCGCCTTCAGCACGCCCCGCGCTAGCCGACGTCGCGGTCTCGGGCGGCGATCTACCGGCGCTGGTCCAGCGTGCTGTCCGCCGCCTCCACGCAGCGGACCAGCACCACGGTGACGTTGTCGCGCGCGCCCTGCTCCAGCGTGCGCGCGATCAGGGTGTCGGCCGCGGCCTGGAGGGAGGGCTGATCGAGGATGGCGGCGATGGTGCGGTCGTCCAACGCGCCGGTCAGTCCGTCCGAGCAGAGCAGGAAGACGTCGTCCACCTGCAGGGCTCCCTGCTGCATGTCCAAAGCCAGGCGGTCGCTGACGCCCACGGCGCGGGTGATCACGTTCGAGCGCGTGTAGCTGCGCGCCTCCAGGCGGGAGAGCGAGCCGGAGTCGATCAGCTCCTGCTTGCGGCTGTGGTCGCGCGTGATCTGCTCCAACCGCCCGTCGCGCAGCAGGTAGGCGCGGCTGTCGCCCGCCCACAGGCACGCGTAGTAATCGGCGTAGACCACCAGGGCGACCAGGGTGGAGCCGATCAGCGTGCCGGGCGCCATCACGGCGGCGCGGGCGATCAGGGTGCGGTTCACGCGCTGGATGCTCTGGCGCACGTCCTCCAGCAACGCGTAGCCGGAAGACACGTCGTCCACGCGCTCCAGCGCGTCCACGATGAGGCCGCTGGCGACGTCACCCGCCTGGTGGCCGCCCATGCCGTCCGCCACCGCCCAGAGGCCGAGCTCGTTACGGTCGCAGAAGGCGTCCTCGTTCAGCTTGCGCACCTTCCCCACGTGGGTGCGAGCGGCGGAGTCGAAGGTGAGGCGCGCGCCGGTCGTCATGGCCGCGCTTCCCCGCGGGACGTTGCGTTTGCGCTCAGGGTCGATGCGTCGGAGGGCTCCGACGCGGGCTCCGGGGCGAACAGGGCGGTGAAGGCGAGACCCGCGGGCAGACCGGGCGCGACCAGCGCCTTCACCCCTGAGGCGGTGTGGCGCCACCACAGGCTGGAGCCCTGCGGCAGGGGCACCGCGGCCAGCACCGCCTGCAGCGTCACCGCGCGGCCGTCGGGCCCGCTTCGCACATCGAGGAACAGGCCGTCGTCGGTGGAGCGGCCGCGCAGGCTCAGCATGTCGAGGTCGTCCTCCTCGGGGGCGCCCAGGTCGGCGAGGTCCGCGCTCAGCGCGTCCCGCTCCTGTCCGCCCAGGCGGGCGGCCTGCAGCACGCTCTCCGCCGCGTCGAACCAGGGCGTGCAGGCCACCGCCGCCTCCGCGTCCAGGGCGGCGAGCGGGGCGAGCACCAGGCAGGGGAAGTTGCGGCCGACCCGGTCTCGGCTGGGCGCGGCCACTCCGGCCAGAGGCAGGACGCCCGCCACGCCCGCCGTGGCCACGAACCGCCAGGCCGGCCCCTCTGCGCCGTCCCGGGCGTCGGCGGGCAGGCGGCCGAGTTCGACCTCGATCCAGCCGTCCAGCACCGCCGTCAGGTCGCTCGCCAGGTTGACGCGCCGAAAGTCGCCCGCGTCCGGCGTCTTGCCGAACAGGCCGCAGGGGGGGCGTGCGACGCCGCTCACAGCTTGGCCGGGCAAGAGTAAGTCTTGAGCTCGGGCAGCAGGAACGGGTCGACCGTCGTGTTCTCCACGCGCAGGCGGAAGGTGGCCGTCGAGGCGCCCGCGCCGATCTGGAAGGTGGCGGTGGTGGAGCCCGTCGCGCTCACCCGCGCCTCGCGCAGCATCTGCAGGAAGGCGAAGTCGCCCGTCCAGGTGCGCACGGTGGGCGCGGCGCCCGGCTTGTCCTGGAAGCTGAGCGACACGCCGGGGCTGGGGCCGGGCCAGTGCAGCTCCACCGGCTTGCGGTCCACCCCGCCGAAGGCGGCGGGCACGCCGTCCACCGTCAGCGTCACCGTCGAGGCGCCCGCGCCGGGGCCCACGGGCTCCAGCAGGAAGCGCACGTTGGGCCGCACGTCGCCAGGCTTGAAGAAGGCCTGGCGGATGCGGTCGGCCTTCTGCAGCTCGCGCACGCCCGCGAGATCGAGCCCCAGCGCACGGCCGGAGGCGGACAGGCCCCAGTCGCGCCCGGTCGTGTCGATCTGGCCGTTGAGGTTGGCGGTCTGGAACTGGTCCAGCAGGCCGCCAGGTCGCAGCAGCCGGCTGAAGTCGTCGATGGACACTTGGTGCGCGGAGCCCGAGAACGGGAAGCCCTGCGCCAGCACCGTCTTGCACTGCGGCAGGATCTGCGTGGCGTACTGCTGCTCGATGGACTGACGCGCGCCCTGGTTGAGCGATTGGGTGCTGGAGGTGACGAAGCCGGTGAACAGACCGCCGGCCGCCGGCGGCAGGGCGTGGGTCACCTGCTGCAGCTTGCTGGTGGCCGCCATGGCCGAGCCGGTCTTCTCGTGCTGCAGCACGGGGTCGCCCATGCTCGCCGCCGCCTTGGCCGCGCCGGTCGAGTCGGCCACCTCCTTCAGCGCCTCCAGGGCGTCGTCGATGGGCGAGGGGCCGCTGGCGCCGGGCGTGAGTTCGCGCAGCCAGCGGTAGTGCTCGATCACCTCGTCCAGGGGTCCGGGCGGCGAGGGCGGCTGGCCCGCGTTGACCTGCTCGATCTGACGGGCGCGGTTCATGCCGCTGTAGATCCGTCGCGAGAACAAGGACGAGGTGCGCAGCACCGCGCCCGCCAACCCCGTCCTTCCCGGCGCACCGGGCGGCGTGAGGTTGGTCTCGGCGGCCAGGGACTCGATCAGGAGCTTCACGGGCGAGGGCGGCTGGAGGGCGCGGCGGATGCGCTCGTCGGGCGGGTAGCGGCCGCTGACGCCCACGTCCTCGATGAAGGCGTCCCAGTGCTTGGTGAAGTCCTGCAGGTAGGCGACCAGGACGCCGTCCTTCACCCGACCCGTCTCGCTCAGGGGCGTGCCCTCAGAGGGGCGGCCGAGCACCCAGCCGTCGTCGGCGGAGGCGGCGGCGGCCTTGCCGATGGCGGCCAGCACGGGCCCGTAGAAGGCGCCGTGGCGGAACATGCCGGGCACGCCGGCCGACAGGGGTTTGCCCGAGCGGAACTGGAACAGGCCGGAGGAGCCCACGCCCGGCGCGTCCAGCAGGGTGTAGGGTGCGAGCCCCGTCAGGCCCCCGTCGTCCAGAAGGCGGCTGTAGGCGCGCTCGCCGGGGGAAAGGCTGCCGACGTGCTCGCGCGCGGCCACGATCAGGCCGTTGTCGAGCGTCGGCGGGGCGAGCGGCGAGGCCAGGAGGCTGGCCAGGTGCGCGGCCAAAGCGGCGCGCATGAGGTCGTCCTCCTGCCCGGGCAGGCTCTGCGACCAGCTCTCGGCGAACCAGGCCTGGATCTGGCCGCGCTCAAGGGGCGCGCCGGCGTTGCGGCCGAGCATCAGGTAGATGCGCAGAAGGCCGTAGGCCTCCGTGCGCGTGTCGACGCCCGGCGCGTCGGGCGTCTTGAGCAGGGTGCGCAGCCGGTCCTCGACGCCGAGGATCAGCCGCGGGAGCATCAGCCGGTTGAGCAGGTTGCGGTAGGCGCCGTCCACCTGCGGGCGGATCGCCCCCTTGCGGCCCACGCCGAAGGAGAAGCCGGGCGAGCTGACGCCCTTGGGCGCGGCGGAGCCGAACGGCAGCGCCCGCGCCTCGTCCAGCACCGGCAGCACGCCGGCGAGATCGCTGTCGCTCACGTCGCCGCCGGGCAGGCCGCGCACGTCCTCGTTCAGCTTGGCCGAGCGCTCCGCCAGGAGGTGGATCAGCCGCATGTCGCCCAGGTAGCCGACCAGCCAGCCGAGGGAGAGCAGCACCGTGAGGGCCGCCCCGGCGCCCAGGATGGCGAGCCGCAAGGTGCGGCGGCGGCGTTCGGTGAGGGGGTCGCGCCCCGCCAGCGCCGCCTCGGGGAACATGACCTTGTTGAGCAGGTCCTGCAGGAAGTAGCTGCGGCCCTTGCCCACCGCGCCGCCCACGGCGGTCGCCGACACGCCGAACTTGGCCGACAGGGAGGCCAGGAGCCGGTCGATGGGACGGCCGAACTGCGTGCCGCTGGTGAAGTAGACGCCGCGCACCAGGGGCGGCGGCTCGAACCGGGTCTCGCGGGCGATGGTCTCAAGGAGCGGCAGCAGCGGCGCGCGCAGGGCCGCGACCTGCTGGGGGAAGCCGAAGATCAGGCCGCGTCGCTCCATGTCGCGCTCGGCCTGCACGCGGGTGAGCAGCCGGGCGTCCAGCCGGCGGACCAGGGCGTCCACGGCCTCGCCGGCGCCGCCCACGCCCTGCGCGGGGGCGCCCGCCTCCGTCAGCAGCGGGAAGGTGTGGCCCCAAACCTGCTCGCGGGCGGTGGCGTCCATGTCGTCGAAGAACTCGGTGAACCCGGCCAGCAGGTCCATCTTGGTGAGCAGCAGGTAGACGGGCGTGCGCACGCCGAAGCGCTGGGCGATCTCGTTGATGCGCGCCCGCACCGCGCGGGCGTGGGCCAGCACCTCTCCCTCGTCGGCGGCCAGGAGGTCGGGCGCCGGCAGGGCCACGATCACCCCCGTCAGCGGCTGGCGCGGCCGGTAGCGCTTGAGGATGTCGAGGAAACCCAGCCACGCCTTGGCGTCCACCGCCTCGTCGCTGTCCTGGGTGGTGTAGCGCCCGGCGGTGTCGATCAGCACCGCGCGGTCGGTGAACCACCAGTCGGCCGTGCGGGTGCCGCCGATGCCGCGCACCGGCGAGGCGTCCCGCTCCTGCGCGGCGGGGAAGTGCAGGCCGCAGTTGCGCAGAGCCGTGGTCTTGCCCGCGCCCGGCGGGCCGATGATGACGTACCAGGGCAGCTCGTAGACGAACTCGCGCTGCGCGCCGACGCGCTGGCCGCGCATCATCTCCAGCGCCTTGGCCGCGCGCTCCTCCATGGCCTTGACGTCCGCGGCGGAGAGATCAGGCGCGGGCGGGGCGGCGCCCGCATCCGGCGCGGCGGCCAGGGCGCTGATCATGGCCGAGTTGGCGCGCTTGGAGCGCAGACGCTTGATCCAGAACCACAGGGCCACACCCAGCACCAGGACGGCGATCGCCACCAGCCGCGGGATCGGCTTGGCCAACGGAGCGTGCCCCGCGATGGCGACCAGCGGCCCCGCGATCCAGATCAAGAGCGCCACCAGCGCCACGCCCAGCGCCACGAACAGCCAGCGCGGCGGCGCGCGCAGCTGCGGCAGGTTCACGCCCGCGGGAAGCACGGCCGAGAGGTTCACATGATCCTCGCGGCGCCGGCGGTCGGCGCGTAGGTCTTGGGGATGGACACCTCCACCCGGCGGTTCTGGCGCCGGCCCGCCTCGTCTGTGTTGGGGCCGACGGGCTGGGTCTCGCCGAGCCCGGACGCCTTGAGGCGGTCCTTGGCCGCGCCGTCGGCGACCAGCTCGCCCGTCACCGTCTGCGCCCGGGCCTCCGACAGGGCCTGGTTGGACGGGAAGCGGAGGGAGCGCACGGGCTTGTCGTCCGTGTGGCCCGTCACCGGCACGTCGCCCACCGTCAGGCCGATGGCCTTGGCCACCCGCTCCAGGGTGCCGGCGTAGCCGGCGTCGAGGTCGGCGGAGCCGGAGGCGAACAGCCCCTTGTCCTTCAGCCGCACCAGCACCGCGTCGGGTCCGTCGGTGACCGCCACCCGGCCCGCGTCGATGTCGGGCTTGAGGATGCCCAGCACAGTGTCGAACAGGCGGGTGTCGCTGGGCGGCGGCGGCGCGTTGCGGTTCAGCCGCGCCGGGCCCGCGGCGTAGATCCCGGCCAGCGGACGCACCGCCTTAAACCCCGCCGCGGAGAGCGCCAGCAGGAAGGCGGTGTAGATCAGCAGCGCCAGCACGGCGAAGCCTGCGGCGTAGACCCACAGCGGCGCCTGGCGCGCCAGGGCCTGGTAGGCCGCGTCCTCCCCCCGCCAGTCGGGCGACAGGCCGCGCTCGAAGGGGCCGCGCACGTTGCGCAGGGCGGCGAAGATCCGCTCGCGCATCTGGAACAGCCGGCTCGCGCCCTGCCGGTCCAGCCGCATCCGCCCCTCGAAGCCGAAGGAGATGCAGTAGTAGATCAGCTCCAAGAGGTCGGGCGCGCGGTTGGGGCGCTGCTCCAGCGACTCGGCGATCTCGAACATGCGGTCGCCTGAGACGACCTCGTTGTGGAAGGTGGCCACCAGCGTCTGCCGCGCCCACGCGCTCTTGGCCCCCCACGGCGTGGACAGGATCACCTCGTCCAGCAGCGCGCAGAGGGCGTAGTGTCCGTAGCGCACCTCGTCGTCGCCGGAACCCGCCTCGCGACACTGCAGCTGGAAGCCGCGGAGCTCCTCCACCACCTCCTGGCGCAGACGCGGCACGTCGTCGTAGCGGGTCTCGGCGCGCAGGGCGTTGGCCAGGGCGATCAGGCGGCTCCCCGCGTTGATCAGCGGATTGGCCCCGTCGACCCCCGCGATGGGCGCGTCGGAGACCGGCCGCGCCGGGGCGGCGGACGCGGCGCCGGCCGAGCGGCGCGGCGAGCGTCCCCTGGCGGGCGGCGGAGCAAAGGGATCGGCGTCCCCGCCCCGCCGCGCGCCCACCAGCGTCGGGTCGTCCTCGTCCGCACGGCCGAAGCCGCCGCCGCGCACAGCGCCGGGGGCGGGGGCGGGGCGGATGACGGTGCGCTCGCCTTCGTCCTCCCCGTCGAAGCTGAAGGGGTCCTTGCCGCTCACCGCAGCCGCCCCCGGATCGCCCACATCTCCAGGGCGAGGTCGGGCACGTCGCCCGAGACGTGCAGGGCCGCGCCGCCGGACCGCTCGACCATCTTCCAGTCCTCGGACGCGGCGTTGATCTCGAAGTAGACCATGCCCGCCCGGAACGGGATCTGCCGCGGTTCGGTCGGCAGGGCGCGGATGGGCGCGCCGCCCAGCTGCAGGTTCACCAGATCGCGGATGCGCTCCACGGGGCCGACGGTGGTGCGCTTGGGCAGGTTGGCGCGCAGGGTCTCCGGGTCGATCGACGCGCGGGCCGCCAGCACGAACACGCAGTCGGTGAACAGCGACCGGTCGGTGACGCGCGCCACGCGGATGTTGTAGGCGCGCTCCTCCAGCGGGATGGACACCGCCGTCTGCTCGAACACGGCGCTCAGCGCCTCGCGCAGGAAGGCGAGCAGGGGCTCGAAGGTGGCCTGCAGGTCGACGTGGCGGTAGGGCGGCAGCTTGGGCGGCCGGTTGGTGGCCGTGTCGGTGATGGTGGAGAGCTCGCCGGCGAGCGCGGAGAAGGCCTCGTACAGCCGCTCGGGATGCAGCGCCGGCATGGACGACAGGTGGCGCAGCACCATGTCGTTGCGGTTGCACAGCATCAGCACGATGAAGTCGGTGACCTCCGCGCTGCCCTTGCCGCCGGGGCTCGACAGGCGCGCCGCGATGGCCGCCGCCCGGTGCTGCAGCAGGCCGCGGATCTCCGCCAGGGCCGAGCGCAGGGGCGGCGAGGCCGCCACGTCCAGCACCGTGGGCGAGAAGGCCCCGTCGAGCGTCACCGCCCCGTCCAGCCCCTTCTCCACCAGCCGGGCCACGGGCAGGGTGACATAGCCCGCCAGCTCCTGGCGGTCGTGCAGCAGGCGCAGGTCGAGCTTGCCGACCATCAGGTCGGCCGGGGCGCCGGCGCCGGCCAGGGCGTCCGGCACCTCGGCGGACTGGCCGATCCAGCGCACCGCTTGGTCGCCGTCGCGCTCCAGCCGCGCCTCGGCGACACCCTGCCGGCGCACGGGCAAGGCCAGGCTGACCACGGCGTCGCGCAGGTCGGAGGGCACCGCCAGCGGCGTCGGGTGGTCGTCGTCGCCCGGAACGTCGAAGGCGGTGCCGTCGGGCAGGAGGCCGGTCGCGCGGGTGATGGCGAACACGCCCGTGCGCAACAGGGCCGCGTCGACCTCCAGCCCGGTGAAGCCCCAGGACAGGGGCCGCAGCGCCTGGGCGTTCACCCGCACCATCTTCTCCAGATAGCGCTCGAACTGCTGGAAGTGCTGGGTGCGCAGGAACATGCCCTCCGCCCACAGCACCTTGTTGTCCCAGTAGCTCGACATCAGTGCGGCCCCACCCGGCCGGCGCGGAGCCGGCGGGCGTGAGAACTAGCTGATCCGGCCTTCCGCAGCACCCGCCCCCCGCTACCAGGCCGCCTCAGCGGCCCGACATCCTGTCCAGCTCGGCCAGCTGCGCCTCGTAGGCGGCGCGGAACTCGCGGTTGGCGGGGCTGTCGGCGCTGTCCTGCGCCTCGCTGCGCACCTGCGCGTAGAGCCGGCTGTATTCCGACCACAGCACCGCGGCGCGCGTCTTCAGGGCGAACGGCTGGTCCTTCACCGCCTCCTCCACCTTGGTCGGAGCCAGAAGGTCGAGTGTGGAGTTCATCGCCGCCCGCAAGCCCGCCAGCATGCATAGGAGGTGCTTCTTCACGTCCGCGAACGACTCGGCCACGGCCTGCGGCCCCTCCAGGAAGCCCTCGGGCGCCGGCTGCAGCAGCTCGGCGGCCACGCGCTGCGACGGCGCCCACTTGAACGGGTTGTTGTCCTCGGCGCGGACCACGGTGCGGATCATCCTGTACTCGCTCTTCAGCGCGGTGCGCTCGCCCATGATGTCGCCGAGCCCCAGCACCATGTGGCGGTAGACCGCGCCCAACCGCTCCATGGTCCTGACCGGATCGTCGCTCGCGAGGGCGGAGGGGTCCAGCTTCGCCCCGACGCAGAAGGCGTGCAGCAGCGCCTCGCCCCCCGGCCCGTCCGTCACGGCAGTCGCGGGCGGCGCAGACCGGGCGGGCTCATGGACGGGCGCGGGCGCGCGACGGCGCGGGCGCGGGGCCGCAAGGGTCCCGGC